>JAAWAX010000015.1 GCA_022792395.1 Clostridia bacterium
GAAGTTTATGTATTAACAAAAGAAGAAGGTGGAAGACATACACCATTCTTCAATGGATATAGACCACAATTCTATTTCAGAACAACAGATGTTACAGGAGTTATTGAATTACCAGCTGGAACAGAAATGGTAATGCCAGGAGATAACGTATCAATGACAATTGAATTAATTACACCTATCGCTATCGAAAAAGGATTAAGATTTGCTATTCGTGAAGGTGGTAGAACAGTTGGTTCAGGAGTTGTTGCAGATATTTTAGCTTAATTTAGAAAATAAAAAATGTCACTATTGATATAGTGGCATTTTTGTTGTGTAGGAAACTAAAATCAAGCCCCTATGTGCTATTATTTTGGTTAAAGTAGGATGATGGTTAAGTTGTGCCTGTCCCAATTTAGCCAAAAATGGTTAAGCTGTGCCTGTCCCAATTTGACCATTCGCAAATTTCTATAAAGTGCTTGCTTTTTTTTAGAAAGAATAATAAAATATAGATATTAAAAATATAATAAATTAGACAAGACTTAAGGGAGGAAAATAAATGAAGATATTGTTAGATGCAATGGGAGGAGATAATGCACCAGATGCTAATATTAAAGGGGCTATTAATGCGATTAATAAAATTAAAGCAGAGGTAATTTTAATAGGAAAAGAAGATGTTATCCGAAATAAAGTAAAAGAGTTTTATGGAAAAGAAATAGAAGAAATATCAGATAGATTGAAAGTTAGAAATGCAACAGAAACGATTGAAATGGAAGATACACCAACATTAGCCATAAAACACAAAAAAGATTCTTCTATGGTAGTAGGATTTAAAATGCTAAAAGAAGAGGAAGGAGATGTATTTATTTCAGCAGGAAATTCAGGGGCATTACTAACTGGAGCTACCTTATTAGTAGGAAGGATTAAAGGAATTGATAGACCAGCATTAGCAGGTATCTTACCAGCGTATAAAAGCCAATTATTGTTAATTGATGCAGGCTCAAATACAAATTGTAAGCCAATCAATTTATTACAATTTGCACAAATGTCTAGTATCTATTTAAGAAATACATATGGGATTGAAAATCCAGCGATTGGATTATTAAATATTGGAACAGAAGAAACAAAGGGAAATGAGTTGATTCGTGAAAGTTATCAATTATTAAAAGAAAAATCAGAAGAATTAAACATTAATTTTGTTGGAAATGTAGAAGGAAGAGATGCTTTTTCAGGTAAAATAGATGCTATTGTAGCAGATGGATTTACAGGAAATGTATTTTTGAAAACAACAGAAGGGCTAGGAAAATTTGTAAAAAAATCTTTAACAGAAAGTTTTACCAAAAACTTATTAGCTAAAATTTTCTCTATACCAGCATTACCAGCTATCAAAAGATTTTCGAAAACGATGGATTATAAATCTTATGGTGGAGCATTATTTTTAGGAGTGAAAAGACCAGTTGTAAAAGCACATGGAAGTAGCGATGCTTTATTGTTTGAATATACACTAATACAAGCAGAGAAATTCGTTGAAAATAAAGCAGTAGATAAAATGATAGAAGAGTTTGAAAAATAGGACATTTTCGACTTGTTAGTATAAAATAAAAATATTTTTATAATATACTTGACAAATAGAAAAACATATAATATAAATGAAATATAAATAATCATTTATAAATTTAAAGAGGAGGTGAACTCTTAATAATGAGTTCAGAAGAAGTTTTAGAAAAAGTAAAAGGAATTATTGTTGAACAATTAGGTGTTGCAGATACTGCAGTAACTATGGAGGCATCTTTTATTGATGATTTAGGAGCAGATTCATTAGATATCGTTGAATTAGTTATGGCATTAGAAGAAGAATTTGATATAGAAATTCCAGATAGTGATGCAGAAAAAGTAGTAACAGTAGGAGATGTAGTTGACTACATAAAAGAAAATGTAAAATAAAAATTAGAGCCAATCATAAATAATATGATTGGCTTACTAATTTAATCTTTATAATAATTTAGTTTTGATTAGAATACAGAATTCTCTAATTGATTTGGATAAAATTTAAAGAAATTTAGCATATAATCAAACATCGTATTTTTTTTGATAGTACTATTGGAAGATAACTCATATTCTGCTATAAGATTTCCTTGAGAAGAAATTTTTAGTTTGCCGAGTCCATCTTCTTGATGAATTGGTGCTTTTTGTTCTGATTCCAAAGATAGAGTTCCTTCTACAGAGGAAATTAAATCTTTTTTAATAGGAAGAATAGGGTTTTCTTCTAAACTAGCATCCATTTTAATCGTTAACTTATTGGAAGCTCCTTTTTCAATCGAAAAGAAATTAGGATTTTGATTTTGCCAGTCAGTCAAGTAATTTTCTACAAAATCTTTTATATTAAAATATTCAAAATTTTTAAAAGTATATTCAATTAGTTTAATACTATCTTTTGTTCTAAAGTTTTTCGTATCAGCCCCCAAAACAACACAGATAATATCCATATCGCCTCTTTTACAAGCAGTTACAAGGCATCGATTAGCCCCATTTGTAAAACCTGTTTTTATCCCGTAAATACCATTTAAATTTCCTAATAATTCATTGGTATTGGAAAGGTTTTTAGGATAACCATTGATGGTAACAGTATAAGTTTTGGTTCCAACAATGTTTAAAAAAGTAGAATTTTTTAAAGCATAGTCTGAAAGAAGTGCTAATTCATAAGCGGTTGTGTAATGTTCATCAGAATCTAAACCATGTGGAGATTCAAAATGACTATTAGAAAGACCTAATTCTTGTGCTTTTGCATTCATCAAATTAGAAAACTCTGCAACACTTCCAGCAACACTTTCTGCTAAACAAACGGCGGCATCTCCCTCTGTTGATTATTGACAGGAAAATATAAAAATAGGTATTCACTTTTTTTATTGGAGATATAATAATGATACAATTTTTTATTGGTTTATTTTTAGGGGCTAATGTTGGCCTCTTTTTGTATGCCTATATTTTAGTGGAAAAATGCAGATAAAAATTTTATAGAAATGGGGAACAAAATTGAACGAAGAAAATAAAAGTAATTACTATGCTATTATTCCAGCAGTTGTACGTTACGATGATGAGCTAACAGACAAAGCAAAACTATTATATGGAGAAATAACCTGTTTATCTAACAAAGAGGGGTATTGTTTTGCTACAAACAATTATTTCGCAAATTTATATCATTGTACTAGTAGAGCTATACAAATAGCAATTTCAAAATTACAAGAACGAGGATATATAAGAGTTGTTATTGAGAATAGTTATCAAAGAAAAATTTTCTTGACTGATTCTCTAGGGTATGAAAAAAATTTCGTAGGTAGGTATGAAAAAAGTTTCATTGGTGGGGGTGAAAAAAACTTCACCAATAATAATATAAAATTTAATATAGATGATTTATTTAATTTTATAATAAATAATAGCAATAAAGTTCCAACAAAATTTTACAACATCTTGAATCGTTTAGACTTTTTATATACACAAGAAATTTTAGACATTATGCAAAAAGATAAAATTCAAATGCTAAAAGAAATTATTTATATTCTCTATGATTTGTATAATAGCAAATTCTGTAATTTGCTATCACAGGTTAATAGAGAAAAGCTAGTAAACTTATACATATTAGCACAAGAACATTCGCCAAGAGATTTGCTAAATTACTATAAGAAGTCTATTATAAATGAATATTCTAGTAATAAAAGGAGCTAATCATATGCTAACTGATTATATGAATAATTTTCAAAATATTGTATTTAATATCTTTTTTGTGGGATTTAAAGTAATGTTAATAATACTTGTAATGTTATTGATATTTTCACTTATTATGCTTGCAATAGGATGCTTGATAAAATCACAAAAGATAAAATCAAAATTCTTAACTTCTACACTCTGTTTATTGTTTGGAAACATATTTTTTCTATGTATTCCTTTTTTTATTGTATATTTTAAGAATTGGATTTAAAAATCTAGTGTTTTTTTTACAATTTACCCTTCAAAAAAATTGTAAAAGGAGTGATTTGATTATGAATTTACCAAAAAAGAAAAAACAATTACTAACTAAACTATCTACAATAGGAACAACAATGACATTACTAGCAATTAAAAGCAATGTTTGCTTTGCTGAAGGTATTGGAACGGCTGAAGTACAAACAGCAACAGACAATATCAAAAGAGTAATAACATCTATTGCAATGCCTTTAGGCGGTGTTTTAATTTTTGCAAGTGTGGTTGTAGCAGCAATTAAAATGATTGCTAATGCTAATAATCCACAGAAAAGAGCTGAATCAATAGGCTCACTTGCCTGGATCTGTGGTGGTGGTGTTATACTTGGTGCAAGTTTAATCATAGCAGGTATTATCATAAATGTTGCAACTAATAATTCCGGCAATTTGCTTGGAAGTTAGGAGGTATCAATTTATGAGAATTTTTAAAGTTCCTTTTGACATCAAAAGGGAAGAAAAAATATTTGGTGGCTATTTAAGTTTAAGGCAAGTACTTTATATAATGCTAGGTTCTTCTAGTTTAGGAATACTTGCAACGCCATTTCCAATTGTAATAAAGATATTTTTTATTAGTTTAATAGCAACTTTTTTCTTGCTATGTAGCTTTTTAAAAATTGGAGAGCAGAACTTTGATAAGTTCTTTTATTTTGCCATAAAATATATTTTTCGCAAAAAGAAATTTATATATGCGAGGTGTAGTAAATGGTTATAATGTTCGTTTTTCTATTTTTGACTGTTATTTTTGTAATTGGTACAGTAGTATATCTAAATCATAAGAAAAATACTGTAAATAGCAATATTAAGCAAGAATCAAAAAATAATACAAAAGAAAAAAGTAAGAAAAGCAATAAGAAACAATTAGCAGATATATTTGATATTAAGATTAAGGATAATATTATTTGTCTAGGCAATAGATATTCCAACATTATTAGACTTGGAAATATAGATTATAATATGCTTTCAGATGCAGAGCAAAATGCCATTGAAAATGTACTGATCCAAACAGCTTTAGCAATAGATTATCCAATTCAATTTTTTAGTACAACAGAATTTATAGATACAAGTAAAGTAATCTCTCTTTTAAAAGAAAATAAAACAAATAGCTTTAAAATTAAAGAGTATAAAGAATATTTAATTGAGTATTTACAAAATCTTATGGAGAATAGAACAATATCAGTTGTAAAAAACTATGCAATTATAAGCTATGATGGATTATATGAGAATGCAATAGAAGAATTAAACAGAAAATCAATGGCTTTTACAGGAAATCTGTTAAGAGCAAAAATTATGTGTGAAATACTTAACGAAGATGAGCTTTACAATTTAATTTATAGGGAATTGAACAAAAATTCCGGTTTAAATATTAGTAAATTAAAGGAAGGAGGAAAAAATCTATATGTTGGTAAAAAACAGAAAACAAAAGAAAAAAGAAATAAACATATTTGATAATGTTCCTACCATTGCAGATATTATTTTGCCTGATACATTACAAGAAAAAAGAGATTATATAAATCTAGGTTATAATAAATTTACTAGAACTTTTGTAATGACAATATATCCTGAACAAACTTGGGTAAGTTGGATTGATAGTTTATTTCACATAGGAAATATAAATATTTCTGTAAAAGTAGAACCAGCTAATAATGGAAATATCATTAATCAATTAACAAGAAAATTAGTACAATCACAAAGTGAATATGCAACTTATTCACGACAACGGAAACATACTACATTTACCAGAACTTGAAAAGCAAATTGGAGATTTAGAAGATTTAAGAATGCTTATACAAACGAATCAAGATAAATTGTTTTTTGCAACAATTTTTATATCATTAAATGCTGAAAGCATCGAAGAACTTAATGAAAAGACAAAAATATTAGAAAGTGAATTGAATAAAAAGACAGCAATGATAAGAACTTTAACTTTTAGGCAACTGGAAGGATATAAAACAATTCTTCCAAGTGGAGAAATACCTATTCCAAACTATGAGAGAAATATGGTAGCAGGTCGGTATTGCTACATTAATTCCAATTTCTAATCCTAATTTATCACATGACAAAGGAATTTTTATAGGTAGAAATATGTATACGAATGCTCCTGTTTATATTGATACATTTATAGGTCCACCAACATTACCAAATCCGCATGTTTTCATCTGTCGGAACTTCAGGAGGAGGTAAAAGTGTAGCATTAAAAACATTGGTTGCTAGAAACATTGCAACAACTCGGTTGTGGTGCTTTTTTTATAGATGTGGAACGGAGAATATGCTAATTTAACAAAAATGCTTGGTGGAAAAATAATAAAAATTGAACAAGGAAAGTCAGCTGGAATAAATCCTTTTGAAATCGAGCCTGATATAAAAGGCAATAACAAATTTTTGAATATAAATGATAAAGTTGCAGAAATAAGGTCTTTAATGGCGACTATATGTAGAAATTATGGAAGAACATTGACAGGAACTGAAAATACTGAAATCGAGGTAATAGTTAATCAATTATATGCAGAAAAAGGAATCACAACAGATATAAATTCATTGTATGAAAGAAAAGGTGGAAAATTAGAAAATGGTAAATATGCAGTTGGAAAAATACAAAAGAAAATGCCTACTTTAAGCGATTTCCAAAAGAAATTAAAAGAACGTGGAAAATGCGAGGAATTATCTGATATTTTAGTTCCTTTTCTAAAAGGCAATTCTCTAGGTATTTTTGACTGTGAAAGTAAGATAACATCTTCTGAAGATATAATATGCTTCGACATGAGCGAAATCAAGGATGAATTTACAAAATTGTATTCTTCTTTTGTTATTCTTACTTGGGCATGGCAAAAGTTTGTATTAAAGAATCGAGAGAAAAAAAGAATTATTGCATGTGATGAAGCCTGGTTATTTTTAAAATATAAAGAATCGGCTGAATTTTTAGTAAATGTAGCTCGTAGAGGTCGTAAATA
Source organism: Clostridia bacterium (assembly GCA_022792395.1). GTDB lineage: Bacteria > Bacillota > Clostridia > TANB77 > CAG-508 > CAG-269. The sequence goes on from JAAWAX010000015.1 coordinate 6,941, forward strand.
TAATGTTCCATTATTCATACGGAAGTCAATTTATTGATGAATTTTTAAATTCGGAGGAACGGAAAAACCATTATAAATATATGCCCTACTAGATACATATTCAAACAAAGTCCTGGAAGTGTTGATAGTGTTGTCGAATTTTTTAATCTGTCAGAAGGTACAAAAGAATTTCTAACAACAGCAAGTCCAGGTCAATGTGTAGTAAGCCTTAATAATAGTGTAACAGCTATAAAATTTATAATAACCCCATATGAAAAAGAATTTGTTTTTACTTAAAAAAGTTTCCTATTTGCCCTAATTAATGATGGGAAGTGATAATGTGAAAAAGGTTTTTAAAAGTTTATTGATAGTAATTACAATTCTTTTTTTATTATGTCCTATGTGTTTTGGCGCTGATGTCAAATTTAAAGAGCAAATAAAAAAGGAAGATGGATCTTTATTTGAAAAGATAATTGCAGAGTGTATTGGAGGAATTGCACAAACTATTTTTGATTTTACGACTGGAAAAGATGCAAATGTTGGATTTAAGGATTACGATGAGTTGATTTTTAACAATAATAATTCAAATGATAGTTTATCCCCATTTACACAAGATTTGTGGAATAAAACTATGAAATGGTATTCTGTTTTTGCAATTATATCAAGTATTTTGATATTAATAGCTGTATTTATCTTATCATATAAAATAATGTTTGCTGGTATGAACACTGCGAAGAAAAACGAAGCAAAAGAAAGTCTAATGAGATTATGTTTTCGGTGGTGTGTTAATTACTCTTGCCCCTCTTTTTATTAGATTTTTACTATTTATGAATAATAGTCTAGTACATTTATTAGTGACTGCTGCTAATAGTGGTACTTTAGATGCTACTTTAGGAAATAGTATGCTAACAAGCATAAAAACAGGAAATGCAATTACAACAGCTCTTGTTATTGCAATGTTTATCTACCTTTTTGTAAAACTAAATATAAAATTTATAGTTAGACAATTTACAATAATAATATTTAGTGTATTTACACCTATTGCTTGTGGATTATGGATCATAAACAAGAATGTAACAGCAGCATCAATTTGGGCTGGTCAAATAATAATGAATATATTTATGCAATTTGTATATTGCTTTTTATTCCTTATTTATTTAGCATTTTTGCCAAGTCGGTGGTGGTTGGGCTGTTAGTCTTATATGGGCGATGATGATTCTTCCTTTAGCAGATGCTCTACAAAATTGCTTACAAAATCTAACAAGCAGAATTGCTGGTGTGGATAATGAGCAAATGACAGGTAGAGTTATGGGAATGGGTGCAATGATGGGATATGGTCTAGGAGCAATAAAAGAACAATTTAAAAGTCCATCTTCTAGTTCTTCAAGTAATGGGAAAAATGAAGGTACTGGAAGTGGTTTGAAAGGTTTTGTTTCAAGAGCAAAGGAAGTTATTAATCCAACTATGAATTTAAGTGCTGAAAAAGACTATAACGGAAACATAAATCCTATTAGAGATGTAATTCCAAAGCAAAAAGGAAATAATCAAATGACAATACCAACATCAAACGGAGATAATAAACCAAATCTGAATACGAGAAATTCAATAGGTCCAAAACATATTGCAGGTGGTGTTTTAAAAACTGGTTATAATGCAACAAAAACCTACTTAAAAGTAGGTGCAAGTTTAGCCGAAGGGAATTTTAGTAATAATTCCTATAAAAATCATAGAAATAATAAGAATAGTTTTCAAAATACAGAGTATATAAGCAAAGTTGCAAATGATAATGCAAATATGAAGAAACTAGGTGATGAAAATGAGCCTAAAGGATAAAGCGAAAAATAAGGCAAAAAACAAACTAAAAAAAGTAGCATTTAAAATTATCAAGCCTTTTCTTCCATTTATAATAATCATTGTAGGAATAGTTTTTGCAGTATGTACTGTTGCAGATTCTCTTTTCACAACTGAAGATGATATGCAAATTGCTGAACAACTTTCTAATGAAAATTACGAAGAACAATATGCTGAATGGCTAAAAGAAAAAGAAACTTCGCCAACAACTATAACCAATGGAATAGGATTAATTCCTACACGGAATGTTTATTTGGCCTATACCAGGTTATACAAATATTTCTTCTCCTTTTGGTATGAGAACGCATCCAATTACTCGGTGCATACAAATTACATAGTGGAACAGATGTAGGTGCGCCACTTGGAGCAAATTTTGTTGCTATGGCTGATGGTATAGTAATAAAGGCTTCTTATAACCCTGCATATGGAAATATGGTTATGATAGACCATCGGCAATGGAATTGTTACTTTATATGCACATGGTAGCGAAATACTAGTAAATACAAATGATATAGTTATTCAAAGACAAGCAGTTTTAAAAGTTGGCTCAACTGGTTATTCAACAGGGCCACACGCACATTTTGAAGTACGAATAAATGGTTGTTTTGCAAATCCAGAGGACTATTTTGAATAATTTAAGGAGGTTTTAAAAAGTGGTTTTAATATTTACAGATAATGAGCAATTAGACAGAGATTTAAACAAAAAAATTGAAGATAGTAGAATTGTCTATTATACAGATTACATTTTAGAAGAGCAACAAGCAACAACTCTAATTGCCACTATTCAGCCGAATAAATATAATTTCAAAGACTTTATGTTTAAAGTCCGAGAAAAAAATATACAAGTTATTCTCATTTTAGAAGATGAAAATGTCAAGGAATTAAAAGATGCTCTTATGCTTGGAATTTATGACATTATTTTGAATCAGTTTGATTTAGATGATGTATGCCAAAAGATTACAAATCCAAATTCATTTTCTAAAGTTTCAAAATATATTAAGAATTTTTTAGAACTAGATAATTAGCTAGTTCTATTATTTTTATAGGAAAGGAGGCATATAAATTGAGTAAAAACCTAAAAAATGCAATTGTTATATCAATTATAATATTTATTATTATTGCATCAATATTATTCTTTTTCGTTTTTAGATACTTTGCTAATAAAAAGAAAATCGAGTATGTGTATGAAACTTATTCAAATGTTCAAGATAGATTAGATACAGAAAAAAATACACTAAATGATGATTTTTTATTACAAATAGATGGTGAAAGCGTAATAGGTGTAGTGAAAATAGAAAAAATTGGTTTTGAAGGTTTAGTATTTGAAGGAACAAAACTAGATACACTTGATAAAGGTGTAGGACATTTTGAAAGTAGTCGAATTTTTGATGGTAATGTTTGTCTTGCTGCTCACAATTACATTAATATGTGGAAAGAACTATATAAAGTATCACAAGGAGATACTATTCAATATGCTTGTGTTTTAGGTCAAAAGACTTACAAAGTATGTGATATCAAGGAAATCGAATATACTGATATATCGGTTTTAGAAAATACAATAGAAAATAGGATTACTTTAATTACTTGTATAAAAAATAATCCTTCAAAAAGATTATTGGTTCAAGCAATAGAAATATAGAATTTCTAAATAGAAATATCTTCTAATTGCTTGAAAATAGTAGATTACAAAAGAAAAAAATTTTTTCTTTTGAACGTTCTCTTTTTATACAAAAGATGTTAAACTCTTATATGAGGTGATGTATTATGAAAAAGAAAAAATTAATAATTTGTATTGTGATTATTTTATTCACAATTGGAATTCCATTAATAGGACTTGTTATATTAACAAAAAATATGGATAATCCAAAAATCAAATTTAAACCTAACATTGAAGAAGCATTATTAAATGAGGATTTGATTTCAAATGAACTTGTAACTGCTGCTTATAATGAAAACGAAATAACACAAAATGATATAGAAGTCATTAATGATAGTTCAAAGGAAAGTCAATCTGAAAACAAAAATTCAAAACCTATTTCACAAACACAAGCAAAAGTTAGTACGCCAAAGGCAGAAACAACTGCTCAAACACAGAAACAATCGCAAGAACCAACACAAACACAAACTTCTTCACAAGCATCTTCAACAGTATCTACTACTAATACTAAATGCTTGGAGACTAATAATTCTTATATCAATAAAATAAGAAATTATATAAATGCTAATCCTTCAGAAAACATGAAAAAATTTGGATATAGTATTGTTACTGATAGTAGTATATCAAATCAACTAACAGGATTTACATATAGCGAAGTGAGAATTAAAGATGCAATTAAAAATAGTTTTGGAACAATAAAAATTTATGCTCAAGATTACTATGTTAATAATGAACTTGTAGAGACTCGATGTTATGTTTTATAGTAAACAAATAATAAAATTTCAAGAACACTTAAAATAAAAAGTGTTCTTTTTTAATAGGAGGTAAAAAATGATTAAACAAAAAAATAAACACAAATTAATTTATATTATATTATTACTAATATATTTATTGAATGCTTTTAGTGGCATTGTTTCAGCAACTCAAATAGATTCAGCACCAATTATTAATCTTGGAGACTGTGGTTTTCACTTGGAGTTTTGGGATACAAAGCAAAATGCTTGGAGTTATATCATTACAACTTATATAGGATATAATTACAATGGAAAAATATATCCAGCCTATTGTTTAAATGCTGACAGAAATGGAGCTGAACATGGTGAATATACCGTAGATATTGAATCAACTTTAGATAATGTTGAAATATGGAGAGTTATTACCGCTGGTTTTCCTTATAGGTCAGCTAGTCAATTAGGTTGTAGTACTGATCAAGATGCTTTTGTGGCCACAAAGCAAGCCGTTTACTGTCTTCTTTATGGCTATAATCCTGAAGCAAGATACAATGGTGCTGATACACGAGGTACACAAATAAAAAATGCTATTATTTCTTTGGTAAACGAAGGAAGATATGGAACAAGAACTCCAAACTCCGCTAATGTAACAGTAAATAAAATTGCCGATTTAGTAAGAGATGGAGATTATTGCTATCAAGAATTTAATGTATCAAGTTTTGTAAATATGGAAAGTTATACAATAACAGCGACAAATGGATTACCAAGTGGTTCAAAAATAACTAATATGAATGGTCAAGAACAAACTACTTTTAATGGTAATGAACATTTTAAAGTATTAATTCCAACAGATAATGTAGTAAATGATATGGATATAACTATTTTAGTAAGAAGTAAATGCGAGACTTATCCTATTTTTTATGGAAAAGCTCCAAACAGTTCTTTACAAAATTATGCAGTTACATTTGACCCTTATGGAGATGAACAAGGTGTAGGCAATTTTTCTATTGATACGCATAAATGTACTATAAAAGTAGTTAAGGAAGATGCCGAGTTAAAAGATGCAAAATACAGAATTCCTGGTGTTGTTTTTAATTTCAAATACGAGGATGGAGAAGAAATTGGTAATTATACAACTAATCAAAATGGAGAAATCATAATTGAAAAATTAAGGCCTGGAAAAATAATTGCAAAAGAACTTGAAACAGATGAAAATTATCTTATAAATGAAAATGAGCAAGAAATTGTTTTTAAATATGCTGATACTATAACTAAAAATGTTGAAAATGAAAGAAAAAGAGGAAATTTACAAGTTTATAAAGTTGATAAGGATAATAATCATATTGTTCTAGGAAATGTAGAATTTGATTTGTATAGCTATGAACAAGAAAAAGTTATAGGTACATATAGAACAGATGTAAACGGTGAAATTTATTTGGAAAATTTAAGAGTTGCTGACTATGCTTTAATTGAAAAGGAAACAAATAGATGGTACAATTTAGCTGAAGATACAAATATAAAAATAGAATGGAAAAAAACAACAGAAACCACAATTGAAAATGAATTAAAAAAGGGACAAATCAGAATAATTAAAATAGACAATGAAAATAATGAAATTAAGTTGGAAGGTGTTAAATTTGGTATTTATGACAAAGACAATAATTTATTAGAAACAGTTATTACTAACAATGAAGGGGAAGCACTTACTCAAAGATATTCTATTAGAGATTTTCCAAACTTGAAATTAGTTGAATTAGAAACTAAAGAGGATTATGTATTAAATACAGAAGAAAAAACTATTACTTTAGAAGAAAATCAAATAACCAATGTAACATTTGAAAATCAAAGAATAAAAGGAAAATTAGAAATTACAAAAGTAGATGAAAAAGATAATGATAAAAAATTAGAAGGTGTTAAATTCGGCATTTATGATATAAATGATAATCTACTTCAAGAAGTTACAACAGATGAAAATGGGATTGCAACTACAGATTATTTATACAAAGGAAAATACTATGCAAAAGAACTTGAAACTTCTTCCGAATACTATATATTAAGTGATGAAAAATATGAATTTGAAATAGTAAATCACGAAGAAACTATTGAAAAAACTATTGAAAATGAGCCTGTTGATATTGAAGTAGATGTCGACAAAGAAGGTTCTACTGAAATTAAACCTGGTGAAAAAGTAGACTATACTTTTTCTAATGTAGCAAATAATTCTAATATATATTTAGACAATTTCAAATGGATGGATTATATTCCAACTGATTATATTAGATTAGAAACAATGACAACAGGTATATGGAACCAAGATTTGACTTATAAAGTATATTATAAAACAAATAAGTCAGAAGATTATATTTTATTTAAAGATAATCTAAATACACAAGAAAACTACGAATTAGATTTTACAACAATAGAACTTGCTGAAGATGAGTATATTACAGAAACTTGTTTTGACTTTGGAAGAGTAGAAAAAGGATTTAGAGAAAGCACAAGTCCAACAATGCAATGTAAATCACTAGATACTTTACAAGATGGACAAACTTTCACAAATCATACTAAATCTGTTGGTGTTTATTGTGCTATAACAGTAGAATCCAATAGTAAATGGACTACAATTACACATATACCAAAAGAACAACACGAATCATTACCTAAAACAGGTAAATAGAAAAGTTAGTAATTCTCTATAAATTTGCCCTTCAAAAATAAATTTATAGGAGGATTTTTATTATGAAAATTACAAATGTTAGAATTTTTAAAGCAAAAAAGAGAGGACCAGTTTTAGCATATGCTAATGTTATTTTAAGTGATCAATTTATTATTAGAGGAATTACATTACTAGAGAATGAAAGAGGCAGATTTATTTCAATGCCATCAAGAAAATTAGAGGAAAGACAATATCGTGATATGTGCCACCCTCTAAATAGTAAAGTTCGAGAAGAACTTACAGAAAAAGTTTTTGCCGCTTATGACAAACTCATAGCAAACGAAGAATAAAAATAAAATGTTTTCCTTTTTGTATTGCCCTTCAATAATATTTTAAGGAAAGGACTTTATTTATGATTATAAATGAAAATTTAGAAAAAAATTTATTGAATTTACAACGAAATATAGACTTAATTACAAAAAATAATAGTTTAACAGACTTACAAATAGAAAGCTTTTTAATGAGTTTTGAAAGAGCAAGATATAATATATTAGCTGAAATCAAGTTATATAACCAAAATGTAGAATATGAATACGAAAAAATTAAAACAATTGATAACGAATACAAGGCAAACTTTAGTAATGGAATATTGAAAATATATGTTCCTGAAGTATTGCCATCATATAAAAATTTAAAAACGCAAAAAACACATACACATAAAAGGATTTTACTTAATGTTGCTGAATGTACCCAAAAATTTAATAATTTATTTGAAAACGAAATTTTTATCTATATAAAAATATTTGACAAGATACTTGGCTGGGATATCGACAATAAATATATAAAACCTATTTCAGATGCTTTAGTTATGAGTAAAGTTATTCAAGATGACAATATAACAAAAATGTCTTATGCAGTAAAAGGTGAATTTTCTGAAAATCCACACACAGAAATTTATGTATCTGAAAGTGAAAATGTTATCCCAAATTTGGAAAATCTCTGTACCAAAAAGTATCAAATTTTCAATGACTTTTAGAGTATCAAAATTTGATAGGTAGTGAAATGAGCAAACTATTGATACTAAATGATTTGGAAAAATCAATTTGATAGTTTTTGGAGTGGAGGTAAGTAGGCGATAGCGTATGCTATCGAATATCTTACCAACGGACAATTTATTAATAAATTTTTGGTACTAATTGGAGGTGATTTTTTGAACTATTTTCCAAATGGTGATAATGAGATAAAACTAATTAGATTTATTGCCAAATTTCAATATTTAAGTATGGCAGATAGTAAATACTTTTTTCCATCTAGTAAATATTATTATCGAAATAGAGTAAATAATCTAATTGCCAAAAAGTTTATAAAGAAAATTAAATCAAATTTAATGCTTGATGAAATTGGAATTGAATATTGTCAATTATTTCACTTCGAATATACTAGAAGAAATAGAAATAAAAAATACTTACCAAGATTATTACAGATTAGTAACATAGGAGCATTTTATAATAATTGTGAATTTGTTAAATATACTCCATCTTTTAGTATGAAAGATAAAGAACAATTTACAGTTACAGCAAGAAGATTTATAGGAATTTTAGAGATAAATGGATTTGAATATTTAACTTATCAAATTACAAATGAACAAGATTCTAAATATGCAATGACAGTAATTTACGACATACAAAAAGAAAAGTATCATAAAAATATCATTATATTAATTGATGATTCATCAAAAATCAATATAAATGATTTTGCTTTTGGTTTAAATCAAGTTTTAATTGTTACAGATACAGAAGATAATAGAGAAAAATTAAAATATTTGAATAGTGTAAATTGGTCAAAAATACTTGATAAATATTATAGAAATAAAGTTGTCTTATCCGAATATATTTTTTGCGATTATACCGATTACAAAAAGACATATGTTTCGTGTTTTTACTTTTTAGATAGTGAGAAAATAAATAGAATAAAACAATTTTTAAGAGAAAATAGAAATAAAAGTATTGATATTATTTGCGATTCACAATTAGAAAAGGAATTGAAAAAGGAACTTCCAACAGCACGATATATTACTGTGAATTTGGAAGAATACATTGATAAAGAACGAAATTATTATGATTAAGAAGATATGTTTTTACATATTTTTATTTTTTTGTTTAATCTTAAATATTGTACTAGATATCAATGTAAAAAATTATATTGAGATTTTAAATATATGTTTTGAAAAAAATATTATTGTTACTACTAATTTATATGTACTTATTTACTTCATAATTGCAGTTATTTCCGTTTTTTTTATAGTGGATATATTACTTGTACTATTCATAAAAGAAAATAAAAATAAAGGTATTAATTTCAAAACAGAAGATGGAACTTATGGAACTTCCAATTGGATGAATGAAACGGAACTAAAAGAAGTGCTTGGAATTAATGATGTTCCTGGTATTATACTTGGAAAATTAAATAGCGATATTGTAAAACTACCATTTGATAGTTATTTTAATAAAAATATTGCTGTTTTTGGTAGCTCTGGAAGTATGAAAACAACTTCATTTTTACTAACCAATTTACTTGAAATTTCTAAATATTTAAAGTCTATTATTTGTACCGATCCAAAAGGAGAAATTTATCGAATAACCTCTAGTTATTTTAGAAGTATTGGATATATTGTAAAAGTATTTAACTTAAAAGATATGAGACATAGCGATAGATGGAATCCACTAGGTGAAAATGAGACTATAACTGATGTTCAAACAACAGCAAATGTAATTATTAGTAATACACAAAAGAAAAGTGGAAAAGATGATTTTTGGCCTCGTGCTGAAGAAAATTTATTAAAAGCTTTTTTATTTTATTTCTTGGAGAATTTATCTGATAAAAATACTCTAACTAATGTTTATCACTATATTGCAAATGGTGATATTGAAGAAATAGACAATATGTTTAAGAAAATACCACAAGATAACCCAGCTAGAATGAGTTATAATGTTTTTGCAAGTAGTAGCGATACAATAAAAGCATCCGTTATTACTGGACTAGGAACTAGACTACAAGCGTTTCAAAACGAGGATTTACAAAAATTAACGAATGAAAGTGATATTGATTTAACATTACCAGGAAAGAAACCTTGCATTTATTATATTGTAACAAGTGATGTCGATTCTTCAAATGATTTCATGACTTCATTATTTTTTACATTCTTATTTATCAAATTAGTTAGATATGCAGATTCTAGACCTAGTGGAAAATGCGAAAATGAAGTGCTTTGCTTTTTAGATGAATTTGCGAACATCGGCTCTATTCCTGATATAAATAGGCGTAGCAGCACTTTGAGAAGTAGATTGATAGACCTAATATTGCTTACACAAAATAAACGGTCAATTAGACAATCGTTATCCAAATCGGTTTATCTGATGAAATAGTTGGAAACTGTGATACAAAACTTGGTTTAGGTACAACAGATATACTAACGGCTCGGATTTTTTTGTGATTTAGTTGGTGTTTCTACTGTTCAAACTGAAAGTATTAGAAAAGATGCAGGCCTTGAAGGAGAGTTTGAATTTGGTCAAAAAAATATAACAACATTACAGAGAAATCTGCTAAATAAAGATGAAATATTAAGAATGGCAACTACAAAATTATTAGCAATTTTACGAGGAAATAAGCCGTTATTACTGGATAAAATGAGATATACAGAACATCCACTTGCTAAAAAGCTAAAGGAATGTTCAGTTTTGGAATATACTCCTAAATGGACTAAAAATATACCTGAAAAAGTACAAGTTAATGGCAAAAAGGAAAAAGCAGAGAAGAAAATCAAGAAAAAGTCTAAAATAGACTGGGATACTTTTTGAATTTGTGATATAATTAGTTTGATTAATTATAATTTGAATTACGAAAGGAGATTTAAAATGGAAAGAATGCAACAAGAGGATTTTGATAAAATCAAACCTACAATAAAATCTGGAGAACGTTGTTCTCATAGTGTAGTAAAATTATATTACAAAGGAACTCATTCCGATTATGGTTGTGTTAGATGTAAAATGCAATCATGGAATAAAGAAGATTTTGAGACAGATGGAAATAAATAACTTTTTATAGCACTGATATACTATCATATTATTATTGAATTGTTTATACAAATATATAGCATTTACCTGGCCAAAGGTAGATGCATTTTTAATTGGAGATGATTTTTGGAAAAAGTTAGCAATAAAAAGCTAATCTATAAAATGACAAAAATACCTAAAGGAAAAGCCTAAAATAGATTGAAAAATTTTTAAAGTTTGTGATATAATCAATTTGTACTAATTTGAAGTAAAAGTTACTTCTTTAGTTGGTATAATAAAAATAGGAGAAATAAATATGGCTTTAATAAAATGTAATGAATGCAGTAAAGAAGTTAGTGACCAAGCTGAAACTTGTCCTAATTGTGGTTATCCAATTGCAAAGCAAATTCAAAAGCAATTGAATATAGAAAAATACTCAAAAATAACTTTAGCTACAAATGAAAAAAGTGGACACAAAATAGCACAGAAATTGTATTATGTTCTATTATTAAATAATATACCTTGTACTCCTTTTCCAACATTAGGTGATATGGAACGTTCATCTCCTACCATAAGAGAAGACCTTAAGATGTATAGAAAATGGATAAAAGAAAATTTAGGAATTTTTAAAAGGGTTACAATTGACAATATAAAAAACATATCTAATAATGATACTGAAGTTCTACATGACTATAATGAATATAAAAGGTTCATTGAACATAATGAAATTTTAAATAAAAAACGTGAAGAATCTAAAAAAGAACTAGAAGAAGAAATGAAACAATTAGATTTAAAATTGAAAAGAGAACTAGAAGAAACAGAAAGAAAATATGATTCACCGTTAGAACAGACCTCAACAAATAATATACCTAAATGTCCTCATTGCGGTAGCCAAAGAATCGAAAACATAGGAACATTAAATCGAGCTGTTTCTGTTGGACTATTTGGATTAGCGAGTAGTAAAATAGGTAAAACAAAACAATGTAAATCGTGTGGATATAAGTGGTAAACACAATAGTATTTTATTTGTAAATATTATATACGTATGTAAGAAGGTGAATACTATTATAACATTAAAAGATTGGTGTATAGAAAATAATAGAAAAGATATCTTAAAAGAATATACAAGTCTTATGAAAGATGATATAGCATTTGATAATACAAAGAAATCTAATCCTCAAAATATTGAATATAATTCTGATAGCATGGCTGTTTGGAAATGTCAAGTTTGTGGAAGATTGCAATATTTAAAAGTAAAAGAAAGAATTTCTTTACCTATGTTAAATTGTTCTTGTGACTCGCAAAATGCTAGTAGAAACAAAGTATTACATAGAATCAGCTATAATGGTACGAAAAAAGAAGTCCAAAATATAATTAAATCGACACACACATCTATGCCAGAGCAATATATATTTTTTTACATACATAAATTTTTTCCTGATAGTATAATGGGAAAAAAATTTGACTGGTTAGGCAATTCGGAATTTGATATATATATTCCAGAAATACGATTAGCTATTGAATATGATGGTGTTTGTTGGCATAAAAATAAAGAAGTTGTAGATAGAGAAAAAAATAAGTTAGCATTAAAACATAACATTACTTTATTTAGAATTAGAGAAAAAGGGCTACCCATGATTAATTCTACTGACTATATATATCACAATACAAGCTCGAAAGATTATTCAAATATTAATTCTGCTATAAATGCAACAATAGAGTTTATTAATGAAAATTACCATAGGAATATAGAATATTTTCATGATTTTCATTTTGATTTCTATAAAAAACTAATTTGTAACGAAATAAAAAATCAAAAAGTGAAAAAGAGTATATGTGGAAAATGGCCTGAAATAAACGAATATTGGGACTATAATAAAAATGGAATTATAAAACCTGAAGATATAAAAATTAGTGACAAAATTAGTGTTTATGCTGAATGTCCTTTCTGTCATGAAAATGTGGAATTTAAAGTATATTTTGCATATAGATATATAGGAAAAGAATCTTTTGCACCACACCTTTGTGATGAAAGAAATTTGTATTGTTTAAAATATCTAAAAGAATACTATAAACAATATCATAATACTGATATTCAAGGTAATAGTTTACAAGAACGACAAGTTCGAGATTGGAAAAATCATATAAAATATGCAGCTACATTTAATATAGAATTACAAAATGAATTAAAAAAAATTAATATTAAAATTTAAAAGCATTTGTTAAAGTGCTTTTTTATTGGAGTGTTTTTTGAAGTTGATACTAATATAATTTTATGTTATTATAAAAATTAGATATAAAAATACAAATAAATTATAATTGAAAGGAATCTTAATATGGAAAAAGAAAAACCAAAAATTTATCGATTAGATGATAATATTTCTTTTAGAAAATGCACATTGTACCATAATGATTCTCTATACGGAAGTGGAGATTGTACTTGTCATGTAATTAGAGAAGGTTTCGATGAACAATATTATCACTGCCCACACGAAGGAATACATTTTCATTGTACTAAACATCCAGAAATAGAAATGGAAATAGAAAGTAAACCATTTGGAATTGACTTAAAATGTATTAAATGTGATAAAACAATCCCATTTGACAATATTCGTGTAGTGATACAGAAATGTATGAGACTATTAAATATGGAGAAATTTAAAGATGCCGAGTTAATTCGTTTGGATGATTGGTATACACCAGAATTAAAGCGAAAAGTACCAATAAAAGAATCAGATTATTGGATACATGTGGATGTGAAAACTGACAAGGATAAGGATACAATAGTAGTATTATATGTTGGAAAAAAGGGATCAAAGGAAAAAACACAATTTTTTATAAAACCTGAAAAATTACAACTCTCTAATGACCATAAAGACTTGGATCCTGCAGCAATACTTGCTAAAATAGAAGTTACATTAAAAGATAGAAAAATTAAACAAGAATATGACGAAGGCAATTAATCAATTTTTATAAATATAGCATTTACCTAAAAAAGGTAGGTGCTTTTTTAATTGGAGGTGATTTTTTTGAAAGACCTAGCAATAAAAGAGCTAATGCGTAGTAAAGAAGAAAAAAGAATATTAACAGGCAAAATCAGTGGAATAGAAGATGAATACTACAAATTTAAAAATGAGAATATATCATGCGCTATTGTATGGTATGAAGATATAAAAATACTGATTCCATCAACACATTTAGGAATAGAAAAAGCAAGTAAATCTATCATTAGAGGAATACTTGGAGCAGAAATTGACTTTATTGTGATAGAAATAGATACAACTTCTAATATAGCAATAGCAAGTCGAAAAGATGCTATGCAATTACGAGCTAAAATAGAACTACCAAAGCTAAAAGTAAATGATACTGTAAGAGTAAGAATTTTAGCTGTTGGTCAAAAACATATTCTAGTAGAGTTATATGGAAAAGAATTTATAATAAAGGCAGATAATCTACAACATACCTATATTGTTAATTGTAAAGACTTATATTCTCCAGGAGAATATCTAAAAGTTAGGATTAAGCAAATAAATATTGAAAACAATGTTTTTGAACTCTCTAGCAAAGACTTTCTTGAAAACCCTTATAAAAGCATTCGAAAATATATAACTGAAGGTGGAGAATATACAGGAAAAGTAATAGCATTTCCAAAAGGGAATAGTGGTGTTATTGTTCAATTAGACACTACAAATATTACTTGTTTGGTTAGAGTTCCTGCAAGATTCAATAATTATCCACATTATTTGAATAATGTGTTGATAAGAGTGTCTGAAATTAGAGAAGATAAAAAATTGATATATGGTTATTTAATGAGAATTATTAGTTAAAGGAGGTTTATTTTATGGTAGATAGACAAAAAGTAATTAACTTTTTACAAGATTTTGGTTGTGCTAAATTAAGCCATTTGCAAAAATTATTTGGAGATGAAAACGATAATTTTAAAAATATTTTGTATAGTAACATGGTAAGTAAAAAAGGTGATATATTCGTTCATAATACACAAAAAATCAATGATAATATGTTAGTAGCATTAGATATATTATGCAAGTATAAAAAACGCTTTATAAGGTTTTATCAAGGATACAAACCAGTATATATCACACTATTAACGAATGAACATTTATTGTATCATATAATCGTAGCAAATGAAGATAATAAAAAAGGAATTGTAAAACTTATAAATTCCTATCCTCTTTCTCTTCCTAAAGCTGATAAACTAATTTTGGCTTTTCCTAGTAGGGAAGAGCTAGAGAACATAGACTGCCAAATCCCATTTTTATATACTACATATCCTGAATTTGTAGTTTTAAATAATGAGGAAGATGAGGAAGAAAACGAAGAAATCACTTGATTTTATGGTAATTTAATGATATATATAATGTAAATATAAATAATTCATATATTTATATTTGTTTACTAAATCTAGCAGATGCAGCTCGTTGTGTCTGCTTTTTTTCAAAAAAAGAAAGCCTATTTGACTTTCTTTGATAATTCTATAATTTCTTCAAATTTGTTAGTTCCTGAAATAAATTTCAAACTTCTTGCTGATAGCAATAGATAAGTCTTTACTATCTTATTATATTCCTTTTCATTTTTGATATTATTTTCTTGTATAACTTGTAGAGATTTTTTATAGTATTTTTGCATATCTACCATCTCCTTTTATATATTATAACATATTTTGACACAAACATATGTTGAAACTTGTCGAATGCATTAAAAGATTAGTTTTACATTTTCAAAATTATAGTATTAATTTAATAAGATTCTTGATTTTATATAAATATTGAGGAAAAAACTGGAATAATAAAAAGTTCTAAAAAGTAAATTTTTGTTGTTGTAATATGCATTCTTAATTTGTTACTACATTGGAATACAAAATTCCGAAAAAAAACTTTTAAAGACAAGTTTCGACATTTTTTTTAGAATACATATAGTATAATAAATATGATAAATTTTTTATAATTTTATCTAAATCAAAGATGCAACTAAATAAGGAGGCAAATATGTTAAAAAGTAAAAAAATGCGGTTTACACCATTAGTGTTATTGTTCTTGGGATTAGTAATTGTATTTTTCAATCCTACACCAACTTTTGCAGATGGCTTTACTACCAATTCTGTTGCAGTTTCAAATGTTAGTCAAACAGTATATACTGGACCTGGTACAAACTATGTTATATCTGGGAGTATCTCTTACGGCGAACGGGTATATATAATGGATAAGGAACCAGGAATGGCTTGGTACAGAATAGTATATAATGTAAATGGTTCACCAGCTCAAAAATCTGGATATGTTCCAACTAATACTATGGATATCCTTACTTCATATCCCAAAGATGCTAATTATAGTAATGGATATCAAGCTTATTCAGGAGAAGATCAAGCTGTTTCCTCTGGACCAACTTTGGATATTGTGGATGGAAGTATAGAAAAAGGAGAAGGAATAACAGTCTTTTATAGTTATACTCCTATTAACCTTCCTTATCGGACAGCATATTATATTGAGTATAGTACTGCTTCTGGACCTAAAAGAGGTTATATTTTAGAAAGTATACATGTATGTGCCAAAACTGCTATTGCAAGAGTAAATAGTAATGCAAATCTTTATTATGGAACCTCGAGTTCGAGTTATGCAGTTGCTGGTACAGTGTTTACTAATGAATATGTAACAGTTCTGGCAAAAAATGATGACTGGGTGTATATAGAGTACAACACTAATTCTGGCCGAAAACGTGGTTATTTCTCACAAGGATACCTATATTTCTTTAAAACTGGATTCGAATATAATGATTTATACAATTATCATTACGTTCCAGATACAATTGAGATTGGTACTCGCCGAAATGTATATGCTGGACCAACTTCAGCATATCCTATAATAGGCTATGTAGAAAATGAATCTGTAAGGTGTTATTTAAATGTCGGATACAATGATTATCGTATGATTGAATATAAAACATCTTCTGGATTATCTAAAACGGGTTTTATTGAAATTCGCAATTAATTAAACTATAATTATAGAGTGTTGCATCTTTGATTTTGATTAGTTAGTCTACAAACTAATCAGAAATCCAGCTATAAAAAGCTGGATTTCTTTATATATAATATAGTAGGTAAAAATACTAGGAAATTAATTATAGTATCTGTTTATTTAAAAGGGAGGTATAGAGCTGAAAATCCTCTTCATAGGGGCTTGTTAAAAGATAATATTTTATATTTTGGAACAACCATTTTTCTTCTAATTTAAAATATTTATAATAATTATATGAAAAATAATTAAATGCACGTGTATCATCTTCACATATCAAAAAGTTATCCTCTTTAGCATTATAATAGATGTCTCTAATAATTTCTTTGTCCTCATAAAATTTTACCATTCTAATAAATGAACTTTTTTTCGTTTTATAATCTTCAATAAATAAATCTAATGTTTTCTCATTATAAACGTTTTGTTTATCATCTACTATGTAGCAATTGTCATTTTGAGCTTCTTCTAATGTATATTTTTCTGGTATATTTTCAATAGAAATTGTTTCATCATAGGGGATATTTTCTGTTATTGCTCTATAAGGTTCTATTATGTCTGTTTCTAATTCTTTGGATATTATAATTAAAAATGAATTATATTTTGAATCTATATTAGTGTCTTTGAAAAATGCGATTTTTAACTTATTTTCTTCTTTTCTAATTTCTTTAGGTACTAAATTCATCATACTTGAATTTTCTACAGTAGTAATAACAACAAAATTTTCATTAAAAATTTGTTCTTCTTCAATAGGTAAGTCATACTTGTTTTTATATATTTGATATTCATCGTAAGATACTATTTTTTTGTAATATATATTATTCATTTTTTCAAAATCTTTTGATTCAAACGAATTAAAAAATAATGTATTATATGAGTATAATTCTGGTATAGTTTCATTAGTATTATTTTGTAATGGCAACATTTTAAATAATACTATGAATGTTAATGCAAGGATAAATAAAAAAATAAATATTATGAAAAATAATTTTTTCATGAAATCACCTCTATTTTCTATAGATATTATATAATAAAAAAAATATTAATTCAATATTTTGCAATTTAAGTTTTGACATTTATTGAAAAAATGAAAAATCCTTCCTTGATATTTTTTTATTCTATCACGGAAGGATTTAAACATCTTTTTTTATACTCTCTTAATAATTGGGATTTACTTCAAACTGCTATTTCTTATTGAATATCAGTAGCTATCTGTTCTAATATAGCTTGTAATTCTTCTATTTCACATTTTCCAGTAATAATGTATGGATATACATTATCAAGTGGTTCGAAACTAACATAATTGTCTTCCGTATCAGTCATATTTGCCTCTTGATTGTAATTTTCTATATATGCATAATAATCGGGTGAAAATGCAATCATAACTAATTTGTTGCTGTTTACTATTTTATTGATATTTTTACATATATCAATTGTATTGACAATTTTTTCTACAAAACCATTAGAATCAATATTACATTCTATTCCTACTTGGGATAAAATAGAAACGAATCTTTCTGTTCCTAAAGGTGTTTCTTCAAATAACTCTTGATTTTCTATCCATAAACCTGTTCCTTTAGGTTTATTATCATGTATATATTTATCCATTTCTATTTCAAAACTTGAAACAGGTACATTATGCTTGATATCATATTTTAACATATAAGCAATATTAAGTTTAGAAGATAATTTTTGATTATAAACAATGGGTTTTCCATTTAAAGTAATTCCTTCTTCATTTAGTTTCCCTCCTAAAATAGGCATATTGAAATTACTATTTTCCTCAATATTTATATTATCTCTGCTATTATTTACTAAAATATTATTGTTATCTATATTAATATCTGCTATATCTTCATTTTGAATTAAATTTGTATTATCATTATTCATCTCAATTGGTTTATTCTCAAATAAACTAATTATAAATACTATGAGTGGAATAATAATTAATAATATTAGCAGTACTATTATTGAAATAATCTTTTTTTTATTCAAAATTATCCCTCCTATTAAAGTCTATTATCTATATTCATTTTTCATCATATTAAGAATAGCAGTAGTCAAATTTCTATCATAGTTATTTTGTTCAACAAAAGTATGGTCAATCGTTTTATCAGTTCTTAAAGGCAATTCAACTATCATAGAATTTGTAACTTTTAATTTTTCAACAGCCCATCTAATAATATATCCTCCTGCACTTGTATCAGTGTCTTTCTTTCTACTTCTAAAATAATTACTATCAGTATATCCAATTAAGTTAGTACTATAAAAAAGTGGTTTGAAATATGTTTCTCCCATTCTTTTTGATTCATCATTCCATGCAACTATTTCTCCATCCCAACCATGTATATCTAATAAAAGACTTTTTGCATTTGAATTTGGTTTTACACTTTCTGATTGAAGATATGCTGCAACAGCTTGTGCTGAAGAAGTTGCCATTGTTTTATCACTAGTATAATTTCTACCATCATTAATATCGGTATAGGCTCTAAAATAGTTTGTGTCCCAATCTCTATTCATGTCAATTTTAGTTGCTACATCTGTTCTTCCAGGCCCAAAATTTGTAAAACCAGATGTAATACCATCTCTGTTAATTGAAGGAATTACATATATTGTCCATCGTTGAAGTAATTCTTGAAAATTAATGTTTTCTATTACTGTGGTATTTCCCATATCTGAAGTTCCTGTATTATTGCGGTTTGTATTTACATATTCCATAAATCTTATAGCTAATTTAACTAACTCTATACCATCTGAAGGTCCTCCATCTTCCCATCCATGCTGGTTAAAGCATAAATAAATTTTGTTTTGGCCTGTTCCTATTTTATAAGAATATAATGGTTGTCCTAATCCTGTTTGTCCAATATAAGTTTTTATGAATTCACCATTTGCTTCATTATAGGTTGGCATATTAGGAAAAGTTGGGTTAGTATTTTCTTCTAGAGTATTACTTAAAACATAACCACCTTTGTAAGAACTTCCTACATGATAAACAATATAAGTATAATTTAATTGTTCATATACAGGATTACTTGATGCCTTATATACAGGTTCATTTTTTCCGATAACTCCTCTATATGCACACAAACTAAAGCATGCACCTGGTCCTGCTGAAACATTTTGCTTTTGAGTAGAAGAATATGTAGAGTCATATTTTATGTCTGGCAAATTTATTAGACCTAAAGAAGATATAGATACATTTAAATCATTGGCGTTAGCAAAAGCCCTTCTTCTTCCATCATTGGTGTTGTATTCTAGGAAAATATAATTTCCACTATATCCAATAGCACAAGCATACTCATTAATACCAAGAACTCCTGTATCAAGACTAAATTTGTTTGAATCTGGTCCAGTATAAGTAACAACTTTAGAAGGTGCTTTTACTAAAGTGCTTGCAAAAGGATTACTTAATTTACTATTATATACATATCCTCTTTTCATTCCATTTGAGGTACTATATTCAATAAATGCCACTCTATAAGATTTTCCAGTCCAATCCGAATAACCATAGTCATATAATAATGTAACTCCTTCAGTATTTGAAATACTACTATCAGAATTAATAGAAATGTCAAAATCATCACAAGACTCTATTCTATTATTCACATTAGAGTATCTATATCCACCAGTCATAACTTCTTCTTGAATTAATAATTTATCAGTAACTGAAACATTCAGACTACTTCTTAAAATATATCCAGATCTTTCCTTTCCTGCATTTGCTCCTACAGTAACAACATATTGTATATGATAATAGTCATCTTCTTTTCCTAATATATATACAGATTCTCCATCATCAACACTTCCAATGGTAGCATAAGTTCCATTATCTTTTGGACCGCCCCACACAGTTTGATGTCCAATGGATGTTCCTCTTCTATTTCTTGATGATCTAGTCATAGGATTTTCTTTTGATATAGTTATTTCACCATTTAGAATTTTGTATTGTACATTGTTTAAAGCTTTTATAAAACTATCTGATAAATCTAAATTATATGTAATTTTATTATTCCTATTATAAAATTTACCATTTAGTATTAATATTCTGATGTTTTCATTTTCATAACTTTTTATATATATATTATCATAAAAATCCTTTAAAACACAAGAATTATTCTCAAAGTCTATATATTTATTAGATATGGAAATAATTGTACTTTGATTATCTTTTATATATTTAAGTGCTATGTCCATCTCTGTTTCAGATGGTTCTATCGAATCTAAATTCTCATTTGTTCTTAAAATATTGTCACAAGAAATATATCCTTTTGAATCTATAGAATATGAATAAGAACTATGCCCATTTATAAAATCTTTAATAATATCTCTTGAGCTATTTTCTATCCAAATTCCATTTGTAATTTGGATAGGAGATAATTTGAAATAATTTAAAAGTAAGTTCATCTCTTCTAAAGAAACTTTGTCATAAAAAGGATTTTCGTTAGAACTACTATTTAAACTAGGAGATGTTATTTCTTTATTTTGGAAGTTTTCTTCATTAATATTACTATTTAACACTTCAGTATAATCCGAAGAAGTATTCTGATTTTCTGATGTATCTCTGGAATTTTCTATTACTTTTTGTTTATCTTTAATTGTATCATCTTTAGTATTTTGAAAACTAGTATCTTCATTTGCTGAAGATATGCTAGAATTATTTTTGTTATTATCTTGAGGTATTACATTTTCTTCTGTTTTATTAGTTATCTCATTGTTTGATATAGCTTGAGTTGTTGGAAACATAACAATTATTATAATTATTGATAACAAAATAATTGCTATAATTTTTTGAAAAACATTCATATAAAATCTCCTCCTTTTTAATATATAAAATCTTCGTTTTATTCCTTTATTCAAAATAAAACTGCAATATTTAAATATCACATAAGAATATAAAAAAGTGCAGAAGATAAAAAAAGATAAAAAATGCACCTAAAATAGCGAAATCTGTAATCTAATATATAGAGGTGAAAAAAATGGTAAATGTATTAGTTATTGAAGATAATTTTTATTATTCAAAAAGTTTAATAAATATACTAGCAGATACAAATCCCAAAATGCGATTATGCAAGATATCTACTAATGGAAAGGAAGCAATAGAGATACTTAAAAATCAAGAAAATGCTATTGATATAATTTTACTAGATTTAAAGCTACCACATTATAATGGAATTGAAATATTAAATTATATTAAGTCAAATAATCTAATTAAATATAAAAATTCTATTATTGTCATATCAGGAGAAGTAGAATTACTAACACAAATAAGAAATAATCCTTATTTGTACTCATACATTAATAAAATGTCAGGTTTAGACAATGCTTTAAATGAGATAAATAAGTTAATCGAAATAAAAGAAGAAGAAAAATCTTCGATAGAATATAGAGTTGTTGAAGAATTAAGAAAACTGCATTATAATTTTTTATATATTGGAACTAAATATTTAGAAGAATCAATATTATTAATGTATAATAAAGATAACTGGGAAAATATTAAATTAGAAAAAGATATTTATCCCATACTATCTAAAAAACATAAAAAAACGGTTAATAATATAAAAACAAATATTATTAATGCAACAGATTTAATGTATTATGATTGCGAATCTAAAATTTTAAATGAATATTTTAAAATTTGTGAGAATGAGAAACCTACACCTAAAATAGTAATTTCGACTGTCATAGATAAATTGAAATATAATTTATAAAAGGTATTATTTTTTATCTTTTTTTATCTTTTTTTGTCTTTTTATGCAAATATATTATAACTATGGGGCTATACATTAATAATGTTAGCTTAATAGGGCAAAGGAATATCTAATTATGTATCAATAGGAGGAAAAAACATGAAAAAAAAGATTAGATTAAAATTAACAAGCCTTTTGGTTGCTTTTGCAACAATATTTTCGTTTGCAACAACACCAGTATCGGCAGCAGCAAAATCAGTGTCTGTAGCTAACACTGAAGAAGGTAAAGAAACAATGGAATATGCAGATGAAGCAAGAGAACTTCGGCAGAAATTCAATGCAGTAGAACCTGCATCAACGACAGAGTCGTACAAAACAGATTATTGGGGGTATTGTACAGTAACCAATACACATACGGGAGGAAACCATACTATTTATGGAAATCAAGCAAGACTTTGTGTTGCGTTTAAACCTCTTGATGGGAATACAGCTTTAAGTGTTTCATTAAGCAGTTTTACTTATATCGATACTATCTATCGATACAATATGGTTGATTCAGATGGATACTATATGTATGTAACCGACTGGGTACCTATTACTTACATGAGGGCTTATAACATGTTCTACAAAATTTGGACAACCGGCAATGGTGGCGTTTGCGATGGAAGAACAGCACGGTTTCATGTATGGGTAGATTATAAGTAAATGACAAGTTGTATAATGTAACAAAATCGAATAAATCCTTTGCTCTAAAAAGAAAAATAGTTATATTTTTCAAAAAAGAGGTTCAGTATTATTACTGGACCTCAAAATTATTAGCTTTCATTTCAATTATGAGATTTTCTTTTCTATTTGTTGGTAAAACAATTTTTATTGTTTCCGATTTGTCAAAATAAGTATAATCAAAAGTTGTATAATATTTTATTTTTCCATGTTCTAATGTGTTATATCCATTATTACCAGAGTTCGATTCAAAAAATTTTTTACCGTTCACTTGTTTCTATATAAGATTCATGAAAAGGTATCATATCTGTTACACTTAAATTTTGTCTATTCTGTAACTTTTTGAAATCAATTTTTTTACTAGATGTTATTAATTCTAATCTCATATTCGACATAGATAAACTAGCTTTTTCTATTGTTGTTTTATTATCATTAATATTTATTACCATATACTCTATTGTTTTTCTTAAAGTTTTTGATTTTTCTAAATTTATACTAAATTCCCAGTTTCCATTAAAAGTAGTTGTATAATTTTCAACATTATTACTAGATAATCTATTACTTAATAAAGCTATTTTATTGAATTTAATCTTTAATTCTTTTGATTGTGGGAATTTTTCAGATGTAGTATAAAAAGAATAAATAATATTATTGTCATTCATACTTAAAATATTTCCGTTCGAAGCACAATTAGCGTAACCTATACCATATGTCCCTTTATCTAAATTATTCTTTTCACAATATTCATAAAATTCTTCTTGATTTTCGTATTCTGAAAATAATACATTATTATTTTCATCCATAATCAATAGATTCATTATTCTAACATTATAGAAATCATCCAAGTAATCTTTTATATTTGATTCAATATTAAAAACTATTCCTAAATTATAATCATCCAATGTTATATGATCAATCTTTACTTTAGTATTGTTTGATTCAATATATTCCATATCGATATCTTCTATATAACCATTTTCTACTGCTGTTGTTATACCATTGTTATAGTTTCCAAATATATTCTCGACTAAATTTTCAAATAAAATTTTAATATCTTTTGCAAATACTATTCCGCCAGTAACAGTTAGAAAGCTAATAATCGTTATTATAATTTTTTTAATTAATTCTATCATTTCATATTTCTGTTTTTTATTGTACATTGCTGTTTCTATTCCATTTGTTATTATATTAGGAACTTCTTGATTGTTTTCGAAATATTGAAAAAATAAATTGTCTATTTTATCACAACCATTATTCATAAAGAACTCCTCCTTCATAATATTTTTTCACCTTTTCTTTGGCCCTTGTTATTTTACTTTTCACAGTATTAATATTCATATTGAGTATGTTTGATATTTCACTACAAGAATATCCATTATTGTAATATAATGTAATAATTAATTTTTCTTCATAACTTAATTGATTAATTAATAGTTCAAAATCTAATTTTGCATTAATATTGTTAATTGAATTATCAATACTATTCACAGGTTCTTCAATTGTAATCTTTTCAAATAGTTTTGTGTTTTTACTTTTCTTCTTATAAATCCTATTGCATTCATTAATTAAAATCTTAATAATCCAACTTTTAAAATTCGAATTATCTTTTAACTTCTTTAAATTTTTATATGCATTTATCATTGTTTCTTGTATAGCATCACTGATATCATTATCATCATTTAATCTTGTTCTTCCTATTCTGTATAAGTCATTTTTCATACTCAATATTAATTCTGTAAAAGCTCTTTCATCTCCATTCTTTGAACGAATAATTAGTTCTTCCAAAATAATTTCCTCCTTTCTATCTTATTCAATTATAAGATAAAATCAGTTATCAATTTGGGTGCATATAACAGCTAAATTATATCATATTATAAAAAACAAACTACCTTATTCGGTAGTTTGAGTCATTTTTATTTCTTTTTTAATTCTTGCGGTGTATTTGATTCTTCAGTTTCAAATATTTCTTGTTTACACTTTTGACATATAAGTTTGTCTTTAAATGTTACTAAATTTTCTGTATTATCGCAAAAACAACAACCTAATATAACTTTCTTTAATATAATTGCTGGACCCTGTACAAATATTTCGATAAGGTCTTTTTCTTGAATATTAAATCTTTCTCTAACTTCTGATGGTATAACAATTCTTCCAAGTTCATCTACTCTTCTAATAATTCCAAGGTTCTTCATATGTAATACTCCTTAATTTTTACTTTTTTTATTTTTTAGCATAGTTTATGCTAAAATGTGTCATAATAAATGTTATACAATCAATAAATAATTATATTATTGAGGGGTATAATGAAAAGATTTAGAGGAAATAAAAACGCATATGGTGAATTGATAAAAGAATGTAGAAAACAAAAAAAGTTTTCTAGAAATGATTTATCAAGAGAATTGGATTTGATGGGAATTCCAATGTCTCAAGATGAAATCTACCGAATAGAAAGTCAAAAGTTAGTATTAAAGGATTACGAATTGATTGCTATTTGTGTTGTTTTAAATATTAATTTCGATATATTAAAGAAAATAATACAATAGAAAAATAAAGTTTCCTTATTTTTTATAATACCTCCTTTCTATTATTTTTCTAACTATGACTTCTTTATAAAAATACTTTCCATTTTTCCTATGTATGTACTATAAATATATTTTCATTTTTTATTTAGTACGTATTTACGTACCAAGCTCCAAAAAAAATTTGATATATAGTTAATGCAATTATAAAAAGAAGGGAGAATTTTATTTATGTTTTTAGAAGAAGCAATACGATTAAGAATTAATTACTTCATGTCTAAAAAAGGAATCTCCTCTCTTTGGGAATTATACAAAAATACAGGTATTCCAAAGACAACTATAATATCATTGCTAGGTAATAACAATACAAATTCTTTACCTCGTATTCCTACACTTCTTCATATTTGTGAAGGTTTAGATACGAATTTAAAGGATTTTTTTGATGATGATATTTTTTTAGATGTTATGGATTCAAACGATGAAATTCCTAAATAATTAAAAATACATTAATAATATAATTACTTATAGTATCATTTATTATAGATCGATTATAGCATGTCTAATTCACAAAAAATGTCAAAACATGTAAAATATGGATAAATTTTTAATATTTTTGTATTTTATAATTTGTATTAACAAAAAAAGACCTACTCTAGTATAAAGTAGGCCTCTAACAAATTTTTCTTTTACACTTTTAATTTGTTTGTTCTCCTATGCAACATTTTTTAAATGATTGAAGCCAAAACAGCTTTCATCAAAAAAGTCTTTAGAACTTGAAATATATTTAGTATCTAAATTATATCCAAGCGGAATTAAATCACGAAAAACACGATTGATAATGTAGTCTATGTTTTTTGATCCTCTAACTAAAAAAGTTATATCTTTTATTTCTGTGTTTTCAATTTCTTTTAAAATCATATATGAATTAGTTATATTTTGAAATGATATAACTGGATTGCTTGTTATGTCTTTTGCTAATGCTCCTAATAGTAAATTATCTGTTAATATAAGACTTTGTGAATCAATATTAATATTACTTTTCATTATGAAATTTTTTGCACGAGTTCCATTAATTTTATTATTACTTGAAAACCAAATGTCTTGATTATCATTAAAAGCTTTATCTAAATGAATTGATAGTCCTTGTATCTGATTATCTGCATCAAAGACAGGGACAAAGAAACCATTATATTGACTAAATAACCATTTAAAATCTTCCTCTTGATACATACCAGGGATTCCTTCCAAATTATATTTTTTAGATAAATTATTTGATATTATCCTTCTTTTAATATAATTCTTTGGTACACTTCTATACAAGTTATCTTCTATTGTACTATCTAAAAATCCCATATTTGTTAAATACCTTTTATGTTGTGGTTCTAATTTTAGCATACTTAAGAAATCTCTATAAATTTTATCTCTTATTTCAATATCTGCTAATTGATTCATAGGCCTTATTTCAAATAGTGATTTATCTTGTGAAAAACATTCTCTTTCAAGTAACTCTTTAAATGCTATGTCATTACTTATTTTTCGCATTTTCGCATATAATCCAATTGAATAACCACCTACACCACATTCAGAACAACAATATTTATTATTTGCAAGATTAAGCGATAGGGTAGGTATTTTGCTTAATTTATTATATCCGCAAAAAGGGCATATAGCTTTATATTCATATCCTTTCTGTTCTACTATTTCTAAACATAAATGATATGCAACATTCAATATATTAACATGTTGCTGCATTTCTTGAAAATCTAATTTATTCATTTTTCATTATCCTTCCATTTTTTCTTTATACCAACCGTTAAAGGCAAGTTCAAATAAATCTAATGCCGTTCTATTATAAGGTGCGTTAATATATAATTTATAAAACTTTATCATATTAGCAGTAGATATATCCTTTTTCTCTAATAATTGATGTATTTTATTTATGGATTTGTTCCATTTCATTTCTAATTCTTTCGTATTTATATTTGGCATAAATTTTACCTCTTTTCTAATTTATTTATTTTTTAAGTTATTTATTTCCATTTGTAAATGCTTTATTTGTTGGTTTTTACAGTTTATTTCTGCATTTCCTATAAATGCTCCTAATAGAAATGATATTGTGAATATTAATATTGTAAATAATGCTGTTTTTATTTTTTGTTCCATTTCATACATTTTTTTATCATAATATTTCATAGTATCCTCCCCGTATAAAAATAAAGGAACTCAATTAATTTCAAGTTCCTTATACTTTTTATTTTATATTTCTAATATCGACCTAATTTTGAGCCTCCTATTAATTTTTAAGCCACTTCTTTTAGTATATTTTGTTCCCATTTTTGTAAAAATTGTAATTGTTTTTCATTTGGATTATGATTATTTTTTATTCTACTTTGAACAACTTTATTATTTCTAACTTCTATTGTAACAAGCGATTTTTTGGGTTTATCTGTTAATCTCATAAAATAAATATCACAAGTACCTGTAGCATACTTTTCTGCATATGTTCTTACGCAATTATTTTGTTGTTTACTTTCATCTTGTAAATCTTTTAAATTACGAGCTGGTAATATAATAAAAGTGTTGTTTTGATACTTATTAGCTGATAATTCTTTACCTCTTTTAATAATTGCTTTATTAATAAGTGTTTTACTTTGAATTTCATATTGTTTTTCTAATTTATCGTGTTCTTTTCTTAAATTTTTCGGAAAAGCATATTTATTATTTTTTAAATCAAAACCAAGTACTTTAGCGAATCTTAAATAATCCTTATATAAATATGTTTTTACTTTTCCACGATGCATTTTAGCATATTTTATAAAACGATTTAAGCTAATATATTTTGATATTTCTTCTAAATCACTTATACTTTCACCATAATTTACAAATTTTCCTAAATATCTTATCTTATTAATATCTTTTTCCTTTAGTAGTCTTAATATTTTTAATTGTGTGTATGTAATATTGTATCTTTTCATAAAAGGGTAATAATCTTTTGAAACACCAAAGATATTTTGAAAAGATCCATGACTACTAAATTCATTTGCTTTTAATGCTAAATTATATAATTTCATTTTTGCTAAAAGTTCAATTCTATTTATAGCATAGTCATTTTTATTTTTTAATAACTCTAGTAAATCAATATAAGTAGAATTTTTTGCTATATCCCATATATAAGAATATTTATATTCAGTGTCTTTTAACAATGATTTTATATTATTGGGAAATACTATTGAATAATCAATTATTGAGTAATTTCTTGTATATTCTCTCCATTTATTTGTTTCATAAAAATTACTGTGATTTATATAAATATGACATTGACATCTTGAAACTTTTTCATTTACAAAAACATCTCTATAATAATTGTTAGTTGGTATTTCTCTTGCAAATTCAACAACAGAAGAATGAGTTTCATGCATAGCATCAAGAATTGTTTTTAATTCAAAATATCTAATTACGAATGTATCATTCACTCTGTCTAAAATAGAGAAATAGTCCTTAAATTCATAATAACGCAAATTACTTCGTTTTATTAAATATTTATTATGACAATTAGGACATTTTACTTCTTCTTTTATTTTTTTGCTACTAATAAAATGATGATGGCAATTAGTACAAAAACATTTATTTTTGCTTGATTTTATAACTAAATTATGATGTTTCTCTTGTTTTTTTATAAATTCATTCCAACCTTTTGGGAGGTCTGAATAGTAGTCTAAATGCCTAAAAATATCTCGATAGGCAACTTTTATATATCCCATTATTTTTGCTCCTCCTTAAACATTGATATTTGATTATCTGCATCCTTTTTTTGTTCACTTTCTTTTTGTTTTTCTTTCTCGAAGTGTTCTCTATTAATTTCCTCAATTGTTTCATCAGCTGAAGGAGGCATTACCTTTTTAGCCTTTTTTTCTTTTATTCCTAAATCTGTATTGCTTTTACAAAAGTAATTAACTGCCCATATAAATACAAGATTATCTTGTACCACTGCTACATTATTTTTTGACATTTTTCTAGCTTTATCACATATATAATTCCACATTTGTTCTATGGACTTTTCCTTATTATTAAATTTTTCATATAAATCCTTTCTTGTTTTTAAATAATTAAATACTGCAGAAACACTAGAATCATTCATTTCTAATACTTCTGTTTCTAATCTTTCTATATCTTCCATAGATTTCTCCTTTCAAATTATGATACTTTCTTGAATCTCTTAAAAAGTTCATTATCTTTTTTTTCTTTTTCCATATATAAATTGTATTTATTAATCCCATATCTACAAAGTTTATTTTGTTTTTCCTCTTTGACATCTTGTAGTATATTTTCAAGTTCAGTAAAGTCATAAAAGCGAGAAATAAGGCCACTATTTAAAATGACCTTATCTCCTTTAAAATCTTTTATAATATTAAATCTGTAATGATATTTTTTCTTTCCTGGATGATCGGCTATACGAATACCACAAGCTACACCATAATCTAATTTTAAATAAATGGAACTTGTTGAATAGGCATCGTATCTGTGAACAATGAAGTCCATATCTACTAATTTAGGTATCAAAATATCAACAATATCAATTCCAGTCATATCAAGCAGCCTCTTTTAGTACTTCACTTGTTTGTAAGTATTTTTGTTTGTCAATTTTATCTGTAATTAACTTTAGATATGATTTAATAAATTCTACTTTATAATCTGGAATATCAATTTCTGCTACTCTTGCAATTTTATTTCCATTTGCTGTTGGAGCAATTACTAAATCTCCCACTTCAACAGAAACTGCTGTATAATAACTATATGATTTACCACTAAATGTTTTAGGCATATAATTATCTTCGTATTTTACACTTATAATATTTGTTTCCATCTTAATCTTCCTCCAATTCTTCATAATACTCTTTTAATTCTTTAAATAATGTTTCTTTAGATTGTAGCATATAAAATCCAGCCATTGGGTTTACACTAATTCCAATTACATCATTTTTATTGGTATAATTGGAATTTATTACTGCTATTAGTTCATTTGCTGATTTTATTATGAATTCAATATCTTCTTTGCAAACATCATTTTCGGGGGTATTAACAAATTTTATTTGTTCCTTTAAATTTTCAATTACATCCTTAACTTTTCCAATAATATCTTCATCATCATTCTTGAAAAATTTTTCGGTGCATAACTTACTAAAGTATTTATTTATTAATTTTTGCATAACTTAATACCTCCAATCCTTTAAAAAGGTAAATCATCTTCACTAGGGAAGATATCTTCATTAGTATTGGTATCAGTATTTTGTTGTGTATTAACTGGCTTGTCAGAATTTAAAATACGGTCATCTTCTTTTTTGAAACTATCAGCGAAAACTATTTCTTCTGCTATAACTTCTGTTACATAGCGTTTAATTCCGTTTTTATCATCATAATTACGAGTTTGTATTCTACCACATACACATATTTGTAATCCTTGTCTTAAATACTTATTTGCAAAATCTGCTAATTTTGAATATGCTACGATATTGATAAAATCAGCTTGTCGTTCTTCTCCTGGTTTTACATATTTTCTATTAACAGCAAGTGTAAAATTTGCTATTAACATATCATTATTAGCACTAGACATTCTTATTTCAGGTGCTTTTGTTAATCTTCCTAATAAAATACTTTTATTCATTTTCAGTTCCTTCCTTTCTTTTAATAATCTTTTCTAACTACTATAGATTTTAGGATTTCTTCTGTAATTCGATACATTTGTTCTAGCTCTGCAATTGCTTCAGGATTAGCATCAAAATCAATTAAATAGTATTTGCCTTCTGTGTATGTTTTACATTCATAAGCTAACTTTTTTTGTCCTAAATCTTGTTCTTCAGTGATTTTCCCTTTTTCATAAAGATAATTTTTTACAGTAGAAATTATCATGTTTTTTTGTTCTTCTGTAATATCATTTTTCATTATAAAAATTGTTTCATATTTATACATAACTTTTCATCCTTTCTTTTATGCTGCTATTTTAAATATTTCTTTTTTATTTCTTTCAGCATTTTTTTGTTTTTGCTCTTTCTGATTTGAGTAATACTCTTCCAGGTATTCTTCTTTGTATCTGTCTACTTTTTTCTTGTGTTTTCTTAATTTGAACATATTAGTATATCTTCTTATGTCCTTTTTCTTCATGCTAACTCTACAATTATTTTTTATTGAAATAACAAAAAATGTTCCAAGTATAATATTTTCTCCAACAATTCTATTGAAGTCCTCTAAATTAGCATCTTTATTGGCAAAAAGTATAGTATCTTTATTTAATTTTAATCTAAAAAGATTTTCTCCAATAAATGCTTTAATAAATTTTAAACTAGGTGGAATTTTAACCACTTGTACCTCTTGATTTGGTATTACTAATAAAACTTTGATTCTCATATGTATTCCTTCCTTTCATCTACCATAAAGAAATTTGGCAATTGCCTTTTATAGTAGTTTCTTTTAATAAATAAGAAAAAAGACAGATAGTTCTGCCTTTTCCATTTATGCAGCTTTTTGTATATCGGCCACATTAGTTTTGTGTATATTGATTGTTTTAAATCCCGTTATTACAGGTTTGACAATAGTACAATTATCACTGTTAGCATCTGCAATTGTAAGATAATGACCTTTTGCTACTTGTGATACGATAACTTGTGTGTCTTTTGAATATTTTTCAATGAAGTTATAGTCTGCACAAGATTCAGCATCATCAATAAACAAAGGCAAGTTTACTCTACTAATTTTATTGAACATATTAGCAAATTCCATAGCAGTTGCAATTGTTTCTGATCTTGATAAATCAGCTAGGGGAGAGCCTTTATAAGTAATGATAAAATCCTCCTTAATTTCTCCTGTAGTTTTTAAAACAGAATAAAACTTGATATCAACATCTTTTAAATATTGTTTTGCAAGTTTCATTTTCTCTTCAATGTATGATATATATAACTTTTGCACAATCTGTTTTGCTTCTTTTGAATTGTCTATTAGTTCTTTATGAGATAATATTTCATTACTAAATTTTTGAATATCTAATTTTGCATTTTTAATATTGGTTTCTTTTATCCTAATCTCATTATTGAATTTCTCTATTTCTAATTGTTCATTCTCTAGCTTTTTGATTTTATCTTCTACAACAGCAATTTGTTTGCTTTTTTCGATTGTTGTTTCTCCTTCTAGTGCATGATATTTGCATTTTTCAACCATCAATTTTGAACTTAAGTCTTTCTTTTGAGTATCTAATAAGTTTTTCCTTTCAAAGTCAGCAGTTAAGCTTTGTCTCATATTTTCTATTGTCTTTATCTTGCTACTATCTTGAATATGTTGGCCACAAGTAGGGCAATCACAAACAGTTCCATTTTTTATTGATAGATACTTTTTCTTACCATCAGTCATACGCTTTTCAAGCTCTGTAATTTCAGTTTCTTTATTAAGTATTTCTTTTTCTAAATCATCAACCATTTGCTTTTGTTTTTCTTTATTTACAATATCTTGATTAGTATTTAAAAAAGCAAGTTCTTGTCTTGCTAATGATAATTCAACATCTTTTTCAAATTTGCTATATGCTGGAAGTTTTTCATTTACAATATTTTGTGCATATTCTATTTTTCCATTTAATGCAGTAATTGCCTGATCTGATGCTTTTATATTTTGATTTAACTCGTAAATATATGTAGGAATATCTCTAGGGATACCTTCTAAAATTTCTTGTTCTTCTGTACTTAAATTGTAGTAAGCAATATCCATAAAAATATTAGGCATATTTAGATTAATAAAATCTTCTTTTTCTTTTGGCGTAAGCATTTCATAATATTTAATATCTTTTAGAGTTCTTATATTTCCACATATAGCATCTTTTAGTTCATTGTTTGATAGTTCTGTAAATTCCTTTCCTGTAATTGATTGTAGTTTGTGTTCATTATATATAAGTTCTAATTCTTCAATACTTAATAAAGTGTATATTTCTCTAGTAGATACATAAAAGTATTTTTTGATTAAATCATTTTGTTGTTTTGCATCTAATTTGTCAAATATAGTTTTAGGCTTTATATCTGATAAGTATTTATCGACCATTTCTTTTTGTTCTCCTGGTCTTTTACTTAAAAAATAAAAAGGATTCAAAATAGATAACAGTAACTTTTTGTCTTTAAAAAAGCTCATTAAATCAGTTTGTGTTATAATTTTGCCATCTAATGATATGAAATTCTTTTTATTGTCAAATCTATGTTTACCACGAATAAGTATATGATTTTGGTCTTGATTATCAGTAAAATGTAATTCTCCATACGAAGCATCACATTTTTTATTGATAAGACAAGCTTTCTCATCTCCTGTTAAGTTTGTGCCTAAAATGATATTAATAATTGCAAATAATATATTACTTTTACCAGATCTGTTTTTTCCACT
Source organism: Clostridia bacterium (assembly GCA_022792395.1). Taxonomy (GTDB): domain Bacteria; phylum Bacillota; class Clostridia; order TANB77; family CAG-508; genus CAG-269. The sequence continues at coordinate 41,231 of JAAWAX010000015.1, forward strand.
TATTTGAGTTATATCATATAAGTTAGTTTCAAATACTTCTTTATGCTTTCTAAAGCCGAATTGTTTTTATATAATTAAATTTCATTTTCTTTTATTTCCTTTCTTTCTAGCATAGGGTTTTCGTAAATCTTTAGGTAAAATCCAATCTTCTGTACCATTTTTGAATCGGACATGATAATCCTTAAAATAAGGATCGCGTTCTAATATTATTGCCGATTCGTTATGATAATATTTTCCATCATTTTGTCCAGGACCATATACAAAAACCTTGCTACCATCTTTGAACTCATTGTGCATTGTATATCTCCTTTTTTTTATTTTTGAGCATTGACTTTTATGTTCTAATTTGTATATAATATATATAAATTAAAGCCAATGACTTATTGAATAACAGTAGTATAAGAGTGCCTTTCTTATGCTGCTATATTTTTTTCCATTTTTTGAATAAAGTTTAAATCTAGTGCAAATTTTTTGCCTTCAATCTCTTTAATCTCTGTAAAATTAACGATAGTACCTAATTCGCAATTTTGTAATTCTGCTACATATTCAGGTTTTACTATAATATTTTGTTGCTTATCTTGTGTATCGTAGAATTTTCCAACGGTATATTCTTTCTCTCCTGATTTAGTTTTAATCATTTCACTAGATAACGATTCAAACACATAGTAATTATCGTAATTTTCAGCATTTGGCTGTTTTTCTTCATGTTGTTCTTTTGGTTTTTCTTCAGCTTTTTTAGTTTTGCTTTTGGTTTGTTTTTTTGATTTTGTTGCTTTTTTTGTTTCTGCTACATTATCAATTTCATTTTGCACTTGTGTAGTATTTTCTTTTGATTTTGCATTTTCAATTTTTTCTGTTTCTACATTACTTTTTTGAGTAGTAATAGGTTTTGAAACAGTGTTTTGTTGCTCTTTTTCTACATTGTTATTCACATTTTGAGTGCTTTTTGTGGATAAATCTTTTTGTTCTTGTTCTGTTTGTGGAATTTGAGGTTCAGAAATAAAATCTCCTTTTTTAACGATATCTAAAACATAATTGTTGAATGTCTTTCCTAAGAAATTTGTTTGTTCTTTTTTAGTTAAAAATAAAGTAAATAAATTGTTTAATGAATTACCTTGTAATTGTTGTAACTGTAAATATGAATTTATATTGTCTATCGATTGTTGTCCTGTAATTCTCATAAGCCATATTCGATCCATTGAAATTTCTGGAATGAAAAATTTTAGCCAAGCAATACGATTACATGCTGTTTTTCCATTAGCATCTTTTTGTAAATAACTACAACTAGAATTACAAGGATTAGGCTTCCATAAGTTTTTTTCTTTTATTCGTCCAGTATCTTCGCCATCCATACAATAACAAGCTGCTCCTCCTTGATTATATCTAACTCTTTTTATAGTAAATGTGTCTTTTTCTAAAAGCTGTATGTCTAAAGTTGATTTCCCTTTAATTAGTTCATCAAACTTGTTTAAATATTGTTGCATATTACTTTCTTGAATTTTTGCTATGAAATATCCATAGTCTTTAACTCTTGTTTTACCATTAACCGAAATTTGCTCACCGATGTTGAACTCTACCGAATTACTGGTAATACTAAATTTCTTGTTTCTTTCATTTTTATTCTTCCTTTCTTTTTTATGCAGCAATTAACTCGTGCATACAATATTGTTTTTGATTTACCATTGTTCTATCAATAGTATAAATAGGATATAATGAATCCTTTATTACGCATATACCAACTTGTTCCTTTAAAATACCAAGTTTAAGTAATTGTGGTATCATTGTAGGTTTATATTTGCAATCAACTATAATTTTGCCATCCTTTAATATTCGGTTATTTTGGTTTAGTGTAATATCAGCAAAATGTGCTGTTTCATTTGTTGCTGGATCAGTTCCAAACAAACTTAATTGCAAATTTCCATTGGTATAGCTTGAACTAATAATAAAGCAATTTGTAAAAAGTGTTTCGTATAATTCAAAATCAAATCCACTTTTCATAATTTAAAATCTCCTTCCATTATTTTTGTGTAAAAGATTTTTTTAATAAATCCTCCTTTCTTTTATTTTTGGGCAAAAAAATAGAAGTTTAGCAACCTTAAAAGAGGGGGGCATCTTTTAAGATTCTAACTTCCTTTTTTTATATAAACACGACAAATAATCTATATAAATGTCTTGTTTGTACCCATTTTGTGCTACATTTTTTTACAATGTAGATATACTACTACTAACTTTTATTTAGTAGTTATGCCATAAAGTGATACTTTATGGATAGTTATAGTAAAAACTATAACATAATCTAATACACCCTTATATTTTACATAGTTTTTTTTACAATTTCAATAAGCACGGCTTAAAAATTTTTTTCGTTGAAATATAGGCGTTTTTAAACATTTTTAGTATGAAATTTTTAAGTTTTTTCTAGAGGGATTTTTATATACATACAGATATAATGGTTAGAGAAGATAAAAAATTATTTTGGGTTAAGTATAAAGCAGATATCTTTTATATTAGATTTATCAAGAACACTTGGTGCAAGTATAGCATTTCCACCATGTGAAATTTTAGAAACTCAAAAAAAGTAATATCAGAAATTGAAGAGTACATTAGAAAAGATTTTAAATTGTATAAAAAATAGGGGCTGGTGTATAGCTTATGAATTATCCTATTCTAAAATAAAAGAATATTTACGAAAACAATAGAAAATCTATAAAAATAAATAGTAGGTCAAAGTTACCTACTATTTTATTCGGTTCAATTTTTTATTCTTATATTTTTTATGCAATACTCCAACTTAATGAATTAATAATTAAACTAAATATTAAAATCAAAATAATTATTATTTCAATTTTTACTCATTTTGGATAGTATTTCTTTAGTAATAGGCTCATATTTTAATATATTTTTTTTATATTTTTCTTTTTCATCATCATTTAAAAGTACAATTGTATTACTATTTGTCTGTTTGCTATATTTTTTTATTTTTATTAAATAATCTTGAATTGTATTTAATTCGTTTCCTAATGAGTCATATGATTTACAAAGTGGATATAAAGAAGCAATAGATGCTATACAAGGATAGTTTTGTATTTCAATATTAGCTAAAATATCTAGTAACTCATCTGGTAAAGAAAAATATAAGTAGTTCTGTTTTAAATGCTCTATCTCACATTTAATGCTTTTTTCAAAAGCTATAAAATATTCCCTATAATTTTCAGACATTATAGTATTGTTATTCTGATAATATATATATCCATCATCATCTCCAAGAATGTTTAACTCTCCATTAGTAATTTCAAAAATAGTGTTAGTAAAATCCAAAAAATAACTCATTTCACACGATATTTTATCTATGTATGGTTGTGCAAATGTTAACGCATTCTTTTTATCTTTCAGTGCTGGTATACAAACTTGTCCTATATAAAACAAGCATGCTGCAAAATAGCTGTATGATAAATTAAGTAAAACAATTAAAAAGTTATCCTTAAATTCGAATTTTAAATGCATAATAATAACGATACAAGAGAAAATCATTAAAATCCATATAAGTAAATCTTTTTTTTTATATTTTTTCATTTAATCAATCTCCTTTTCAGTAATTTAATATCTATTTTTCATTTTTTACTAAAATATTTATTAAGTCATTGAATTTTATGGTTTCGTTTGCAATATTATTATTCTTACTACTTTGGCTCATAATATGATTAGCAATGAATATTTCACAATTTTTTATTTCTTCAGGTGAATATTCTCTATTCTCAATTTTATATCCGATTTCTTGTAATAATTTTTGATTATTTATAGAAAGCTCCGTTTTAAAGTTCATTTTATTGCTCTTTTTTTATGATATTTTCTTATACTATAACATAAAAGATAGCAATTTTCAAACTGCTATCTTTTATTTTTTTCCCTTTTTGTTACATAGCTTTTTATTGTAGTAATACATTTATAATACATTTGTAGTTCTTCTTTGTCGCCTTTATCTATCATATCATATAAAGTGTCTTTTATTTTCAATCTATTATTATTACCTTTTCCATATAAAATATAGTCTACACTTATGCCAGTTGCTGTTATTATACAATCAAGCGAAGATAGACTAATCAAAAAATCACCTCTTTCAATTTGTCCGAATATGTCTTTCTGTCAAATTGCATCTTTTAGAGAATTTATCTCTTGATTCTTCAAAAAACTCTTCTCTAATTTTTCTAACTCTAAATCCTATTACTATTTTATCCAATGCCATATTTTGACCTCCCTCCAGCAATGTTACTTATATATGTATATTTTACATTCTTTTTTCAAAACATTACATACTTTATTTGTTGAAAAATACATACTTTGTCAAAGTATGGCGTTTTTTGTCAAGTCTTTATTCTAATGGCATAGAAAAACAGATTATTTTTTTATCACTCATTTTAGAAAAAATCACATCTAAATTTCGACAAAATATTTACAGAAGTTCTCTTATAATCTTGGCAGGGCTTAATATACCTGTTTGAGTAGAACATATATACTAAAGATATGTGTAAGTTACTTAAGATGAAACATTTTAGTTTTTACAGGACAATTAGGCCTTATTTTTATATAAATATGATACATAAAAAGCTAGGAAAGGAGGTTTTTGTTTTTTGTGTGTTCCGTTTGACAGTTATGTTAAGCCCAAATTTTAAATTTGGGAGGAATACTTATGGAAAACAAAAATAACTATAAGGAAGAAAGGTTTGATAGTTTCCTTAATAAAACTATTATCTTATCATCAAGAACATTTTTTAAAAAACAAATGAGTATTAGCAATAAAGAAAGAACTATTGTAGATGATGATTATTATTCTACATTTTTACAAGGATATACTGTGCTTGTTGATGCCTTTTCTAGTATTGACACTGTTTTAGAATTAAATGATGCTTTAAAATCACTTACTGCTATTGAGCAGTCGGTGATTTTTTTGCTTTTTGAAGAAGATTTCTCGCAAGATGAAGCATCTAAAATTTTAGATATATGTTCTAAATCAGTTAGCAGAATAAAATTAAGAGCTATTGAAAAATTAAAAGAATATTTGAAAGGAGATTTAAATAATGAAAAATAAAAGCTTATATGAACTAGGAAAGCTAGCACAAAAAGGTAATGAAATAGCAATGCTTGAAATTATTGAACGAAAGAAAAAAACAATTAAAAAATACAGTTTTGGTGATGAAGATAGATACCAATTTATCATACTAAAACTAATTGAAGGAATAAAAAATTACAAGTTTTAAAAATTTTTTCAAAATTACGGTAGAAAATCTCTGACTTAATCACTGTATATATAATGAAGGGCAAATTTAAAGGAAACACTATATTTTAATGAAAGGCAGTTAGGACAAGCTCTTAATTGCCTTTTTCTAATATTTATGAAAGGAGATTTAAAAATGTTTTTCAGATGTATATTGTTAGGAATATCTTTTGTTGTAATCTTATTTATATTTGATATCCTTTTGCCTAAACTAAAGCTAAAATATAGATTACACAGAGAATTAAAAATAAAAAAACAAAGACAAGAAGCCTTTAAAAAGAAAATGAAAGAATTAGAAATTAAATAAATTTCTAATAGTCTTGTCATACATAAAAAGTGTCGACAAAAAATTAACCTAATAAGGTGGTTTTATAAAAATGACAAAGGAAAATATTATTAGCTTGTTTTATATTGAACATTTACCAGTAAAAGAAATTGCTAAACAACTAGATATTTCTTCAGCATATGTTACAAAAATTATAAAACAAGATTCAAGATATATACAAGAAAAGAATTTTAGGAAAAGTGTATCTAAAAATAGAAGAAAAATTGCTCAAAAAGAATTTATAGAGAAAAAAAGAGAAAAGCAAAGAATTGAAGATAATTATTCTTATGTGCAATCACAACACGAACAAGCAACTAGAGAATTATCAAAATCAAGTCATTTAAGTAATGAAAGTTATAGGAAATGGAATTATAGTGCCTACAATTATAACCCTTCAAAACGAAGGTTCGAATTTAACGACAAACTTGGTCGATCCGCTGATGTGCCTAAATATATAAAAGAGAGGTAAAAAGATATGGAAGAAAAATTGTTAAAAGTTTTCAAACTGGCTGACAAGTTGCGTGATAATCAAAGCAAAGTATATGCTGAAGTACAATATACTGCAAATGAACAACAGAGACTAGAATTAATTATAAGAAATAAGAAGGACTTTTCATATATTGAAAAATGCGAAATTAATTTAACAGAAAATTCAAAAATTAAATGGGATAAAATTGTCACATTATTTGAAACATTTGTAGGAGGTGCTACAAGTGAATAAAAAAGAAGCTGTTGCTTATGCCCAAATAACATTAAATTATATGCAAAGTTCTAAATATCAAGAGGAAATAAACCCCGATACATTAGGCATTGAAATGAAACAATGTTTTAAACTGTATCCTAAAGATTTGGTTCAAACTATTGCTAATGCACAGGCTGAATCAAGAAAGAAATTACAAGAGAAAAAATAAATCATAAAACTTAATATATGAAAATATATTTTGTTAGGGGGTTTTAATGAAACAAGTAGATAATAAAATTAAAAAAAAAGAATATGAAATTATACCAATATTTAGTAAAGATGCAAATAAAATTGAAAAAATAATTGAAAGTGCTTTCTTAAAGTACTTGAAATACAATGACTATAAGTAAAAAAATAAAATGACTTTTGAGCATTGTCTTTTAATATAACATTCTATATAATTATACTCAAAAGTGAATACTTATAGTTTAGGAGGACAAAATGTTTCTAAATATAAGTAATACACAAGACTTTAGAGTCGGAATGTATATAAGATTATCAAAAGAGGATGGTGATAAACAAGAAAGTGAGAGTGTAACAAATCAAAGAAATTTAATTTTGCAATACATAAAAGATAATAAATTAGAACTAATTGATGAATATATTGATGATGGTGTTAGTCGGAACAACTTTTGACAGACCAGGTTTCAATAAATTAATAAGAGATATTGAAGATAATAAAATAAATATGGTTATAACAAAAGACTTATCAAGATTAGGTAGAGACTATATAAAGACAGGATTTTATATTGAAAGTTATTTTCCAGAAAATAATATTAGATATGTTGCTTTATTAGACAACCTAGATACATTTGAAGAAAATTCAAGTGCAAGTGATATAACACCATTTAAAGCTGTTCTTAATGATATGTATGCAAAAGATATTTCAAAAAAGATTCGTAGTGTATGTAAACAAAAAAGAGAAAATGGTCAATACATTTCTGCATATCCACCATATGGATATAAGAAAAAAGAAAATGATGAGTTATCACATCTTGTTATTGATGAATATGCAGGTAATATTGTGAAAAGAATTTTTGATATGTATGTTAATGGTATGACTTCATATAAAATTTGTGATATTTTAAATAAAGAAAATATTGAGCCACCAGCAGTTTATTTAAAAATGAATCTAGTACATAAATCAAAAGACTTTTACAAGTGGAGACCTGTTTCAGTTCAAAAGATTATAAAAAATGAGGTATATTTAGGAAAACTATTACAAGGAAAAACAAAGAAGTTAAGTTATAAAAGCAAAAAAAAGATAGATTTACCTCGTGAATTATGGATAGTAGAAGAAAATGCACACGAACCCTTAATTGATGTTACAACTTTTGAAAAAGTACAAGAAATATTAAAAAGAAAGAATAATACTCGAAATAGAAATAGAGAGTATTTATTAAAAGGAATTACATATTGTCATAATTGTGGGAATAAACTTACATTTGTTACAAAAACAGAAAAATACAAAGAAAAGAGATATGAACGAAGATATGTAATATGTGGAACAGCCAATAAAGGTAGATGTATTAGACAATATAACAATTATGATAAGTTAGAAAATGAAATCTTGGAGTATATAAAAAAAATATGTACCCTAAATTTAAAATCAGATACATATAAAAAAGCAATATTAAAAAAGAAAAATGATAATACTGAAATTTTGAAGGATTATGAAGCACACATTAAAGTATTAGAAGAAAAGATCCAAAGTTTAAATAAAAAAGTAGAGCAAATATATGATGATAGATTAAATCGGTTTAATTGATGAGGGAGATTATATTAGATATTCACGGGAAATTTTTGAAAGAAAGACATCAAATTGAAGAAAATATTGAGTCATTAAAAAGAAAAATTGATTTTATATCAACTAGCGAAAAAAAAGAAATTAGCAATCAAGAAGTAAAAGAAAAAACAAGAAACTTTTTAAAAGCAGAGTATATAAATAAAGAAATACTTTTTGATATTGTGAATAGAATTGAAATAGATGAGAATAAAAAAGTTTTTATTCATTTTAATTTTGAACAATTGAATATTTATGGTAGTGGAGTTGATAGTAATGTTAGCATATCATAAAGTAAATAATATAAATGCACAAGTTGGAATATATTTAAGAATTTCGTTAGAGGATGGAGATAAGCAAGAAAGTAATAGTATAAATAATCAAAGAAAACTAATATATGAATATCTAAAACAAAATAATTTCATTAATTATTCAGAATTTATTGATGATGGAGCAACTGGAACAAATTTTGATAGAAAAGGATTTAAAAAATTGCTAGAAGAAATAGAAAAAGGAAATATAAATACAGTCATAACAAAAGATGTATCTCGTATAGGTAGAAACTATGTGAAAACAGGCTTTTATATAGAAGATTATTTTGTGAATAAGGGTGTTAGATATATTTCAGTTTTAGATGACATTGATACGTATGCAGAATTAATAGGAAATGAACTGTTACCATTTCGAGCTATATTAAATGATATGTATTCAAAGGATATTTCATTAAAACAAAAAAGCTCTTTAATTGAAAGAAAAAAAAGAGGAAGATATATTGCTTGTTATGCTCCATATGGTTATAAGAAAAATGAAAAATTCATAGGGAAACTTGATATTGATGAGGATGCAGCAAAAATTGTAAAAAGAATTTTTAATCTTTTTTTACAAGGAAATGGGACAACTGCTATTTCAAGAATGCTTACAGATGAACAAGTCCCAACTCCTGCTATGCATCTTAATATGAATGCTGATAAAGATTCAATGTTATATGCTATATGGAAACCTAATACAATAAAAAGAATATTAAAAAACAAAACGTATTTAGGATATATGATACAAAATAAAGAAAAAACACTTTCTCATAAGAATCCAACAAGAATAATGTTAGAGGAAAAGGACTATATTGTAATTCCTAATCATCATTTACCTATAATAAATAAGGAAGATTTTGAAAAAGCAAATGAAATATTAGATAGCAAAAAAAGAACAACTGACAACAAAAAGGACAAAACTATTTTGCATGACTTAATACATTGTAAAGAATGTGGAAAAAGATTAGCAAGAAGAGATGATAAAGGAAAAATCTACTACTATTGTCCTACTAGAACAGTTTTTCATTTATGTGATAATAAAAACTATCTTCCTTATTATAATATAGAAGAAAATGTATTTAAGTATTTATCAGAATATATAAAAAAATATTCTAATAGAGAAGTATTAGAAAAAGAATATGTAGAAGAGTATTCTAAAAATAAAACTAGAATAGAAGAATATAATAATATTCTCACAAAATATTCAAAAGAATTAAATAAAATTAATAATAAATTAGATATCTTGTATAATGACAAATTAAATAATGTAATCTCTAGCGATATGTATAAAAAGTATTCAAGTACACAAAAAGAAGAAAGAAAACTTATAGAAGAAAAAATAAATAATATAAATGAACTTATTAAACAAGATAAAGGACAACTTTATGAATTGAAAGATAATAAAAATAGAGTAGAAAAATTCATTGATAGATTTTGTAATCTAAATAATGTTGATACAGAAACAATAAAAGAATTTATAGAAAAAATCTCTATTGATAAAAATAGAGATTTTCATATAAAGTTTAAATTTGATTTTTGATTCTTGTCATTAATTTACCGAGTCATCGTTACCAGAACATAGCATTAAGCCATATAACAAATCTCGTATGGTAATTTTATCACCTGTTTTTAATCCTAAACGAGAACCACCAGTTCCAGCAGCCTTTTTGGAAGCTTCTACTGTTTTATCTAAATCAGCGTTTTCAAGCACAATGGTAGCTGTCATGATTTTTGTGGTAGATGCCATTTTAACTTTATTTTTTTCATTTTTACCATATAAAATCATGTGTGAGTTTCTATCTAATACGACACAAGAACGAGAATTAACATCTGGTACATTTTCCTGAGAACTAGTAGCAATTTCTATTTCTGCATTGACATCAATTGTTTCTTCATCAAAGTCATCAGCAAATGATAGTGTTGTTAATTGAATCACAAAAAGGAATATCATAAATGTTTTGCATAAATATTTTTTCATAATCCACCTCTTATTTAATCATATAAAAAAAAGAATTTTTTATGATAAAAATTGGATGCTTCTTTTTTTATTTATGATAAGAAAGTAAAAAAGCTGATCACAATGAACAGCTTGTATTGTTACTATATTTTAAAATATAATATCAGTCTCATTTAATATAATATCTTTTAGTTTATCTTTTAAATCAGGTAAACTTTCTTTAATTGTTCCCCATAATACAGACAAATCAACGTTTTCATAATCATGAACAATTTTATTTCTCATACCTCTAATACTATTCCAAGGAATTTAGTATATTTATTTATGGTGTCATTAGTAATTTCTTTTACCAATTCTCCTATTTAGGAAACTGAAAAAGCACAAGCTGTTATTGTCTTTTTGTCATCTAGAAAATCTTTTGCCTCTAGTCCATTAACATATTTTTCAATATCATCTATATAGCCTATGATTTTTTGAATAATGATTCTATCTTTACTTTTCATATACAATAACCCCCTCATTTTGTATATCGTTATATATTCTACTATCTTTTTGTATTTCAGATATTTCGAATAAGTCTACATTTTTTTGGAATTTTTGTACTAAATCTTCTAATAAGCCGTAGAAATAAATGTTTAAGAGTTTACCTTCACTATCTATTACTAAATCTATATCACTAGTTGGAGTTGCTAAATTTTTGGCATAGGAACCAAATAATGTTGCTTTTTTTACTGCAAAGTTTTTTAAAATTTCTTGTAATATACTTTTTAGTTCTTCTATTGTATATATTTTTTCTGACATACTATGGCCTCCTTTTAATCTTATATAATTAGTATAGCATAAAGAATTATAAAATACCATAAGTTCATAAAAGTTATTTTAATTCAATAGTTTTTTTATGATAAAAATCGAATAATTGAGCAACTGCTACGGAGAAAAGAAAAACTAGAATTAAGTAACGTAAAGTGTTGATTTTATCACGAAAATGTAATATAATTGTAAAGTAAGACTTATTAAAAATGTAAATTACGAAACCTTATTTCCGTAAGGGAGAAAAAAGGCATAAAAATGAATGCTATCATAAGGAAAAAAATCCTATTGACTTCAAAGAAAAAAAGAGTAAAATAATAGATAGAAGCAAAATTTATAATCAAAGGAGAGAGAAAAATGAACTTGAAAAAATTGCTAATTAGTGTGATTACTATAGTGATGTTAGGAATGATTGCTTTACAAAGTAATGTGTATGCGAAAGTGCAAGGGCTAGAAGTAAAAATAGGTGCTACTGAATATATGGATTATAATGCACCAGATGAAGCTTATAGCATTGATGATAGAAAACAAATTATATATAATATCGTAAAATATCCAGAAACTACAGCATTGAACTATGATGATAATTCGAATCTTTACTGTTTAAGAGCTGGAGCGGGAATGCATTCAAATGATAAGAATACGCAAAGATATGCAATATATAATGTCTATTATGATATGAAAACAGAGAGAGACAAGATAACAACTGAAAATCCAAATAATGATATATTAGAAGAGCTAGTAGATGGTAATGTAGATAATATTAGTAAATACAATTCTATTTTAGCAATTTTAGATATGTTATATTTACCAGATGAGGCAACAGAATTAGACAGAAAAGAATTGATTTATACCATTTTAAAAGAAATTGCTTCTGATGAGGAAGAAATGAAAATATTTAGTCCATATGTAGGGGGAATGACACGAGCATTTGAAATACCAGAAAATACAAATGCAGAAGATTTTTTAAATGCTATTTTACAAAATAAAGTTGCACTAAAGGATCTTACCTTAACTAATTTTGCATTAACGAATAATGATATAAAAGCCATTCAACAATCTGTTTTATGGTATTTTACTAACAATGATAATAACGTATATAATAAATTAACAAGCGGAATATCATGGATTTATTATAAAAATGAGGGTGCTAGTTCTTATCTTCCCTTAACTAACTATAAACCGAATAATTTATCAGAACAAAATGATGCTGGGACTGCTAGAGCAGCACAAGCACATGCCTTATATAGATATATGATTAAAAAAGCGAAAGAAAATGCAAATCACTATGATGAGATAAATTCAATAAAAAATGTTCCTATTGAGATAGAAACAGAAACTTTAAGTTACATAGAATCAGGAGAAAATTATAATATTGGACCGATTAAGATGAAACAAATAAATTCCAATAAATATACGATTGATTTTGTCGTAAAAAATAATGGTCAAGAAATTACCGATTATACTTTATTAGAATTAGATGAAAATCAAAGACCAGTAACAAGTGAAAAAACAGTAAAAGATTTAGTGGGGGAAGACTTTTATATTTCTGTTCCAAAAAAGAATGTAGAATCTTTAACCATTGATATTACCGTTAATTATTCTTACAATGATATGAAATTATGGATATCAACTACTAACTCAAATGAACAACCAATCGCAGAAGTAACACCAAAAAAAGACACTTATTCAAAGCAATTATCATTAAAAGTTACACCAGAACCAGAGGAAAAACCTTTTGATTTAGCCTTAAGAAAATACATTACAAAAGTAGAACGTGGAAATGAAGTCATTTCAATACCAAATGGAAACAGAGTTCCAAATATTGATGAAAGCTCTTTACAAACTGGAACAACCGCAACCTATAGACACAGAAAAGACCCAGTAGTAATAAAAACAGGAGATATTATAACATATAAAATAACCATTTATAATGAAGGACAAAAAGCAGGAAGAGCAACACAAGTAATTGACCAATTACCAACAGGATTAAAATATGTTAGTATTGCGGATAATGGAAACTTTGAGGTGGAATCTTATAATGAAACCACAAATAATCAATTAGTTTTAAAGAGAAAAACTGGTAATATAACTAATTTACCAGCGTATACAAAAGGAAATTTAGTTGGTAATGGAGTAGGTAGTGAAACAATAGAAATAAAATGTAGAGTAACAGAAAAACCAGATACTCAAAATGAAAAAATATTAACCAATGTAGCATGGATATCAGAGGCAATTGATGAAGAGGGTAATGAAATAGAAAATGAAAGAGATGACATAGATTCTTTACCAAGAATATATCCAGATGTAGACAAAGATAATATGTCAGATTATAGAGGAAATGGAAATAAACCAGATTTAGCAGATTCAAATTATTATTATAAAGGACAAGAAGATGATGATGATTTTGAAAAGCTAAAACTATTACCAGAAGTATTTGACTTAAAATTAGTAAAATACATATCAGCAGTAAATGGAGATACTTCAAAGGGAAAAAATGAGCCCAAAATTGATACAACAAAATTAGCTTCTGGAGAGGAAACCACAGCAAATTATGATTTAGATAAAACGGCAGTAAATGTAAAAGTGGGTGACTATGTAACTTATACTTTTAGAGTGTATAACGAAGGAGACATCGATGGCTATGTAACAAAATTAACGGATAACATACCTTTAGGATTACAATTTGTTCAGTTGGCACGGACAAGAAGATGGAAAAACGATTACAATTTATAGTTATGATGAAGAAAATGGTTTAACAAGTAAACCTGTTGAAGTAGATACAGATACTTATAAGTTAATTAGTGACAATAATTCTTATTGGGGAATTGATGAAGCAGAAAGTGGAACAGGCAATAAGATAGATATTTATGATGGAGATAGAACCCCAAGTATAAGTTTAGATGTAGAAGCTTATTTAGGAGGAACGAATAAACTACTAAATGCTTATGATGCAAGTCAAGATGTGAACCGTGATGGAGCAAAAGGATTGGATTATGTAGAAGCAACGGTAGTATTTAGAGTATCCGAAACAGCGATAGAAGACAAAGAAATGAGAAATGAGGCAGCTATCACAGGAGCAACCGATAAAGATGGAGAAGAAATAAAAGATAGAGATTCCGAACCAGAAAATTGGCCAGGAAAGGATAAACCACATAATTACCAAGATGATGAAGATTATGATAAAGTAATTATCAAATCAGAATCTTTCGACCTAGCCTTAAGAAAATTCATCATAGCAGTAGGTGATGATACAAAAATTAATAAAGATGCGAAAGAAATTGATAAAAATGTACAATTATTAAATGCAAATGGATTATACACAAGAGCACCAGAGGTAGACACATCAAAACTAAATACTGTTGATGAAGATGGAAAATTGATTACAACAGCAACGTATAATCATACAAAAGAGCCAATCATAGTGAGACCAAACGATATGGTAGTATATATGTTAAGAGTATACAATGAAGGAGATATCGATGGTTATGCAGCTGAAATCAAAGACCACTTACCACCATATTTAGAATTTGTAGAAGGGGAATATAACAAACAGTATGGATGGGAAGTATCGGAAGATGGAAGAACTGTAACAACAAATTATTTAGAAAATAGTTTAATAAAATCAGCAGAAGAAAGATTTTTTGCTGGTGGATTAGGTATGGAAACTAAAAGCTATACGCTATCTTACAAAGAAGTTCCAATTATGTGTAGAGTAAGTGCTAATCCAAAAACAAACGAAAACATTACCAATATAGCAGATATCACAAAATATTTAGATGAAAATAAAGAGATAGTAACTGATAGAGATTCAGAACCAGATAATGTTGAACTTCCAGAAGATGAAAAACTACCAAGCTATAAAGAAGATGAAAAAGGAAGTTATGTCCCAGGACAACAAGATGATGATGATTTTGAGAAAGTTAATGTAAAAATATTTGATTTAGCTTTAAGAAAATGGGTAACACAAGCGATTGTCATTGAAAACGGAGAACAAACGGTAACGCAAACAGGACACGATGCATGGGATGAACCAGAAGCAGTAGTAAAAGTAGAATTACACAGAAAGAAAATAAATCAAGTAACCGTTAAATTCAAATATTCAATCCGTGTTTATAACCAAGGAGAAATCGAAGGATATGCAAAAGAAGTAACAGATTATATTCCAGAAGGATTAAAATTTGTAGCAGAAGATAATCCAGGATGGACAGATGAAGGAAATAATGTAATTTCTACTAGATTATTGGAAAATACTTTATTACAGCCAGGAGAATATGCTGATGTGGAAGTGCTACTTACATGGATTAATAGTGAGGACAACATGGGCGTTATGAATAATATAGCAGAAATATCCGAAGATTATAATAAATACGATGTACCAGATATCGATTCAGAACCAGATAATAAAAAACCAGGGGAAGATGATATTGATGATGCACCAGTTATGTTATCAATTTCAACAGGGCAAGTAAGAATTTACTTTACATTAGGATTTATTATATTAATCACAACAGCAAGTGGAATTGTTTTAATTAAGAAATATGTATTATAAAATGAAAATTGCCAAAGGGAATAGCCCTTTTGGCAATTTAAAATAAAGTATAGTAAAATAGTCATAATGAATGATAAAGAGGTAAAATAAAATGAAAGAAAATATACTAGAATTATCAAAGCAAGTAGAAGAGCAAATCAAACCTATATTAGAAAAAGTAGATATCGTATGCGAAAAGAATAGTAAAAAAGTTTTAGAAGCATTTCAAGAATGTAGATTACAAGAATCACATTTGAATTCTTCAACTGGTTATGGAATTGATGAACCTGGTAGAAATAAAATAGAAGAAATATATAGTCATATATTTAAAGCAGAAGATAGTTTAGTAAGGGCACAATTAATATCAGGAACACATGCTTTAGCCATTACGTTATCAGCCTTATTAAGACCAGGAGATACTATGCTTAGTATAAGTGGAGAACCTTATGATACACTTCAAACGGTAATTGGAATAGGAAAGACAATAAGTAATAGTTCACTAAAAGCATTTAATATTCATTATGAACAAATTGATTTGATTGAAAACGATTTTGCTATTTTAGAGATTCAAGAAAGACTAAAGAAACAAGATATAAAATTAATTGAAATCCAAAGATCTCGAGGATATTCTACAAGAAAAAGCTTGACCATAGAAAAAATAGAAAAGGTTATTGAAGCAATTCGAGAAGTAGATAAAGATGTTATTATTATGGTAGACAATTGTTATGGAGAATTTGTTCAAGAAAGAGAGCCAATTGAAGTAGGGGCAGATATTGCAGTTGGTTCTTTGATGAAAAATTTAGGAGCAGGAATTGCTAATTCGGGAGCCTATATTGTAGGAAAGAAAAATTTAATTGCCTTATGTGCAGAGAGGTTGACTTCTCCAGGAATAGGAAAAGAGATAGGACCTTCTTTAAATCAAAATACGTTATTTATTAAAGGACTATTTTTTGCACCAAGTGTGGTAGCAAGTAGTTTAAAAACAGTAATTTTTGCGAGTGGTATGTTAGAAAAATTAGGATATCAAGTAGAACCTAAATATGATGAAGTAAGAGCTGATATTGTACAAACCATTCATTTAGGAACAGAAGAAGAATTGGTGAAGTTTTGCCAAGGGATACAAATGGGTTCACCAATTGATTCAGATGTAATTCCTTACCCAGGAGATATGGGAGGCTATGAAGATAAAGTGATTATGGCAGCGGGAACTTTTACACAAGGTTCGACAATAGAACTTAGTTGCGATGGTCCTATCAGAGATCCATACATAGCCTATATGCAAGGAGGACTTACTTATGAATATGGCAAATTAGGCGTATTAAAAGCAATTGAACAGATGAAGAAGTAAGAGAAGGGAGAACGAAAATGATAATAGTAAGTATTTTATCAATTCTAATTATACTGATAATAGCAATTTTAGTCTTGGGGGGAAGGTCTCAAAGAAAATTAAATAGAAGGCATCAAAAAGAAGAGAAAGAAGCGATAAAAAGTGCTAGAAAGCAAGAGAAAATTAGTCAAAGAGAGCTTAAGCAAAAACAAGAACAAAAACAACCAGAAAACATCTTAAATCAAGAGAAGATTAGAAAAGAAGTAAAACAAGATGAAGGTATCTTACATCCAGAACAGGAAGAAGAAATAAAAGGAAATCATTTTAAGGAAAGAGAAGAAATAGATGAAATTTTCAGTCATGAACAAGAGACGGATGGAGAGACTCCAAATTATGAGCAAGAGACATATGAAGAAATTTTAAATGCTAAAAAAGAAGAGAATGAAGATATTTTAAGTCATGAACAAGAAGTAGATGAAGAGGAGAAATGGACAGAACAAGAATTGGAAGAAAAGACAAAATTTGAGTCACAATTAGAGGGGGAAGAGCAAAAGACAGAATTAAGCAGTGTAGAAGCCTATATTCAATTTTTGTTTGATCAAAAGAAAGAAGAACTTAATTTAAAAACAGAGAAAGATGATGTAGAAGGGGAAAAAGAAGAACAACAAGATGAATTAGAAAAATATATTCAAGAAGCACAAGCAGAAGATATAGGATACTTAAATGGAGATGATGGGGAAGATGAGGTTAAGGAAGACCCATTGAAAGTATTAGTGGAATTAGAAGAACAAGAAAAGAAAGAACAAGAATTAGAAGGGGAAAATGAAAGCAGTGAATTGCTTGAGAAGTTAGAAGAAACGAAAAAGGAAGAAGATAAATAAATGAAAGTAATAGTGGTTGGCGGTGGACCAGCTGGAATGATGGCAGCCATTTCTGCCAAATTAAATGGTCACCAAGTAATTCTGTTAGAAAAAATGAAATCATTGGGAAGAAAATTATTAATAACAGGAAAAGGAAGATGTAATATTACATCTTCTTTAGGTATAGAGGAATTTATTAAAAACACACCAGGTAATGGAAAATTTTTATATAGTTGCTATCAAAATTATACCAATCTAGACATCATTCAATTTCTAAAAGAACAAGGGTTAGAAGTAAAAGAAGAGAGAGGAAATCGAGTCTTTCCCGTAACCGATAAATCCCAAGATGTTTTAAAATGTTTTACGAAAAAATTAAAAGAGTTAAAAGTAGAAATAAGGTATGAGACAGAAGTATTGCAAATATTAGTAAAACAAGAAAATGAGTTGACTAAAGTAATAGGCGTAAAAACAAATCATGGTAAGATAGAAGCAGATAAAATTATTTTAGCAACAGGAGGAAAAAGTTATCCATTAACAGGTTCGACAGGAGATGGCTATCCATTAGCAGAAGAAGTGGGACATACGATAACAGAAATAAAACCATCTTTAGTTCCACTAGAAAGTTATGATAGAGAAACTTGTAAACAACTACAAGGATTAAGTTTAAGGAATGTAGAAATAAGATTGATAGAGGAAGAAAGCAAAAAAGAGATTTATAAAGATTTTGGAGAAATGTTGTTTACTCATTTTGGTGTTTCAGGACCTACTATTTTGAGTTCATCTGCGCATTTAGTTCGATACAAACAAGTGGAATCAAAATTAAAAGACAAGAAGATTCAATTGGTAATTGATTTAAAACCTGCTTTATCAGAAGAAAAGTTGGATGAGAGAATGATAAGAGATTTTGGAGAAATTCCAAATAAACAATTTAAGAACGGATTTGACAAATTATTACCACAAAAGATGATACCAGTTATCATAGACAAAAGTGAAATCGAATTAAATCGTAAGATAAATGAAATTACAAAAGAAGAAAGAAAAAGAATGGTAAAATTGCTAAAAAATTTTACCATAAAAATAAAAGGGTTTAGACCAATTGAAGAAGCGATTATTACGAGTGGTGGTGTGAGTACCAAAGAAATTAGTCCGAAAACAATGGAGTCCAAAAAAGTAAAAGGATTATATTTTGCAGGCGAAATGATAGATGTAGATAGTTATACAGGTGGTTTTAATTTACAAATTGCTTATTCAACTGGTTATACAGCAGGATTATTGAAAGAGTAAATACATAAAATAATATAATTTTGAAAAAGTTTGTTATATTTTATTGGTAATTTTAAGTAAAATAAATAGGAGATAAGAGGAATGAATTTTATAACAGTAAAAGCAAACATTCAAGTAGAAGTTACTGAAAAAAAATCTAAATTTATAGCGAATTTGTTTCCCATACAAAGCGTGGAAGAAGCAGAAGAATTAATACGAGAAACGAAAAAGAAGTATCATGATGCACGACATAATTGTATAGCATACAGAATGCAAGAAAAGGAAAAAGTCATTGAAAAATCAAGTGATGATGGAGAACCTTCTGGAACAGCAGGTGCACCTATGCTAAATATTCTTCAAAAAAATCATTTAGTTAATGTATTAATTATTGTTACTCGATATTTTGGAGGGATTTTATTAGGAACTGGTGGATTAGTAAGAGCTTATTCAGATAGTTTATTAAAAGCGATAGAAGAAGGAGAATTGATAGAAAAATGCCAAGGGACAGAAATGCTAGTGACAATAGAATATAGTGAATTTGACCGTTTCAAGTATTATTGTAAAAATCATAATATTTTGATAACAAATGTAGAATATGGTGAATTCATCGTATGTAAAATAGAGATAGAAGATGATAAAAAAGAAGAATTAAGGAAGGATTTTGAAACAAAAAATATCATTTTAAGAGATATAAAAGAAATAAATAAAAAATATATCACGAAAAGTATATGAAAAAAGTAGTTTGATAAAGTTTCTGGAATTATTTTCCAGAAACTATTGATTTTCATCGAATAACTGATTATAATAGGAATTGTTAAAAATACAATTTAGGAGGAAAAAAATGAAAGAGAAACTTAGTATTTTAATTGCTGATGACAATCAAGAATTTAGCCATACATTATCTTCTTATATTAATAGCCAAGAAGATATGGAAGTGATAGCAATTGCAAAAGATGGGAATGAAGCGGTAGATATGATATCAAACACATTGCCAGATGTAGTACTATTAGATGTAATTATGCCACATTTAGATGGATTAGGAGTATTAGAAAAACTAGATATGATAAAAATAGATAAAAAACCAATTTGCATTATGCTATCAGCTGTAGGACAAGACAAAATAACGCAAAAGGCAGTAACGTTAGGAGCTGATTATTACATAGTAAAACCTTTTGATATTGAGGTGTTAATTAAAAGAATTAGAGAGGTCAAATTCTTTAAACCAACTCCAACAGGTGGTAATTTTATGACAAGAGAACCAAGACAAAAGTATATTGAATTACCAGAAGAGGAGGCAAAAAAAGAAGAAAATTTAGAAGCTTTAGTAACGAATATCATTCATGAGGTAGGGGTTCCTGCTCACATCAAAGGATATCAATATTTAAGAGAAGCTATTATGATGGTGGTAAATGATATTGATGTAATCAATCAAATTACAAAAAGTTTATATCCTAAAATTGCTTTCAAATATAATACAACACCAAGTAGAGTGGAACGTGCCATTCGTCATGCGATAGAAGTTGCATGGGGTAGAGGGCAACAAGAAGCAGTAGAAAGTATTTTTGGTTATACCATTTCAGCTGCTAAAGGAAAGCCTACCAATAGTGAATTTATAGCAATGATAGCTGATAAGTTGAGACTTGAATTGAAATCAGCTTAATTTGAAGTTAGTGGAAATGCTTTTGAAAGAAAAGATGAAGCTATCAAGGCAAAACAACAAGACAAAGCCGAAGACTAATGTATTTGTACATAAGTCAAAACAGAGTAGAAGTTGCAGTCTATTCTGTTTTTTTGTATAAAAAAGTATGTGTAGTTGCAGTACACATACAGAACGAATGACATCCATAGAACAGGACTCATCCAAATGTAATTATATAATAGCACATATTTCATTATATGCTAAATATGAAATTAACAATACAAGGAAATGTCTTTGATAAAATCTCCATTTTCTAACAATTTATATGGATTTTTTTTAATATAAAGTCGCAAGGTATTTGTATTGGAGTCACTATTAATTGTTGCAAAATTTGAAATTTTTATAATATAATAATTTTCTCCTTTTTCTTTAGAAAATTTAAGTTCATTTCCTGACATAGAATAAAAATTGGTATCTTCTAAACTTGTCTTTACTTCCAAATATATTTCTTCATTGCTATCTTTTAATTTTACTAAAATATCATGTCCTTTATGAATCGATTTATCTTCCCAATCTTTTTGGTTATTATAGTCTTTGTTATAACAGATAATATCAATATTTTTATCGGATAAGTTCAATTGTTCTAGTAAAGAAGGATTTTTTTCTTCTAACAATTTATTGATATAAAGTTCACCTAACACACCTAAATGATATTTATCGGCATCTGATAAGTAGTCTGATAAATTCTTCTTTTTTTGTTGTTTTCTTTCAGAATTTTTTTTGGTTGATTTCGTTTTATTTTCTATCTTTTTTCTACCGAGTTACTATTTTGAAATTATGAGTTGCATTTTGTATATTCAAATTCCAAATTTTATTGCTTAATTCTTGTGATTTGCTTTCTTCTTCTTTTTTCTGAACTTCTTCATAATCAAAATGAAACATATTTTTATATTCTTTTAGTATCTTTTCTGTGGCATTTTTTCTTTTTACCATCATAGCACCTTGAACTTGTTTAAATTCATAGCCAGTTAGGTGATTAAAATTTTCTAAAGGAATATGAATATTTTGGACATTACCTAAACAATAAATGTATTCCCAATGTAATCCTTTATTGTCAGATCCCCAAATATTTTTAGCAAGTTTTCTATTATGTAATTTATATTGTATTGTACCTACTATAAAAAAATTTTTGTTTCCGTAAAACAATACAAAATCGCCAATTTGCATTTGTTTCCAAACATTTTCTTTATTCATGGTTACACCCCACATGTTCAGTTGCTTATCTGGATATAATTTATTTAATTCATGATATTGTTCTTTGGTAATAAAATTTTCTAAATTTTCAAGGTTTTCTTTTATACTCATAGTTAAATCTAATTGTTTTTTGGAACTTTCACCTGCTGGTTGTAAAAAAATATTCATAAAATCCTCCTTTATATTGGTACTTTTTAGCATATTATATAATAAGAAGATAGAATTTGTCTATCATTATTTGTATAACCCTAAAAAAAGTGGAAAAACTTTATATATAAGGGAGGTACATATAGATGGAAACAAGTAACATGAAAAATATGATAATTTTGAAAAACTTACCATCCAATTTGGTAGAAGAAGCCATTGTCATTTTAAAATCCAGTAAAAAAGTAAAAAAATTAGAGAAAATAGAGAAGAAAAATGGACAAGAAAAAATAGAAAACACGAAAAAGGGGAAAGATTATATTTTAAAAGAGGCAGAGATGTTAGTATCTAGCTATCTTTCAAAATTAGAAAATAAACAAGAATGCAAACAATATAAAAACATAAAAAATAATAGAAAATATAATAGGCTTAAGAATTATGCTTATTTGTCAAGTGTCATAATTGTGATACAGGCATTATTGCTTATTATAAAATAAGGCATAAAACTTCTTCCTTTGTCATAAGTTGTATAAAACAAAGGAAGAGGTGTTTTTTTATGGAAAGAGTTATGACAGTAGAAGAGAAAATAAGACGAGCGGAAGAAATTTATCAAAGGAAAAAACAAGGAGAAGAAAGACCTGTTGCTAAAGTAACAGTTAATGATAAAAAAGATATTAAATTGTTAAAGAAAATGATTATACAAATGTTGATTTGTGTTGTTATTTATTTAGGTGTATATATGGTGCAAAATAATCAGTATGTATTTTCAGAAGATTTTATTCAGAAAGCAAATGAAATACTTTCGTATGATACCAATTTTATGGAATTATATGAGATGGTAAAAAATCAAGTAATGGCTTGGATTGAGACAAAAGAACAACCAGAAGAAACACCAGAAAATTCATCTGAACAACCAGAAGAAAGTCAAGAAAATGCAGCTATAAATGAGGAAGCAATTGGAGGAGCAGAAGTGACAACAGAAGAGGCACAAACGGAAAATTTATCACCAGAAGAGCAAGAGATACAAAATATAAAGAATACGACTAGTTTTATCAAACCAGTACAAGGTGTAATTAGTTCAAAGTATGGACAAAGAGATACGGCAACAGGGAATGTGCCTAAAAATCATACAGGAACAGATATAGCAGCTAATTTAGGAACAAAAATTGTGTCAGCAACGGATGGAGAGGTAGTATTGGCTTCTGAAGAAGGCGACTATGGGAAACATTTAAAAATTCAAATTGGTGAAGTAAGTATTATTTATGCACATTGTAATAATTTATATGTAAAACAAGGAGATAAGGTTACACAAGGCCAAGAAATCGCAGAGGTTGGTTCAACAGGAAATTCAACTGGTCCACACTTACATTTTGAAATTAGAATTTCGGAAAAGACAGTTGACCCACAAAGTATTTTGGAATTATAAAGGAGACCTAGATATGCGATTTAGAATTGATTTAAAAATATTTCTTTTTGTTATTTTGTTTTATTTTACAAAACAAGTAGAAGTCTATGGTATGATTATGTTTTTTGCTATTTTACATGAATTAGGACATTTGTTAGCAGGATTATTGTTAGGAATGAAGCCAGAAAAAATGGAAATTATGCCATATGGTGTATCCATATCATTTAAAGTCATGCCAAAAGATTATAATCAAAAGATAAAATGTGGGAATCAACTAGAATTAAAGAAAATATTGGTTGCTTTGGCAGGACCAATTACCAATTTGATGATTATATTAGTAGTTTGGCAAATGAAAATAAATATTTTTGGAGCATTTATGATATTATATGCTAATTTGCTACTTCTTTTATTCAATTTATTACCGATTTATCCTTTAGATGGTGGAAGAATGATAAAAGGGATTTTACATATACTTTTTGGAAAAATGAAAGCAGAAAAGTACACCAATCGAATATCGTTTATTACTCTAATGATAGTTACTTTTATAGCTAGTATTGTTATTTATCAAGTGGAAAATATTGCTATCTTCTTAATCGTTCTAGTACTTTGGGGAATCTTTATCAAAGAAGAAAGGAGATATGAAAAAAGAAATAAAATCTATCATTTACTAGAAAAAATCGAAACTTAAAAGAAAAAAGTATTGAAATTAAATGAAATAAATAGTAAACTATACTAAAGATAAAATGATAGGAGAATGTGCAAATGATAAAACATAAAATAGAGAATGCAAAAGGAGTTACACTAACTACACTAGCAATCACAATAGCCGTATTAATGATACTGGTTAATGTGATTGTTTACAATGTTGGTAATAATCTTAAATTAGGAAGATTAGAAGAGATGAAAGCCGATATTGATAATTTAAGAGGCAAAGTTTCTTCTTATTATGCCCAATATGGTAAAATTCCTGCTGAAATTGAGTATACGAATGTGGAGCATATAAGAAAAGCAGGAGTTATTAGTGATGAAGTAGATAAAGGAAGCTTTTTGGTCATTGATTTATCAGCCCTTGAAAATCTAACTTTAAATAAGGGGAAAGATTTTGAAAAAATAACAAAAGAGAATGTTAATGAGTATACAGATTTATATATTATCAATGAGACAAGCCATAATATTTTTTATGTAGCTGGTATCACAATAGATGATAAGACATATTATACAGATTATACAGCAGAGGATATAGATAAGAATTCTGTTACCTTAAATTATATAGATGGTGTGAAAATTCCAGAAGGTTTTTATTATGTAGGAGGAACCAAAGAGACTGGTCTGGTTATTTCTGATGTAGAGGGAGATGACTTAGATAATACGAAACAAGGAAATCAATTTGTATGGGTGCCAGTACCTAATATCGATGATTTTCATACAGTTGCAGGATATTACAATAATGGAATAGAACAAGAGGCATATTGGAAAAGTTGTATAGAACCATCTACATATGGTTATACAAAAGAAATGGCAGAATATGAAGAGATGAAGAATAGTGTAAAAATTCATCAAGGATTTTTTATCGGAAGATACGAAACAGGAAAAGATACTAATAACAAAGTAGTAGTAAAAAAGGATATGCCAGCATATACCAATATAACTTGGGGAAAAAGTATAACAGATGATACTGGTGGAGCAGTAGAGTTAGCTAAAAACTTTGCAAATGAGAAAGAAAGTGTTGTAAGTACGTTATGTTATGGTGTACAATGGGATGCCACCATGCAATTTTTTGATAGTAACTATGGAAAAGGAACAGTTGAAAATACATCATATGTAAAAAATGGGGAAGGAAAAGGCTGGTATACTAACAATGGAAGTAAAAATCCACAGCATAAAACAGGAATAGATGTTGATAACAATGCTAGTAATTGTGTCAATAATATTTATGATATGGCAGGAAATGTTTGGGAGTGGACCATGGAAGTTACTTCTTCTAACTATCGAGTTCATAGAGGTGGAGGATATAATAATTCTGGTACAAGTTTTCCTTCTGCTTCTCGTAGTGGAAATATTCCAACAAGACAAGGAACAGATTTAGGTTTTCGAATTGCTTTATATTTGAAAGCAGAAAAAGATTGGTCTCCAATATATGATGCAGAAGGAACTTATCAAGATAAAAATGGAGATACAGCCTATATTCCAGAGGGGTTTTGTGTTTCACAATTACCAGGAGAAAATACCATTGACGAAGGATTAGTGGTAAAAGATAGTAATGATAATGAATGGATATGGATTGAAGTACCAAAATCAATTTATACAACAGCAACATCAAGTACAGATTATACGAATATTGAAAAAGATATGCAGGCATATGCTAGTGCTTATCGAATGAGTAGTTATGTGGATAAATATTATTCGCAAGCACAACATGGTTTCACTAACGAAACAGAGTATAATAATTGGAAAAATAGTATGCTAACAAGTGTATATGAAAAAGGTGGCTTTTATATTGGAAGATATGAAGCTGGAAGAAAAGAGGAAAATTCATCTAATCAGCCAGCAGTAATTCAACAAGGTTATTATCCATACAATAATGTAACGTGTAGTCAAGCACAAAAATTAGCAAAAGAATTAAATAAAAATAATACTAATACAACTAGTTTGATGTTTGGTATTCAATGGGATTTAGTCATGAAATTTATAGAAGCAAAAGGAGTAAAGCCACAAGATGAGTTAAATTCAGATTCAACTGCATGGGGAAATTATTATAATACTGGATATTATGTCACAAGAGGTTATTATTATAATAATAATTATGGTTTTCTTAATACACAATCAAATTATTATAAGAACGGCAATGTAGGAGTATTACTTACAACTGGTGCAACAGAAAGAAATTGTGTGTTAAATATTTATGATATAGCAGGAAATGTAAATGAATGGACTTTGTCGTATAACAATTATAGTTCTTATCCTTGTACCTATCGAGGAGGCTATTATGGGGATATAGGATATTATTATTCTGCTTATTATGCCATAGATACAAATGTTTCTTATAGTACTATGGATACTGGTTTTCGCCCCGCATTATGGTGAGGATGTTTTATGATAAATAGAAGAAACTGTAAGATAGACACTTACAGTTTTTTCTATAATATAAATACATTCTACAGAAAATGCTAAAAATTAGTCTTGTAATAAAATTGTAATATTTTAGCAATATTTTTGTTATATTGATTGACTTTTTGTAGTATTCGTTATATGATATATATGTTAAATAAGAGTATTAATTTGTGCAAGTAAGTTAAGAAGGGAATGATAAAAATCATGGGAGAAGTAATTGTAATCACATCAGGAAAAGGTGGAGTAGGAAAAACAACAACAACAGCAAATTTAGGATCCAGTTTAGCATTAGAAGGTAGAAGAGTCGTATTAATTGATACGGATATTGGATTACGCAATTTAGATGTTGTTATGGGATTAGAAAATCGAATTGTCTATGATATTGTGGATGTAGTAGAAGAAAAATGTAAATTGAGACAAGCTTTAATAAAAGATAAAAGATTTAAAGAATTATATTTATTACCAGCAGCACAAACTAGAGATAAAAGTGCTGTCAATGAAGAACAAATGAAAAATTTAGTGGAAAAATTAAAAGAAGAGTTTGATTATATCTTAATTGATTGTCCAGCTGGAATTGAACAAGGATTTAAAAATGCAATTGCAGGAGCAAGTCGTGCAATTGTAGTAACAACAGCAGAGATATCAGCCATTAGAGATGCCGATCGTATCATTGGATTGTTGGAATCTTCAGGAATCAAAAACCCTGAATTAGTTATTAATCGAATTAGACCCAATATGGTAAAAAAAGGAGAAATGATGGATGTAGATGATATTGTAGATTTACTATCCATTGAATTAGTTGGTGTCGTTCCAGATGATGAATATATCATTACACAAACTAATAAAGGAGAGCCAGTCATTCAAAACAAAAAAGCACCATCAGGAAAAGCATATATAGAAATAGCTAAAAGGATATTAGGAGAAAAAATAGAAGTAACCATTCCAGGAGTAGAAAAAGGTTTTTTCTCAAGATTAAAGCAATTATTTAAAAAATCATAAATGATTGGGAGGTAAAAGGCGATAATGTGGGAAAACATAATGAAAATTTTAAAAAGGTTCAGTAAAAAAGATGAGAAGGAAGTAATGAATTCAAAAGAGGCTGCCAAAGAGAGATTACATTTAGTATTAATGCAAGATAGAGCCAATGTTTCAGCAGACTTTTTAGAACTTATGAAGCAAGAAATTATTGAAGTCATTAAAAAATACATAGATGTGGATGAAAGCGAAATAGATGTACGACTTACCAATAAAGAAAATGAGGATGGTACCAATGGAGCTCCAGCTTTATATGCTAATATTCCAATTGTAAATGTCAAGAACGAAGCTAAAAAAGTAGAATTAAAAGAAGAGAAATCAGAAAAAGAAAATCAAGAAGAGGAAATTGTTAAAGGCTACTTTGTAAAAAGTGAGAAAGAAGAAGTGGTACAAAAAGATGTCCAAATTCAAGAAGTTAAGCATGAGTTAAAGGAAGACAGTTCTGATAGAAAAGAGACATTAGAAAATAAGACAGTGAATGAGGAAAAAGAGCAAGAAGAACAACAAAAGAAAAACGAAGAACTTAAACCAGAAAATTAAGTTGTAAAAGAGTGATGGAATGAGAAAACGAGAATTAAAAAATATAGAATGGAGTATTGGAATTATTGCAATTATTCTTTGTATTATAGGATTAGTTGCTTTATTTTCTGCTACCCAAGAAGCGGAATATGATGAATTTAATAAACAATGTATATGGCTTATTGTTAGTTTGATAATAGGTATTGTAATTATGCTAATTGATTATCAATCAATTGTAAAAATGTCTCCTATATTTTATGGAGCTTTCATTTTACTACTAATTGCTGTTCTATTTACAACACCAGTCAATGGTGCAACTAGCTGGTTTGATATTGGATTTTTTTCCTTTCAACCAGGAGAATTTGCTAAAATTTTTGTTATTTTATTTTTAGCTTATACTATAGCGAGGGTTCAAGAAAGAGATAAAAAAAATATTAATAAGCCAATTAAATTGTTAATGATATTAGCTATATTAATGCTACCAGTACTATTAATTATAAAACAACCAGATTTTGGTACAGCCGCAGCTTTTATAGTAGCTTTAGCCTTTATGCTAATGACAGCAGGAATCGATAAAAGATATATTTTGGGTATCGTAATTTTAATAGTTGTATGTGTTCCATTAATTTATAATTTTATCTTACCAGAACATGCCAAAAAAAGAATTGATATATTTTTAAATCCAGAATCAGATCCTCGTGGGTCAGGATATAATATCATTCAATCCAAACTTGCTATTGGAGCAGGAGGATTAACAGGAATGGGATTATTAAAGGGAAATCAAACACAATTAGGATTTTTATATCCAAAAACAACAGATTTTATATTTGCTGTTATTGGAGAAGAAATGGGATTTATTATAGCATGTACAATTATCATACTGTATGTACTACTCATAACGAAATGTTTATATGTAGCTAAAACAGCTAAAGATGAGATGGGTTCACTAATTGCTTCTGGAATAACAGGCGTATTTGTATTCCACATGATAGAAAATATAGGAATGGTAATGGGATTATTGCCAATAACGGGTGTACCACTTCCTTTTATCAGTTATGGAGGTAGTTCCTTAATTACGAATTTTATTTGTATTGCTATTATACTAAATATTAGTAGCAAAAGACAGAAAACTATATTTGTAAAATAACTTTTTAGAAGTTGGAGTAATAAGATGTACTTACATAAATTAAAAATAGGGAATGTAGAATTAGAAAATAACTTAATATTAGCTCCTATGGCTGGTGTAACAAACCAGCCTTTTCGAATGATATGCAAAGAATTTGAGCCAGGAATGGTATGTACAGAAATGGCTAGTTCAAAAGCTATTTTTCATGATGATAAAAAAACCAATCGCTTATTAAATACAGAAGGAGAGAAAAGACCGATTAGTTTTCAGATTTTTGGTAGTGATGAAGAAACTCTTGGGTATGCAGCTAACTATGTAAGTAAGAACGCAGATATCGTAGATATTAATATGGGATGTCCTGCACCAAAAGTTGTTAAAAATGGTGATGGTAGTAAATTGTTACTAGATTTAGAGCAAGCTGAAAAGGTAATGAAGGCAGTTGTTAAAAATTCTAAAGTTCCAGTTACTTTAAAATGTCGAAAAGGATGGGATAAAGATAATATAGTAGCAGTAGAAGTGGCTAAAATTGCAGAAAGAGTTGGGATTTCAGCGATTACTATCCACGGAAGAACACGTACAGAATTTTATTCTGGTAAGGCAGATATTGAGATAATTAAGCAAGTAAAACAAGCAGTAAGTATACCTGTTATAGGAAATGGCGATATAGTAGATGAAGAGACAGCTTTTAGAATGTTTGAACAAACAGGTGTAGATGGTATTATGATAGGAAGAGGAAGTCTTGGGAATCCTTGGATTTTTAGAAAAATAGCACATTTTTTAGAAACAGGAGAGAAGTTAGAAGACCCATCGAACGAAGAAAAATTAGAAATCATGAAAAGACATATTGATTTAGCAGTACAAGAAAAAGGAGAAATAGCAGTTAAAGAATTAAGAAAACATATTGCTTGGTATACCAAGAATCTAAAAAATTCTAGTGAATTTAGAAGAAGTGTTAATCAGATTGAAACAAAAGAGGATTTAATTCAAAAAATAGAAGAATATTTTAAAACCCTGTAAAATAAAATGGTAGTGAATAAAAGCTACTATTTTTTTATATTATAGGAAGTTCGGAGAACTTCCTATAATATAAAGCATTTCACACAAATTTGCTAAAGCAAATTTGGCGAGCGAACAAAGACGAGGCATGAAAACTAATCTAAAAGGTCAAAATATTTTAATCATGCCTCTTTTGTTCTATTATAGGAAGTTTTCCGAAATTCCTATTGATATAAAGTATTTTAGGAGGTACTATTTTGAAGAAAAACAAAATTTTTATTTTATTGGCAATTATCATGATAATAGCGATTATTATTTTTTTTATATTTTTTCACACAAATTCGGCTAAAAATTTGAAAATTGGAAATAATACTAGTAGTCAAGAAATTGTAGATTACATTTTAAATATTAGTTCCTACGAAACCATTGTAGAAGTAGAAGTGGAAAGTAATAAGAATAAAAATCAATATGTAATAAAACAACAATATGAAAGTCCTGATACATCATCACAAGAAGTGATAGAACCGAGTAATATTGCTGGTGTTAAAATCAGCAGAAATGGGAATCAACTAAAAATAGAAAATACAAATTTAAGTTTAACTTCTATTTTTGAAAATTATGAATATGTATCAGACAATCTTTTAGATTTAAATGTTTTTATTCAAGATTATCAATCTTATGAAAAGGCAAGTTGGAAAGAGGAAAACAATCAGATTATTATGACAACAAAACAAGATAAACAAGAAAAAACATTATGGGTGGATAGAACGACAGGAAAACCGATAAAATTAGAAGTAAAATGGACTAACAAAAAAACGAAAGTTTACATATTATATAATGAGGTAAATATAAATAGTTTAAAATAAACCATTTGTTTACTTTCACTAATATTTAAAATAGCATGAAATATACTTGACAATATACTAATATTAGGAGTGAAGGAAATGCAAATCAAAAGAGGAGATATGTTTTATGCAGATTTAAGTCCAGTAGTTGGCTCAGAGCAAGGTGGAATTCGACCAGTTCTTATTATACAAAATGATTTGGGTAACAAATATAGCCCTACTGTAATTGCCGCAGCAATCACTTCTCAAACTGGAAAAAATAAATTACCAACCCATATTGAAATTGATTCAAATTCTTGTGGATTAAAAAATAATTCGGTGGTATTAGCAGAACAGATAAGAACGATTGATAAAAGTAGATTGAAAGAACGAATTGGTCATATCAATGATGAAAAAATAATTGATAAAGTGAATAATGCTTTAGGTGTTAGCTTTGGATTAGATGAATAAACATGGCTAAAAAAGAAGATTTTGTCGCTAGATTCCCCAGATTCCCCACTGGTTCCGGGTTTAATTGGGGATATTAATTAAATATCCCCAATTAAACCCGGAACCAGTGGGGAATCTGGGGAATCTAGCGACAGATTTCTGTTAATTAGATTTTTAGTTTTTTTATGATTTTAATTTCTTTGTACAAATTATCAATCATAGCTTTTCTAACTTCATAAGCTTTTTTATATTCTTCGTAGAAAGAAGAATAATTTTCTAGTGTTTCATCCTTTTTTAATAGCATTTTCATACCTTCTAAATAGTAGTTTTTGTCTTTTTCTTTTTTTGCATTTTCCATTTTTTCTTTATATTTATTAATTTGTTCAAATCTTTTTAATTCATTTTGTAAGTCATTTACATATTGTTCAGTACAATAAATTTCGTATTCAATATCATCAATAACGACTTTAAATAGTGTTTTTACAATGATAGGATTGTTTTTTCCATAACGAATGCTTTCATCTGTTTTTTGAAATAGATTGGATTGATTTGCATCTTCTTTTGGTTTAGAATTTTCAATTAATATTTTTAAAGTGTCGGAAATGCCAATGTGAGATTTATATTGTCTTTTACTAACAATTGCATCGTATTCATCAGCGACACGAATAATTTGACCTTCGTAAGGAATATCTTTTTTGGTCAAACCCTGTGGATAGCCACTACCATTTAAAGCCTCATGATGATAGTAGGCACCAGCTGAATAAGGTCTTAATTTTAAATCTTTCATACACAAATTATAGCCTAAAGTAGTATGTGATTTCATAATAGCATATTCTTCTTCGGTTAACTTTCCTGGTTTTTGAAGGACTTCTGGCGGAATGAATAGTTTTCCAATATCGTGTAAATAGGCACAAATTATACAATATACGGTAAAATCCTTATTACAATGAAGATATTCGCAAAGTCTACAAGTTAGGCTGGCAACATTTTCACAATGTTTTCGCGTGAACACATCTAAACGGTCTAACATATCTAGTTGGTATCTCATGCTTTCATTTAAATTATATGATTTTAAATTGGTTTTATCATAAAAATCAAGTTCATAACTCATGATTATTCTCCTTTGTATTTCGTTTTTTATAGGATAGGAAAGGTCAAAATATTTTAATCATGCCTCTTTTATTCTTATCATAGCATGAATGAAAAAGAACTGCAAGATTTATTTTGAAAATCCTCCCCAAATTCAAGTTTCGACTTTTTTGCAAGTGAAGGTTATGATATATCATTTTTTTACACTTTGTGTGTCGCAACCCACAAAATTAAATTTTCGTCTGTAGGTTGCTCCAATCGCACTCGCATAGCTCGTTTGGTCGCTTACGCAGTGTTTCAAAAATGATATATCATAACCTTCACTTGCAAAAAGTCGAAACTTGAATCCAAAAACACTTGACAAAACGCGAAAAAATAGTATATAATAAAATACGTTACAAGAAGAAGTCAAACTTCTCACCTTATCCAAAAGGAAAAAGGTTAGAAACCGAATAAATCCAAAGTATTGTACTTAAGGCTTTATTTTTGATTTGACTTGTAACAAAGTCAAATTTTTTTATGGTAAAAGTTTTCAATTAAAGAAATACTTTTTACTGTATAAATGCATGACCAAGTGAAGAAAGAGTTTATGGAGGTGTTTTCAATCAAACAAGAATTACCAATCAACAGACAAATAAGAGCAAAAGAAGTACAATTGATAGAGGATAATGGACAAAAAGCGGGAGTTATTCCGTTGGAAGAAGCTTTGCAGAAAGCAGAAAGTAAAAATTTGGATTTAGTGTTAGTAGCACCAAATACGAATCCACCAGTTTGTAAGATTATGAACTATGGGAAG
This sequence comes from Clostridia bacterium, assembly GCA_022792395.1. Classification (GTDB taxonomy): domain Bacteria; phylum Bacillota; class Clostridia; order TANB77; family CAG-508; genus CAG-269. The sequence continues at coordinate 74,797 of JAAWAX010000015.1, forward strand.
TACAAATTTGAGCAAGCAAAGAAAGAAAAAGAAGCCAAGAAAAAACAAAAGGTTTTTGAAGTCAAAGAATTAAGAGTAACGCCAAATATCGAAGAGCATGATTTTGGGTTTAAGTGTAAAAATGCAAGAAAATTTTTGACAGATGGAAACAAAGTAAAAATAACAGTTCGATTTAGAGGTAGAGAAGTAAATAATGCAAAAGCAGGAGAAATCGTACTAAATAAATTTATTGAAGCATTAGAAGATATTGCAACAGTTGAAAAACCACCTAAATTAGAGGGTAGAAATATGTTTACCATTTTAGCTAAAAAAGCAGATAAATAAATTATCTGTTCATATAAAAGTAATAAACGAAAGGAGTTATCATTATGCCAAAATTAAAAACCAATAAAGCTGCTAAAAAAAGATATTCATTAACAGCTACAGGAAAAGTAAAAAGAACAAAATCAAACAGAAGACACTTATTAGCCAATAAAACAAGAAGACAAAAAAAATCAGGAAAAATTCAAAATGCTTATGCTGATAAAACATGTGTAGAAACTATCAAAAAGTTATTACCTTATGGTAATTAGAGTGAAAAATAGAGAAAAAGGTAAATACTAGTTTAGGAAGAAGAAAGTATTACCAGAATAAAAGAGGAAGGTGAAAATAAATGGCAAGAGTAAAAACAGCTAGAACAACAAGAGCAAGACACAAAAAAATATTAAAACAAGCAAAAGGATACTATGGTGCAAAAAGTTATAGATTTAGAAATGCAAACCAAGCAGTTATGAAATCTTTAGCATATGCATATGTAGGAAGAAAAGATAAAAAAAGTAATTTTAGAAAATTATGGATAGCAAGAATTAATGCAGCAGCAAGAATGAATGGAACAACTTATAGCAAAATGATTGCTGGATTGAAAAAAGCAAATGTTACTATTAACAGAAAAATGTTAGCAGAAATTGCTGTGACAGACCCAAAAGCATTTACAGAAATAGCTGAAGTAGCAAAAAAAGCATAGAGTTAGAAAAAGAATAACGAAGGTTATTCTTTTTAATTAGATTCCACACGAAATTGTTTTGCCATTCTGGTGGGTGAACAATTAAATGGGGGCTTGAAAGGTATAATTATAAATATAGGAAACTAAAATCAAGCCCCCTATGGTTTTTCCAATAGCCAATCAATTATATTTTTATGAATAATTCCATCTCTTGAAAAGTCTGCTTTATCTAATGAAAGAACATATTTAGGGTAGTTATCTTCTATTTCTTTAAAAGCTCCAAATTCTCTATTTTGAACGGTATCACTTTCTAATAAATATGCTACTTGGAAATATAATTTTTCTTCTGTTTTTGTTGCAATAAAATCAATTTCTCCATCTTTTGTTTTTCCTATATAAACATCATATCCTCTTTCTAATAACTCATTATATACAACATTTTCAATTGCAAAGCTCTTGTTTATTTCAAAGTTATTGTTTTTTATTTGAGCTATTCCTAAATCTGTCATATAGTATTTATTTAATGTTTTTAAAATTGCTTTTCCATGAATATCATATCTATATATTTTCTTTATCATTAAAGCTTTGCATAATGCATCTAAATACATATATAATGTTTCAGTTGATACAGATTTTCCTTCGTTTTTTAAAAAATTTATAACATTCTCGGCAGAAAATTGGCGTCCTGTAGTATCTACAATATATTGTAATAGTAAATCAAATAAGACTGTATTCTTTAGTCCTAGTCTTTCTACTACATCTCTTAATATAATAGAATCGAATACACTATGTAGATAGTCCTTTATATTACTTTCATCAGTGAATTGTGTTCTGTTAGGAAGCCCCCCCCATTTAACAAAATTCCAAAAAGTTTCTTCTGATTTAGCTTCTTTATTAGTAAGTTCTATAAATTCTTTGTAGCTTAATGGATAAATATTAAATAATACATATCTTCCAGATAGAACCGTTGATAATTCGTTTGATAATAATTTGCTATTAGATCCAGTAATAAATATACTTATATTATCTATAGATGCTCTTAATGAATTTACTACATCTTCAAAGTTTTCTACTTTCTGAATTTCATCTAAAAATACATAATACTTATTATCATCTACTATTTTTTCTTTTATATATGTATTTAATCTTTTATAATTTTGTAGTTCTTCAAATTCTATAAGTTCAAAATTTATATATATGATATGTTTCTCATCTATCTTTTTTTCTTTTAATTCATTCATTATTTGTTTTAATATTACAGATTTTCCACATCTTCTTATTCCAACTAATATTTTTACAAGGTCACTGTCATAAAAACCTCTTATTCTTGATAAATACATTTCTCTTTTTAACATTTCAATCACCTATACTAATTATAATTCAATATATCATATCTGTCAAGTTATTTCGGAAAACAGAAATAACTTTTTTGATTTTGAAATATATTTCTTGAATACGAAATATATTTAGTATCTATTTAAGAGAATCCATATTTTTTAAGGTTTAAAACAGAAAAATAGATTGAAAAAGTTAAATAATTATGCAAAAGAACAATATGTTATTTTGCATAATAGTAATAGATAGTATGAAAAAATAGAAAATTAGATAATGAACTACCTACAGTATATGCAATGATAACGATTTAAGAAAGAAGTTAATTTTTATATAAAAATTTCTTCTTTCTTAAATTGTTATCATTGCATTTTATAAATGATTATGATTTATTACTGTTTTTTCATTTTAGGTTTTGAAATGAGAGAAGCTAAATAACCAAAGAACACTGCAGCAGCAATACCACCAGAGGCCGCTTTTACACCGCCAGTAAAGGCACCTACTAAACCAGTTTGCTGAACAGCTTCTATAGCACCTTTAGCAAGATTATAACCAAAACCAGTAAGAGGAACCGTAGCACCAGCACCTGCAAAATCAACTATATATTGATAAATTCCCAAGCCTCCTAAAATAGCACCTGCTGTTACAAAAATAACTAATATTTTAGCAGGAGTAAGTTTAGTTTTATCAATCAAAATTTGACCTATAATACAAATGATTCCGCCAGTTACAAAACATTTCAATAACATCATCCAATCAAAAACATTGTTCCAATCAACATTCATAAAAATTCATCCTTTCTAATTGTTTTCAATCATTCCATCAGAGACTCCCCACTGGTTCCGGGTTTAAGTGGGGACCTATGGGAAAATTGGGGAGATTTTAAACTTCTATACTAATGGCATGAGCAATGCCAGGAATTGACTCACCTTGTTGAGAAGTTGTTGAATTCATTAAAGCACCTGTTGCAATCAATAATATTTTTTTCATTTTGTTTTCTTTTAATTGTTTAAAGAAATAACCAGAAAATACAGTTCCACAACAAGCACAACCGCTACCGCCCAGAGTGTGTATCTTGTGCATTTTTATCAAACATAAGAACACCACAATCATTATAATTGGATTTGATATTGTAACCTTGTGCTTTAGCAACATCAATAGCAATATCTTTTCCAACATGACCTAAATCACCACTAATAATAGCATCATAATAGCTTGGATTTCTTCCTGTATCTAAAAAGTGAGTGATTAATGTATCAACAAATGCTGGTGCCATAGCAGCCCCCATGTTATTGGCATCTTTAATTCCCATATCTATAATTTTTCCTGGTGTAATATGTGTAATATAAGGACCTTGTCCATTTTTTGCTAAAAGAGCAGCTCCTGAACCAGTAACAGTCCATTGACTAGTAGGTGGTCTTTGATTTCCTAATTCTAATGGAAATCTAAATTGTTTTTCGGCACTACAAAAATGGCTTGAAGTAGCACATAGAACATAATTTGCAAAACTTTCTACTGCGATAGCACCTAAAGTCATAGATTCTACAAAAGTAGAACATGCTCCAAAAACACCAAAGAAAGGAATACCTAATTCTCGTAAACCAAAACTAGAAGAAATACATTGATTTAACAAATCGCCTGCAAACATACAATCAATTTCATTAGCCGCTACGCCAGATTTTGAAATAACGGTATTAACAGTTTCTTTAATAATTTTACTTTCTGCTTTTTCCCAAGTTTTTTCACCCCAGAATTCATCTTCTAAAGTTTGGTCAAAATATTTAGCCAAAGGACCTTGGGCTTCTTTGGGACCAACAATAGAGGCACAATCTAATATGGTTGGTGGAGTATTAAATTTAATCGTTTGTTTTCCTAACTTTTCCAAAAAATCATCTCCTTACTTTTTCTAGTTTGTCCCGCTGGTTTCCCCACTGGTTCCGGGTTTAAATGGGGAAACCAGCGGAAACATTTTAAACTAAAGTTATACTTTGTGTATTAAATATCAAAAATATAATTCCTACTAAAATGGATGCAGAAATACCAAATACTAATACTGGACCTGCAACAGTAAACATTTTTCCACCAACTCCCATAACATATCCTTCTGATTTATATTCCATAGCAGGGGATACGATTGAATTAGCAAATCCAGTAATTGGAATTAAAGAACCAGCACCTGCAAATTTTCCAATTTTATTAAATAAATTAAGACCTGTTAGGAATGCTGAAATTCCAATTAATAAAATGGAAACAATTGTACCAGAGGTTTGTGTATCAAATCCTCGTTCTTTACATATATTAAGAATAACTTGCCCAATGGTACAAATTAATCCGCCAACCCAAAAAGCATTAAAGCAATTTTTTAAAAGAGGAGAGTTGGGAGATTTTTTATCAACGTAATCTTGATAAGTTTGTTTTGTTTCTAATGGATTCATGTAAGTCTACCTCCTTAATTTTTATTTCGATTTAAATCGAGAGTGAAACTAATATCTAAATCAACAAAATATTCTAAAATTTTGTCGCCATCAATACTTGCTCTTTGATCTAAAATTTTTACTTCTGATAAATAATCAATTGTTTTAGAAGCTTCTGCTATTGCTTTTACAATAGCATCTTTCCAAGAAACAGTTGAATTACCAGTTATCATTAAATGTTTTTTTATATCCATAATCGACCTCCAAAAATTCTTTTACAAGTAGCATTTCCGAAATTTAGAAAAAATATACAAAACAAGTGGAAATTTTCAGGAAACAATTATATAATTATGAAAAAGCTATCCTTACTGCTTCCGAGTTTCCGACCGAATTCCCCACTGGTCCCCACTGGTTCCGGGTTTAAATGGGGAAATTTTCCCCATTTAAACCCGGAACCAGTGGGGAATTCGGTCGGAAACTTGGAACTAGTGGAGACTGGAGAATTGGGAGGAAGAAATGATAGATAAACCAAGAGAAATTGCTCTAAAAGTGTTATATGAAGTAGATAAAAATGAGGCTTATTCGAATATTGCATTAGATGAAGCTTTGAAGCAAGCAAGAAAAACATCGCAAAAAATAAATAATAAAGATATTGGTTTTATTTCAGAGATAGTTTATGGTACTGTTTCTTGGAGACTAACGATTGATGAGGTAATTAAAAAATATTCTAATATTAAATTAAAGAAGATATCTCCTTGGATTTTAAATATTTTAAGATTAAGTATTTATCAAATCTTGTTTTTAGATAAAGTACCAAAGTCAGCTGCTGTGAATGAAGGTGTTAATTTGGCAAAAAGATATGGACATAAGGCTAGTAGTAATTTTGTTAATGCCATTCTTAGAAAAGTCGAGAAAACGGATTATGATGATTTTTATCAGATAGAAAATACAGTAGAAAGAATGGTAAAGACAACTTCTATGCCAGAATGGATTGTGCAAGAATTACTAAAACAGAAGGATACCAAAAAAGTAGAAAAGATTTGCCATGATTCCAATTTAAAATCTAAATTGCATATAAGGGTAAATCGATTAAAAACGGATAGACAAAAATTAATAAAAAGTTTAGAAGAGGATGGTATAAGTTCAAAAGAAGCAAATTTAGAAGATTTCTTGGTTTTAGAAGGAGCAAAAAATATAGAACAAGGAAAGAATTTTCAACAAGGTATGTTCACGGTACAAGATGAGGCAGCAGGTCTAATACCATTACTACTAAATCCGAAAGCAAACGAAAAAGTATTAGATGCTTGTAGTAGCCCAGGAGGTAAGACAACGTATATGGCAGAGTTAATGAATAATCAAGGAGAAATTGTAGCATGGGATTTACATGAACACAGAGTAAAATTAGTGGATGAAGTAGCACAAAGATTAGGAATTACGATAATTGAAACACAAGTAAAAGATGCCACGATACAAGATAAAAAATATTTTCAAACTTTTGATAAAATATTATTAGATGTGCCATGTTTAGGATTGGGAGTATTGAAAAGAAAGCCAGATATTAAGTGGAGAAGGAAGAAAGAGGATATAGCAGAAATTACAAAAGTACAAGAAGAGATTTTACAAAATTGTTCTAACTATTTAAAAGTAGGAGGAGAACTAGTCTATTCAACTTGTAGTATTTTAAAAGAAGAAAATCAAGATGTAATTGAAAAATTTTTAGAAAATAATAAAAATTTCGAAATAGAAAAATTATCTAATATAAAAGAAGACTTTTTTAAAAAATTTGTCGAAAAAGGAAAATTTATACAAGTCTATCAGAATGAAAAGACAGATGGATTTTTTATCTGTAAATTGAAAAAAATTAAACAAAACTAGTGTTACAAACATGTTACGTTTTTATTACAAGTATATTAAATGTATTGACTTTTTGGTAAATAAAGATAAAATATAGATATATTTGAAGAAATGTGTAAAATATTCAAGTATGGATTTCGTAAATTTGCAAAAAATAAAAATATATCAATTAAAAAAGGAGAAGACAATGGCAAATGCAAGTTGTTTAGGGCTATATATTGAAGAACATTTAATTAAATATGCAAAAGTTTCCAAAGACCATGACAGAATAAAAGTAGAAGCATTTGGAATGATGTTTTATGACAAAATTGGTGAAGCAATTGAGCAAGTAATTCAAGAAACTTATAGTCAAAAAACACCAATTAGCATCAATCTTTCCGAAGAAATGTACAACTATTTTGACATGTTTGCCTTATTAACAAAAAATGATTTACAAAAGGCAATCAAAACAGAATTTGACTCTTTTTGTGCTGATAAAGGTTACAATCCAAATGTATTTGAAACTCGATATGCAATTGTTGGAAACCCAGATGAGAAAGAAAAAATAAGAGTTATCCATGTAGCAGACAATAAGATAGAATTAAACAAACAAATGCAACAAGTAGAGGGGTATAAATTATCAAGTGTTTCTCCCATCTCTATGGCAATTCCTAATTTGATTGATATTGAAAAACATGAAAATGCTATTGTAGTTAATATAGAAGATAGTACAACGGTAACCACCATATTAGATGATAAAATTTATAATGTAGATAAAATTGAACAAGGAAGTAAGGAAATTTTAAACAAAATAAATGTAAAAGAAAATTCTTATTCAAAATCTTATGAGATATGTAAAAACACTACAATTTATACATCAGAAGGAAAAGACTTACAAGAGGAACAAGCAAGCTATTTAGAAGACATTATGCCAGTCTTATATACCATTGTAGGTAAGGTGAAAAAGATTGTCAACAATAATGTAGATAGGATTAGAAAAGTTTATATAACAGGAACAGCAGCATTAATCAATAATATTGATTTATATTTCCAAGAATATTTAGAAGGAGTAGAATGTGAAATATTAAAACCATACTTTATTCAAACTTTAGCAGGAGATATCAGTATTAAAGATTATATTGAGGTGAATTCGGCAATATCATTAGGAATGATGGGACTTGGAGTAGGAATTACTGGGATGAACTTCAAAGGTCAAACATTTGGTGATAAAATTCCAGACTGGTTAAAATTAGAAGTAAATCCAGAAAGAACAGGAAAAGATAGAAAAAATCTAGGTGGTATGTTGACTTGGGATTTAGGAATGCCTTTGGATAAAACAGAGACTGGATTAGTTAGAATTGTAATAGGACTTGTATTATTAGTTGTAATATATAGTGTATTTTCAGGACTTTTAGCCAATCAAATGAAAAATAAGATACAAGAGGCGGATAACTCTATTGAAGAAACCAGAAGTCAAATTCAATTGGCTAGTACAGATAATAATAGAATCAATAGTAAAATTACGCAATATAATACGATGATAAAAAATATAGAGGAAGCGAATAATAGGGTAACAGACAGAAATAAAACCAGAAATGTAATTCCAAATTTATTAAATCAAATCATGACAGTTATTCCAGAAAATGTACAATTAACTTCCATCGAAAATACGACAGGAACACATGTGGTGATTATAGCTCAATCTAATAAATATGAACAATTAGGATATTTTGTGGCAAAAATGAAAACAGAAGTTATTTTAACCAATATCATTTCAACGGCAGGAGAAAAAGACAATAATGCGGTTAGCATTAAAATAGAAGGAGATTTACCATGAAAAAATTATTATTATTAATTTTAATTGGATTATTAGTAGCACTTTCTGTTTTTATAGCTGTAAGTGGCTTTAAAGTAGGAAATGTAGAAGTTCTTAGCTACATTGGTATACAAAAAAATAATAAGGAACTCGATGAAAAAATACAAGAATCTAGTAAATTAGCACAAAAAGATTACAAAGAAGCAATAGCTATGTTAGAAGAAAGTAGTAAAAAGTTAGAACAAACTAAAAAAGAATATGAAGATATGACAGTCATTAATTCGGATGGTGAGGTTCAAGTATTAGGACAAATTGAAAGATATGAACTAGAAGCTTTATGGGTTAAACTAGGAAATTATGCAACAAGTGAAGGGGCTGTTCTAAAAATAGATATTTTACAAGGTGCCACATCAGAGACTTATAACTTGAATTTTGCAGTAAATGGAAGTTATATTTCTATTATTGATTTTATATCTGATATCGAAAATGATAGTACATTAGGATTTAAAATAGAACAATTTAAAATGTTACCAGATGGAAATGAATTACAAGCAACTTTTACTTGTAGAGAAATTGCTATTAAAGAGGTATCTCAAACAAGTAAGGTAGAGACACAAGAACAAACGAATACAACCAACACAACCAATACTACAAATTCTACAAATACAACAAATACATCTAAATAGTACGAATAATACTAAATAGGTTTATAAATTTTAAAACTGGAGGGGAAAATATGACCAAGAAGATTTTTAAGGAATTGATTATTTCATTATTATTGTGTTTGGCTATTATCTTGTTGTTAGGAATTTTATTGTATGAATATGTTCCTATGACAAAAACCATACCAAGCCCAGTATCGTATACGACACCAGAGAATGTAAAACAAGAATTAGCCAATACAGAAGGTGTTAGTGAAGATGAAATTATCATGACTTATGAAGTAGATTCAACAGATTTAAATAATTACAAAAGAATACAAGATTATAAACCAGGAAAGGCAAATCCATTTTCTTCTTATCTAACACCAGAAACAACTACTAATGAAAATGGTACAACAGGAGCAAGTTCTTCAGCAACAGAAAATGGAGTAACTAGCAATAATACTGGAACATCAACTAGTGGAAATACACAAGATAATTCTAATACCTCTGGAGGACAATTTTTCCAAGACAAAGGTATTAAATAATTCGTTATTAACATTATATGGATAAAATTCATATAAATCAAAATATAAATTTTAAATTCAAAAGAAAAGGAGGAAAAGAAACATGATGAAGAAACAAAACGGTATTACTTTAATCGCTTTAGTAATCACAATTATCGTATTATTAATTTTAGCTGGGGTGTCTATTGCTATGCTTACAGGAGATAATGGTATTTTAAATCAAGCAACAAAAGCAGATACAGCTACAACAGAAGCAGAAATTGCTGATAAAATTAATATGGCTTTAAATGGAGAATATGCAAATCTTTTAGCAGAAGGGAAAATGACTCAAAAAGGAGATAGTGATGCAACCCAAGCAGAAGCAATTCAAAAATTTAATGGAATAGGTACTGATTATACTGTAGAAGTAAACGAAATTGAACAAGATGGAACTGGAACAGTTGATGTATTAACAATTTCTAAAAGTGGTAAAAGTGGTAAAATAACATATGATTATGCAACTAAAAAATATACAATTACAAAAGCAGAATATCCAATAACAAAAACAGCAGAGTAAACACGATAATTCAATAAAAAACGAAATAATATAAATCTAGCCATACGCACACAACGTGTGTATGGCTAAAATTAAAAATAAAGAATAGGAAAAAAGAAAGGAAACACATGAACCTAATACTATACATACTAATATTTATCATTGGAATGTTATTTGGAAGTTTCTATACACTAGCAGTATACAGAATTCCAAAAAGACAAGATATCGTACATACCCATTCATACTGTCCTAATTGTAATCACAAATTAGGCTTTTTAGACTTAATACCAATCATTAGTTATGTTGTTTTAAAGGGGAAGTGTAGATATTGCAAGAACAAGATTAGACCACGTTATTTGATACTAGAAATGCTATCTGGATTATTATTTGTAGCTATGTCGTTGGTTATGGATTTTCGTTTAGAAACATTAACGATTACAAAAATTATAGAATTTTGCTTTATGATTTTATATATCACCTTTATTATTTTAATGGCGGGGATAGATAAAGAAAATCGCAAAATGGATAAATTGGTATCGGTTTATGGAATTGTAATATCTATTATGTATATGGTATATCTATGCATAGTAGAACAAGCTAATATCTATAGATATGGTATATACTTAATTTTGTACATAATTGTTTTAATTTTTGATACGATAACTTTAAAAAAATATGCCAAGAACAGTTATGTCATAGGCATCTTATGGATGATAATTACTATGATAATTTTTACTGGTGAATATATTACTAGCAATGCGATTATTTGTACACTTTTAGCAATTTCTTTCTATTTATTACTGCATAAAATAAAAGAAAGAAAAAGGAAAAATAAGAAAACAGAAAAACAAATTGCTAATCATTTAAGTATTGGATTTTTTCTAGGCACTTTTAATATTTTAATGCTTTTGTTAGTACTATTTGTTACGAATTATCAAAGAATTTGAAAGGAAAGAACTTATGAATTGGAAAAGTGAAAAAGGATATACAGGAATTGATATTGCAACCTCTGTTGTGGTTCTGTTTATATTTATATCACTCATTGCGAGTTTATCCTATCGATTCAATCGTTCTGCGAAAGAAATTGAGTTAAAAGCACAAGCCATAGATATCGCAGTAAGCGAAATGGAAAATAAAAAAAATACTTTAGATTTTGATAAGATAAAAAACATAGGAAACAATAGCGAAGAAGAGTATCAAAATGATGGAAAGACAATTGATTCCAAATTTTTAAAAAAAGTTCTCGTTCAAGATTATGCCAGTATCGTTAGTGGAAAGAATTCAGGACTTGTTAAAAAAGTAACTGTAGAAATTTCCTATTATTTTGGTAAGGAACGACAACAAATCAGACTTTCTACTATCGTTTCAAAGGAGAGTTAGCATGAAATCACAAAAAGGTATTACCCTAACATCATTAACCGTATATATTATTGGTATAACCATTGTTATGGCAACGGTTGCTGTTATTAGTACCAAGTTTTATTCTAATACCTATTCTACCGTTGGAGACATTAATCCATTAACAGAGTACACCAAATTTACTAGTTTTTTTTCAGATGAAATTAATCATAGCGGAATACGAGTATTAGAATGTAATGAAAATTCCATTGTTTTTGATAATGGGATGCAATATACCTTTATAGAAGCTAATAAAGGTATCTATCGAAATGAAGCAAAGATATGTAAAAATGTAACAGCATGTTCGTTTGAATATACGATAAAGAACGGAAAAGATGTGGTAATTACCAAAATCACCATGGAAAATGATACACAAGCAAGAGAGGTAACTTATACTTTGAAAAATTAGTAAATTTATGTAATTTTATAAAAAACAACAAAATGAAAAGGAATAATAGTATAATAAAATAGAGTCATACAAAAGAAAACTAAAGGAGGAGAATATTATGGATGCAAAAAGAAGACAACCAATAGGGGTTGAACTAGTAAGAAGAGGAATTGTAAAAGAAAAAGATATTGAAAATGCTTTACAATACCAAAGACAACATCCAAATCAGAAATTGGGAGACATTTTATACCAATTAGATGTATGTGATCCAGAGATATTAATAGAAGCCATAGCAGACATCCTAGGAGAAAAAGGTATTTTATTAAGAGGCGATAAAATTAAAGTAAAACTAACTGACTATTTTTCTTTAGATGTTGCACAAAAAAATAAAGTAGTTCCTTTTGAAGTATCAGCAGGAAGAATTAAAGTATGTTTTGCTAATACTACGAATACAACAAACATGAATGCCGTTAGATTGTTATTATTAAACAAAGGGCTAGTAATGGATAGTTATATTACTTTTGAAAAGGACATTGATAGAATTTTAAAATCTTTTGAAGGAGAAGTAACAGCTGACTTTGGTGTTTCTTCTGAAAATAATGATACAGCCATTGGGTTAGTGGATAGTATCATAAAAACAGGAATTACCAGAAGAGCAAGTGACATTCATATTGAACCAATGGCAGACCAAGTGAGAGTTAGATATAGAATTGATGGCGAGTTATTTACAGCGGCTAAAATAAAAAAAGAAAAACAACAACAAATTATTGGAAGATTAAAGGCTATCTCTAATATGCACCAAGAAAAACAAGAATCACAAGATGGTAGAATTTTATTATATGATGATTACAATATTCGTGTGTCTTCTCAACCAAACGTATATGGAGAAAAATTTGTTTTAAGATTATTAAAGAAAAATTCAAACATCAAAGATATATTTGAATTAGGATTTCCAGGAACAGAAGAAAGTTTAAGGAAAAGTATTCAGAAAAAGAATAGTATCACCATTATTGCAGCTCCTACTGGAGAAGGAAAAACAACAACTTTATATAGTATCATGGATTATTTAAATAGTCCAGAAATTAATATTACAACGATTGAAGATCCAGTAGAAATTAGAATTCCAGGTCTAAATCAAATCGAAGTAGATGCGAAGTCTTCTTTCTCTAATTCATTAAGAACGGTATTAAGACAAGATCCAGATATTGTATTAGTAGGAGAAATAAGAGATACTGAAACAGGAGAAATTGCGATTCAAGCAGGACAAACAGGACACTATGTATTATCTACCATACACACAATTGATAGTATAGAAGTTATTACAAGATTAAGAAAAATGGGACTTTCTGATTACGACATTTCTAGTACTTTGGCAACTGCTATTTCACAAAGATTGGTTAGAAGATTATGTCCTAGATGTAAAAAAGAGAGACTATTTAACGAAGAAGAAAAGAAGATTATTACCGCTATTGGAGAAAAATATCATGTTAATTTTGATGTAAATGGAATAACTTATGATGCACCTGGCTGTGAACATTGCAATCATACAGGGTATTATGATAGAATTGGAATCTTTGAAGTACTAGACTTAACCGATGAAATTAAAGAAGTGATAATGAGTGGAAAGTCAAGTTTAGAAATTAGAAAATTGGCCTTACAACAATCTTATAAACCATTGGTAGTAGATGGTATTAGAAAAGTGGTAAATGGCTATACAACGCTAGAAGAATTAAACAAAAAATTATTAATTTTTTAATTAAATTTTAGAAGAAGATATTGCATGGAAAATTTACTTTGTAAATTTTTACATTCACCAATCTTTATAATTCTTTGAAGATGAATAAGACTAAAAATAAAAATAGAAACAAGTCTTACGAAGAGAGATTTGTGAGACAAAACAAAGGAGGCAATTATGAATTTAGACCAAATTTTAGATGAAGCTATCAAAGCAGATGCATCAGATGTTCACTTAATTTGTGATAATAAACCTATGCTTAGAATTGCAAGAAGGTTAGTTCCTGTGCCAGATAGCACGATATTAACAGCCGATGATATGAATGAATATTATGACTATTTAGTAAAAGGAAATATAGATAAAGATGAAGTATTTAATACCACCAGAAAGTTAGATATGTCGTATGAATACAAAGATATCCGTTTGAGAGTCAATATTTCTTTATCAGATGATGTTCCTTTATGTACCTTAAGATTAATTAAAAATACTTTACCAGCTTATGAGGAACTAGGTGTGCCAGACATCGTAAGAAGAATGTCCTACCAACCACAAGGATTAATTTTGGTTACGGGAAAGACCAACTCTGGTAAAAGTACTACACTAAATGCTTTAATTAATCATATCAATGAAAATCAAAATAAAAAAATCCTAACTTTAGAAAACCCAGTAGAATACAAGCATCATTCTAAAAAATCATTAATTGTCCAAAAAGAAGTGGGAAAAGGTAGAGATAGTTTAACTTTTAGCGATGGTGTTAAAAATTCATTAAGAGAGGACTGTGATATCCTAGTAATTGGGGAAATCCGTGATAAAGTAACCATGGAAGCTGCCATAGAAATGGCAGAATCAGGACACTTGGTAATTGGGACTTTGCATACAAAATCTTGTGCGGAAACCATCGACAGAATGATTAACTTCTATGAAGTAAGAGACCAAGCAAGTGTAAAATACTTATTATCTGCTTTATTAAAACTAGTAGTATCACAAAGATTATTGCCAGGAACCGATGGAAAGTTAGTATTAGTACCAGAAGTAATGGTAGTAGATAATATTGTAGCTGGTATTATCCGTAAAGAAAAATTAAGTGTATCAGAAATTGAAGATGCGATACAAAGTAATGCAGAAAAGGGAAGCGTTGGATTAATTAATTCTTTAGCAGAACTTTTTGTAGATGATAGAATTACATTAGACCAAGCCAAATCTCAAATTGAAGAGAAGAACTTGGAAATTTTAAATAGAACCATTATGCAATTAAAAATAAAAAAAGATAAAAAACTTTAGGAGGTGAGTAAGAGATGCCTGTATATACGTATAAGGCTGTAACAAGAACGGGAGTAGTGGTAAGAAACAAAGTAGAGTCTTCTAGTAGACAAAATTTAATTAAATCATTAAAGAACAGTAATTTATTACCAATATCAATAGAACAAGTTTCTTATCGTTCTAACAAAACACCAAAGAAGCAAAAGAGAAATGTTACAGATATACAAGAAATTATGAAAAATGTAAACACTACACAGTTAGGAAACACGAAAAAGACATTAAGTACAAAAGAAAAGGTTAATTTATATTTTGCTAAAACAGAAAAAATTACACAAAGAGATTTAGTGGTATTTACTCAAAACTTTTATTTATTAAAAAAGGCTAACTTCAATAATATCCATGCTTTAGATACCATTATAAAAAGTACAGAAAACTTATCTTTTAGAGGTATTTTAGAAGATATTTTAGCAGGAGTAGAGGCCGGAGAAAATATGTATACAACGATGGAATATTACGAAAATGTTTTTCCTTACATCTATGTCAATATGATAAAAGTAGGGGAATTATCTGGTTCTCTTACCACATCTTTGCAACAAGCTGTCAAATATTTAGATGAAACAGAAGCTTTAAACAAAAAGCTAAAATCGATTTTAGTTCCTAATATCGTACAATTTGCTTTGCTATTAGTGATGTTAATTGTAGGAACATTAGTAGCCATTCCAGCCATACAAGGAATATTTGATGAATTAGGAACAGAAGAGGAATTGCCAGCTATTACTATTTGGTTTGCAAGCTTTATCGATAATGTTATCCTCTACTGGTATGTACCAACGATTATCATTCTTGCTATTGTAGTAGCAATTGTATTCTATATTAGGACACCAAAAGGAAAATATAACTTCCACTATTTCAAATATAAAATGCCAATATTTGGAGAGTTGATATTTGCTTTAGACTTTTCAAGATTCTTAAAAGCCATGTTATTAAACATGAAAAATGGAATGAGAATACAAGATTCGATTGAAGTAAGTAAGAACGTAATCAAAAACTATGTTATGCTATCTATCATAGAAACTTCTATCAACAACATATTAACAGGTGCATCTTGGATTGAGCCATTCGAAGAATCAGGATTAGCCAAACCAATGATAACGGAAATGTTGAAAATAGGTATGCAGACAGACTTAACAGAAATGATGGAAAAATTAGTAGAATACATGGAAATTGACATCGACAACATTATGACAAAGATAATGAAAGCATTGCCACAAGTTGTGTATGCAATTGTTGGTTTTGTATTGATATTCTTCGTATTAGTTGTATTAGTACCATGTGTACAAGTATATATGGGTAATTTCTTATTCTCGGCTTATGGAGTATAAATATTAAGGTGCAATTGGAGATAGGTCTTTTTGCACCTTTTCTAAATTTATAGTACTTGCAAGATATGATATAGGATAAAACTAACAAAGTGTGCAAAAGAATTGCATACAACTAAAAAAGAAGAGGTGAAAAA
>JAAWAX010000002.1 GCA_022792395.1 Clostridia bacterium
CTTCAAAATATATTTTTTCTGGAATTTTAAACCATTGCATATTAACTCTCCTTTTCGCAACTCTTTTGATATTAATAAGATTTACAGATGATACATTGGCTGTTGTTGAATTTCCTCCAAATGAACCACATCCAAGTGTCAAAGATGGCATATTTGTATTATAGATATCACCAATTGCTCCATGAGTAGATGGAGAATTTACAATAATTCTTCCTGCTTTCATGGTTTCTGAAAATTTCAAATTTACTTCTCTATCTTCTGAATGAATCACTGCTGAATGTCCAAGTCCTCCAAATTCCAGTAATCTTTCTGCTTTATCAATTCCTTCTTCTTCGTTTTCTACAATATAATAGGTTAAAACTGGACTTAATTTTTCTTTTGAAAATGGATAATTTTGACCAATTCCCTCTTCATATACCACTAAAACTTTTGTCTCTTCTGGCACTTCAAATCCTGCTTCTTTCGCTATGACATAAGGTGATTGTCCTGGTACATGAGATTTTAATTTATATCCATATTCTTCGTTGTATTCAAACATGCTTACTTTTAATTTTTCTTTTTCTTCTGGACTTACAAAATAACATCCTGCTTCTTTCATTAGCACTTCAAATTCTTGATAAATTTCTCGATCCACTAAAACGGCTTGTTCAGAGGCACATATCATTCCATTGTCAAATGCTTTTGATAAAACTAAATCATTAACTGATGTTTTTAATTTTGCACTTTTGTGAATATAACATGGTACATTTCCGAGGTCCTACTCCTAATGCTGGTTTCCCACAAGAGTAAGCCGCTTTTACCATTCCTGTTCCTCCTGTTGCTAAAATTAAATTAACATCTGGATGATTCATCAATAGTCTTGTTGCTAATACACTTGGTTCTTCTATCCATAAAATACAATCTTCTGGTGCTCCTGCCTTTATTGCTGCTTCTCTTACAATTTCTGCTGCTTTGCTACTACTTTTTTGAGCAGATGGATGAAAACCAAATATAATAACATTTCTGGTTTTAGCTGCTATGATAGATTTAAACATGGTAGTTGAAGTTGGATTGGTTACTGGTGTTACTCCAGCAATAATCCCAACTGGTTCTGCAATTTCTACATAGTCTTCTTCTTCATTTTCATTTATAATTCCTACTGTTTTTTCGTATTTAATACTATGATATACATATTCTGTCGCAAACATATTCTTGGTTATTTTATCTTCATAAATTCCTCTTCCTGTCTCGTCTACTGCCATTTTTGCTAATTCCATATGATGTTCTAATCCTGCCATTGACATCGCTTTTGTGATATTGTCTACTGTCTTTTGGTCCAATTTTAAGTATTCTTCAGATGCCTTTTTTGCCTTTTCTACTAGTTCATTTATCATGTTTTGAACTTTTTGTTCTTCTTGATTTACGTTTTCCGCCATAAATAATTCCTCCTCATTCGTGTTTAGTTTAACCACAATTATTATATATTATTAGAAAAATTTGTCAAGGCTATTATGGTTTCAAGTTTCAACTTTTGCAAATGGAGGTTATCCTATATTCTAAAAATAAAAAGAGAATATTGCCTTATGTTGGCTTATATTCTCTTCTTTCTACTTGTATAAATACTTTTGTGGATTGACATGTTGCCCATTCATTCTAAGTTCAAAATGTAAATGAGGACCTGTTGAATTTCCTGTTGAACCAACTGCTGCAATAACAGTACCAGCCTCTACTTTTTGTCCTTCTGAAACATACATTTTACTAGTATGTGCATACCATGTTTCTATGCCATTTCCATGATTTACTTTTACTACATTCCCATAAGAACCTTTATTACTTGCAAAAGTTACTGTACCAGAAGCTACTACTTTAATAGGGGTCCCAGTTGATGCAGCAATATCTAATCCTGTATGATCTGAACTTCTAACACTGCTACTTACCCCATATCTAGAAGTTATTGTCCCAGATACAGGTGTATAAGCTAATTTAATTCCATTGACTTCTGGCATACTTTTAATTCTTTCTTCTTCCGCCTTTTGTTCTTCAATTTCTTTTAATTTCTGTGTAACCTTTGTTTGAATCGTATTTTGAGCTACTTCCAGTTTTTCTGTATTTACTTCTTTTACTTTTTCAGTGTATTTTTCTATAATACTTAAATCTAACTCTTTTCCTTGATTCTCTTCCTTTACTTCCTCTACTAGTTCTTCTGCCTCTTCTATTGTATTAACTGACATAATTTTTTCACTATTTAAAGCTATTTCATAATATTTATAAGTAATCATTACATCTTGTTTTATGGTTTCTATCACTTCTTCTTCGTTGGTTTCCCTTGTTCTATTTATAAACTCTAACTCATACTCTGGATTGGTTTGGATATCAATAGAATCGACATTTTTTTCTTCTACTTCTATGATACTTTCTTTCACTTTTTCTTCTAACGCTTCTTTATTTTGAACATATCCCAATTCTGTTCCAGAAATACTTACTTTATACATAGGCTTGAATTTAATGAATAGAATTCCCATAATGAATCCAAATGCTATAATAGTAACACTAAAATACTTGAAAACTTCTTTTGTATAGTATTTTAATTTTTTGTATAAAATAGAATTCACTCTCCTTTTTTTCCAATAACAGACTTTATTATACTATATATTGTACGCAAAATCAAATTATGTATACCTTTTATGTTTCAATTTATCTATTTTTTTACAAATTTAATGGACTTTTTTACCAATTTTTCCATTTTTTTCTTTTATTTACTCTTTTTTTCTTTGTTTTTCTTTCGTTTTCTTTCTTCTGTCTTTGGTCATTGTTTATTTAAAGTTATCTTTTATGTATGTTTTATCCTTCTATTTTATGCTTTTACTATTCTTTTTATTCCTCATTTTATTTCATAAAAACTGTTTTTATTTTTTAACCTATAAGTTTCGCTTGTATTTTGTAGTTTCTGTAAATTTAAACTATAAAATGCTATATTAATGTGGAAGAAAAGAAAGGCATTATTTTCCAACTAAATAGATGCTTTAGAAAGGAATGATATAAAAATGGCATTAGATTATACAGTAATTGGACAAAGAATTAAGCAAGCAAGACTTGCAAAAAATTTAACACAAGAAGATTTAGCAGAACAAATTGATATTTCCGTTGCTTTTTTAAGTAGAGTAGAAAGAGGAAATTCTCATATAAATTTAAAAAGATTAAATCAACTATGTGGCTTATTAGATGTTACAGAAGGTTATGTTCTAAATGGTGCTTCTAGTAGTTCAAAAAATTATTTAAACAAAGAATTTTCTGAATTAATGAAAAGTTGTTCTCCAGATAAACAAAAATTAATTTATAATGTTGCAAAAGCAATTGTTGAAACAGATATAGATGTATAAATAAGAGGATTAAATTTTTTAACAAAATGAAACCACGTATATTTTGTACGTGGTTTTTGTTTATTTGGTTATTACATAAGAGAAATTTTTTAAAAATATTAATTTTTGTTGCTTTTACAACAGTAACTTTTATACAAATTATATATATTATAATTCATAAAAACATTGCTTATATTATTTACTTATGATATGATAATATTCGTTGAAAATGTTAATAATATAGAAAAGAATATAAGGAGGTAAATCTATGAAATTTGAACAATGGAACGGATTTAACAAAGGTGATTGGCAAAATGAAATTAATGTCAGAGATTTTATTCAAAAAAATTATACACCTTATGAAGGAGATGATAGTTTCTTATCAGAAGCTACTGAAAAAACAAAAAAACTATGGGATGAAGTATTAGCATTATATAAAAAAGAATTTAATAGTCCTGGTAGTGTTTTAGATATTGATACAAAGACAGTATCTACGGTATCTAGTCATGATGCAGGTTTTATCAATAAAGATTTAGAAGAGATTGTAGGATTGCAAACAGATAAGCCATTAAAAAGAGCTATTATGCCTTTTGGTGGTATTCGAATTGTAGAAAAATCTTGCCAAGCTTATGGAAGAGAAGTTGACCCAGAAACAGATGAAATTTTTCACAAATATAGAAAAACCCATAACGATGGTGTATTTAGCGTTTATACACCTGATATTAGAGCTGCTAGAAGTTCTCATCTAATTACAGGTCTTCCTGATGGTTATGGTCGTGGAAGAATTATTGGAGATTACAGAAGAGTTGCTTTATATGGTGTTGATGCTTTAATCGAAGAAAAGAAACAAGAATTAGAAGTTTCTGATGTAGATGAATTAACAGAAGCTATCATTCGTGAAAGAGAAGAAATTAGTGAACAAATCTCTGCCTTAAATGAATTAAAAATCATGGCTTCTAAATATGGATTTGATATTTCTAAACCGGCATCAACTGCTAAAGAAGCTGTTCAATGGTTATACTTTGGCTATTTAGGAGCTATCAAAGATCAAAATGGTGCAGCCATGAGTATTGGAAGAACTTCCAGCTTTTTAGATATTTATTTTGAAAGAGACTTAAAAAATAGTACTTTAACGGAAGAAGAAGCCCAAGAAATTATGGATCATTTTGTCATGAAATTACGATTAGTACGTTTTTTAAGAACACCAGAATATAATGAATTATTTAGTGGTGACCCTGTATGGATAACTGAAAGCATTGGTGGTATGGGTATTGATGGAAGAACTTTAGTTACGAAAAACTCTTTTAGAATTCTTCATACCCTTGAAACATTAGGTCCTGCACCTGAACCAAACTTAACCGTTTTATGGTCTACTCAATTACCAGAAGGATTCAAAAAATTTACAACCAAATTATCCATTAACACTTCTTCGATTCAATATGAAAATGATGATTTAATGCGAATTACTTTAGGTGATGACTATGGTATTGCTTGTTGTGTATCTCCTATGAAAATTGGAAAACAAATGCAATTCTTTGGAGCAAGAGCTAACTTAGCAAAAACCTTATTATATGCTATTAATGGTGGTAGAGATGGTATTACAGGAAAACAAATTGCTCCAAAATTTGAACCAATTACTTCCGAATATTTAGATTATGATGAAGTGATGGAAAAATTCAATCAAATGATGGACTATGTCGCAAAAATCTATATAAAAGCCTTAAATATTATTCATTATATGCATGACAAATATTCTTACGAATCACTTGAAATGGCACTACATGATAAAGAAATTATTCGTACTATGGCTTGTGGAATTGCTGGTTTATCCGTGGTTGCGGACTCTTTATCAGCTATTAAATACGCTAAAGTAAAAGTAATTCGTGATGAAACTGGTTTAGCTATTGATTATAAAGTAGAAGGTGATTTCCCAAAATTCGGAAATGATGATGATAAAGTAGATCAAATTGCCATTGATGTTGTAAAAATTTTCATGAATAAATTAAGAAAACATCAAACTTATCGAAATGCAAAACACACACTATCTATCTTAACAATTACCTCTAATGTTGTTTATGGTAAGGCAACTGGTAACACACCAGATGGAAGAAGAGCTGGTGAACCATTTGGACCTGGTGCTAATCCTTTACATGGAAGAGACACGAATGGTGCTTTAGCAGTTATGAACTCTATTGCTAAACTTCCATTTGACTCTTCTGAAGATGGTATTTCTTATACCTTCTCAATTACACCTGGAACACTTGGAAAATCAGAAGAAGAAAGAATTAATAATTTAGTTAATATGCTAGATGGCTATTTTGCACAAACAGGACATCATATCAATGTCAATGTATTTGATAGAAGTTTACTAGAAGATGCCATGGAACATCCAGAAAAATATCCACAATTAACGATTCGAGTTTCTGGATATGCTGTTAACTTTACAAAATTAACAAGAGAACAACAACTAGATGTCATCCACAGAACCATTCATGAAAAAATTTAAGGTTGTTTTGGGGATGATTCTCTTCGGACATTTTTGTCCTTAATAGGACAGAGGAGTAAATTATGGAAGAAAAAGATTTAAGGTATTATGCTAAAGTTCATTCAATTGAGTCTTTTGGCACAGTAGATGGTCCTGGTATTCGATTTGTTCTTTTCTTACAAGGCTGTCATTTACAATGTAAATATTGTCATAATCGTGATACTTGGGATATGAAGGATGGAAGTTATAAATCACTAGAAGAAATTTTTGATAAAATTATGCGTTATAAAAATTATATATTTCCTAATCGGTGGTGTTACTATTACTGGAGGCGAACCTCTTTTACAAGTTAAGTTTTTAATTGAACTTTTTACGAAATTAAAAGAACAACATATTCATACTTGTATTGATACTTCTCGGTATGGTTGCTTTAACAGATGATATTAAAAAGTTATTATCTCTAACTGATTTGGTTTTATTGGATATTAAACAGATTGATGATGAAAAATGTAAAAATCTTGTTGGTTTTTCGAATAAATTAGAATTAGATTTTGCTAACTATTTAAGTGATAATAGCATTCCTATTTGGATTCGACAAGTTTTAATTCCCAATTATACCGATGATAGACAAGATTTATTAAAATTAAAAAATTTTATTTCTCGTTTAAAAACCGTTCAAAAGGTTGAATTACTACCTTATCACGATATGGGAAAATTTAAATGGAAAAGACTTGGTCTGGATTATGCTTTAGATAATATTCGAAATGCTAATTCTAATGATATAAAAGTAGCAAAGGAGATTTTGGGAATTACCTAAAATCTCCTTTGCTATTGGTTTTTGTTTGAGTTGAGTCAGATTACATAGTTGCTGTGCCTAGTGTTCATAGAATTAAAATCTAATATGTCCAGCCCATTCTCATGAATTATGGGAACTTCTACTATTAAAATTCTTCCATCAGCTTCTATTTCTGTAAAGATTTCGAGGTCTTTTTTTGACTCCTTGTAACTAGTATCCCATAGTTCTTCTACCGCTACCCAAAATGCCTCATAAAGTTCGCTACACCAGGTAAATACCTTCTTAAAGGCTTTTCTTATCTTGTTCCGTTCCTTTTTCATCTTGTTTCCTCCATATCAAAATTAATTATAAATTGATTTTTTTCTCAAACACATTCACCAATTTATATTACCATTATAGCATATTTTCACTAATTTTAAAAGACTTAACATAAAAATTACCAAAAAGGTACCTATCCTTCTTGGCAATCTCTTAATCATTTTTTTATTACATTCCTAATAATTTCAATTCAATATTCTCCATTTTGTATTTACCATCTACTAATTTAAATTCCACTAAAGTGTCTTCTAATGTTTCTTTATTTTGTCTTAAATCAGTTGTAAAGTACAATTTGATTTGTGGTATTTCTAATTGGTTTGTTATGATTTCTTTAAATATTTCCGCCATATGTTTTTCATCTTCACAAACAAAAATTAATTGTGGAATGCTACTAAAGCCTGAATCTCCTGGCACAAAATTTTCATAGAATTCTTTGTATAATCTTACTTTATCAACGGCTTTCTTTTGCCATTCATCCTCTCTTCTAATTACTTCAAACACAAATTGAATAGATTTTTTATTTTTGGTTAATTTTACACTTCCGCCTGTTGCTTTAAATACTTTTCCAGATACTTTTGCTGTAATAGCTGGTTTTACCACATAACTATCAAAAGCTTTTACTTTTCGTAAATACGCAATTAATGTTTGATTTCCTGCTAATCTTTTCTTAATCATTGGAACTGGTTTCGTATTATCGGATGGTTGCCACTTACAATCAATTTCCTTTGAATTTAATAAATATTTTCCCATTTTTTCTAAACAATAAATACGATAGATTCCCTTTCCTTCATCTGATGTGAAATAATATCTTGTTAATATTTTAGATTTAACAAGTTGGTCTAATTTATTATTTAATTTATCTTGAGATTTTGGGTCAATTCCTTTAATTTCTAACATTTGATATAATTGTCTTGATGTGATAAATTCAAATTCATTTACTAAATCCAATATAGCAAAATGAATTTCATTGATATGCCCTATGTCTATTTTATGTACAATTTGATTCATAGATACATATCCATCTTTTCCATCAAATGTTTTGATTTCACCTTCCCTAATAGCAAAAGGTGATACTTGTGCTTTAATTTGGTTATCTTCAACCATTTTAATTCCCTCCTTTGCTACTACTTGCTTTTAAGCAATAGTATGCCATAAATTATTTTAATTTATTAGTCTCTCAACTTTTGTTTTAAACAATTACTAATTTTATCTTTTTTCTTTCGTTATCTATTTTCTTGATATAGACATCTACCATTTGCCCATATACAAGCCCTTCTTCATATTCTGCCATTCCTACTAAATTAGGTGTTAATTCAATAAAAATACCATTTTTATTTTTCTCTGTTTCTCTAACAATTCCCTTTGCTTTTGTTCCTATCATAAATCTTTTAGCATTTTCTTCCCATGAACCTAATGTTTCTTTATGCGATAAAATAACTTTACCTTCATTTCTATCGATTGATTTTACCACAACTTCTACTTTTTGTCCAATATTTAATCTTTCATAAGGTGTTTTGATTCTTGCAATGGATAGGTCTTCTATGTGTGCTAAACCTACAACCCCTCCTGCAATTTCAATAAAGGCTCCATAAGGTTTTATATTCTTTACAATTCCAGTTACTTTTTGCCCCTCTTTTAAATCTCTTTTTATCCATTCTAAAGCTTCTTCTTGCACCTCTTTACGTGATAAAATGATATTGTTTTTATCTTTTGCTTCCTTTATTTTAAATTGTACAAATTTATGCACTTTTCCTGTACATAGGTTGGTTCTTGGTAGTCCATCTTCTTCTATGTTAACCGCTTCTATTTCTTGTCTTGGCATAATTCCAGTTAGCCCATTTTCGAATTCAATATGTAAGTTATAATTTTTATCACATTCTTTGACTAACCCTTGTAATACTTCATCTGTATTGATATAATTGTCTATATTTTCTTGATTGAGTGGTGTAATTTCATGATTCCAACCTTCTGGTTTGAATTTTAATTGATTCATTTGTTTTTCTCACCTTTTCTTTTGCTTTCGCTATTGTTATTATAACGATATTTTTTTTAATTGTAAATAGCTTTTTTGATATATTTCACAACTTTATTTAATACTTGTTCCCTATTTTTATCTGTTTCAAAAAATGGAATCTCCCACTTTTGACATTGTTCTTTTAAAAGTTCACTAGATATCTTACTTTCATGAATTAAATTCTTTAAATGTTCATCTGTTACATTAACTGTATTGTCATGTTCTGTATCATTTTTTCTTATTTTATTAAATAAATCTTTTTCATCTGCATTTGGATATCCTAAACAAATAACAACATAATTTTCTTGATTAATTAATGGCATAAAATAGTCAGGTAAATTATGCCATCCTTCCAATACAAAATTCCTATCTGTATATTCCCAAATGGCTCTTTCTATATATTCATATAAAAATGGTGCAAATTTTTTGGCTTTTTCTATTATGTCTCCACCATGTTTAATATTCATTTCGGGAAAGATTCTTTCAAATGCTGTTACTATAGAATCAATAGAAATAATGCTAAATTTCAATTCTTCATTCAATCTTTTGGCACTTGTTGTCTTTCCTGCTCTTGGACATCCAAAAATAATAACATTTTTCATTTTCCTCTTATTAACCTTTCTATTTCTTTTTCACTTAAATATCTCCATTTTCCAAGTGGCAAATCCTTAACTCCTATTCCTGCAATTTTGCTTCTATGTAAAGCCAATACCTTATGACCAATTGCTTCACACATTTTACGAACTTGTCTATTTTTCCCCTCATGAATGGTAATTTCTAATCTTGATTGATTTTTCTCTTCTTCTATTTTTAAAATTTTAACTTTTGCTGGTCTTGTAATATAATCCTCTATTTTTACACCATTTTTTAAATGTTCTACCTCTTCTTTTTGCACAATTCCTTTTATCGTAACCGTATAAGTTTTTTCTATCTCATGTTTTGGATGAGTTACTTGATACACAAAATCTCCATCATTTGTCAATATTAATGCACCTGAAGTATACATATCGAGTCTTCCTACTGGTACAATTCTTTGTTTTACTTTTACTAAATCTAATACAGATTCTCTATTGAATTGGTCTTTTGCAGTTGTTACATAGCCAATTGGTTTATTTAACAAGATATAAACCTTTTCTTCTTGCATTACCACTATTTTTCCCTCATATTCTACTTTATCATTTTTAGGATTTACTTTGGTTCCGAAGTTCTGTCACCACTTTGCTATTTACTTTTATTTTTCCTTGCTTTATTAATTCTTCTGCTTTTCTTCTAGAAGTAACTCCCGCTTCTGCTAAATATTTTTGTAATCTTAATTCTTCCAAATTAATCACCTATTAAATTTTCTTCATTTACTATTGTTTTCTTCTTTTTTGTATATCTACTACTTTCCATCCCATTTTCTTCTATTCTTCTTGTAATTGAATCAACACTTCTTGAAAATATTCTGGTAACCTTGCTTCTAAAAACATTTCCTTTTTATTAGAAGGATGTTGAAACTGCAGACTTTTTGCATGTAAGCATTGTCCTTGTATTCCCCATTGATTCTTTCCATTGGAATAGGTTGTATCTCCTATAATAGGATATCCTATTTGTGCTAAATGGACCCTAATTTGATGAGTTCTTCCTGTTTCTATCTTCACTTCTAATAAAGTACAATTGTGTTTTGAAAATCTCTCTATCACTTTAAAATGTGTAATCGCTTCTTTTCCTTTTTGAGTTACTGCCATTTTCTTTCTATCTTTTGTACTTCTTCCAATTGGCATATGAATGGTTGCCTCATTTTCTTTTACCATTCCTCTTACGAGAGCAATATAAGTTTTCTTTACTTCATGATTTTTAATTTGTTCACTTAAATTGATATGTGCCTTATCATTCTTGGCAACAATTAGAATTCCTGATGTATCTTTATCAATTCGATGAACAATTCCTGGTCTAATTTCTCCACCAATACCAGATAAGGAATCTTTACAAATTGCCATAATAGCATTTACTAAAGTTCCATCTGGATTTCCGTTAGCTGGATGTACCACCATTCCTTTTGGTTTATTTACTACGATTATATCACTATCTTCATAAATAATTTCGATTGGAATATCTTGTGCCTTTAACTCAATTTCTTTTGGTTTTTCTTCTTCTACTGTTATTTCATCCTTTTCTTGTATTTTATAAGAGGCTTTTGTCTTTTTCCCATTGACTAAAATTTTTTCTTCCTCTATTAATCTTTGAATGGTAACCCTAGAAAGTTCCTCTTTTTGTTTCGCCAAATAACTGTCAATTCGCTGATTTACTTCTTCCTTTTTTACTATAAAAGTTTCCAAATCTGGTTTCATCCTCTCTTATTCAAAGTTTCTTCTTTTACTTTTTATCCTTATCTTCTAAACTATTCTCTACCTTCTTGCTTCTCCATTCCTTTACTGTAAAATTTGCCAATATGGCTACTACTGCCACCCAACCAATTAGCACGAAAATATCTGCTATATTAAAAATCGGTAATCCTATCACTTGTCCAAAATCAATAAACTCTGTTACATATCCTCTCATTAGCCTATCTATCACATTCGAAAGACCACCTGCCAATATAAAGCTCAAAAATATTTTTAACTTGATATCCACAAATTCATTTTGTGTCATAATAAATTTACAAATTATTCCTAAAATTACTACATTTGTAGCAAGATACATTATGGTTGAATTCGACCCTATTCCATATGCTGCACTTGTATTCTGACTCATCTTAAAATTTAACACGCTAGAAATAACATTAATTTGTTCTACGCTTTGTATCCAAATTTTAAATGCTTGGTCGACTACTATAATCATTAATATAATCGCAATTAATAAAATCATTTCTTTGCTCAATTTTTTCTCTTTTTTTACAAGAGATTTCCCCTCTTCACTTTCCATTTTTAATTTCATTCCTTCCTAAAACGAAACTTCTAACGCCTTATTTTTTGCTAGATTCGTTCATAAATCACAAAATAATCATCTTGATATAATTCCTTATATTTTGAAGCTTCTGTCTTGGTAATAATCATATTCATTTTTGAATTTTTATAGGTAATTACATGGGTAATATTATATTTTTCAAAAGTATCTCCATAAAATGTTCCAATACCAGAAGTATTAATGAAATCCGAGAAAATGTCTTCTTCTTTTCCGCTAAATTCTGGAGCATATAAATCGGCTCTGGAATCAATAAATACTGGTATTCCTCTAAATAACAAATAACTTCCATAGTTATATTCATTATAAAATCTAGCTGTTTCTAAATTAATATTTTCTAGAATAAAATCGGAAGCTTGTACTGGATAGGTACTTTCATCTATATATTGGTCATCCCATTTGTCTTTTCCTAAATAATAACTCAATCCTACTGTTACTAGTGTTATTACAGCAATTCCTATGACATTACATCCTTTTTCTATGATTTCTTTTTCCTTATGTCCTACATAAATTTCTATTAGTTCCATGATTAGACGGTTAAAAATAACAGAACCAACAATGGTAAACATGGTTATTTGTCTTCTAGAATCTATCATCAAGAAGCATAACCCACCTATCATAAATAAATCTACTAATCGAATTTTTGATTTCGTAAAGATTAATATGGATAGAAATAAAACTAGCATGCACATCGCATCTGTATCAGTTGCTAAAGTCATTGGTAAATGCTCATTAATATTTTGTGTTGTATTTCCTTGCATTGTTTTTACCAAATAGGTATATGGTGTTGTTCCTAATGGTGTTACTAGACCTGTTAATAGACAAATCACCATAACTAGAATTAACCATTTTACATTTGGATTTTTTGTAAATTTAATTTTGTATGGATTTTGTAATTCTTTTGTTCTTTTGATTTTGATTTTGTCTATTCTTCCTTCTAATTCTTGCTGTTTTTTCTTTAACAATTCTACTTTTTCTTCTTGTCCTACTTTTTTCTCATATTGTTTTATTTTTATTTTTAATAAAAATTCTTCCACTTTTCTATATAGGATAATTTCTCCTAGCAAAACAATTAAGTACTCTGCTATATAAGGTAAATATAACACAAAATAGAATGGGAACACAGCAACATGTAGGTTTGCTATCGCAAGTGGTATTAAGATTAAGCCTACTGCATATCTTTTCTGTTTAGTTTCTATGAATTTTTCAATAAAATAAATGGTTAAAATAAATAAAATAAAAGTTACTAATTGAGCTCTAGCTGCCACATAATCTCTTATCACATACATAACGCCAATCGTAATAAAAAATGAAAACAACTGATTTTTAACTAATTTAGTATTTACAAAATAAATGGATAGTCCTAAAATAACTGATAAGATGCAAGTTGTTATATAAATTCCTGTTAATCCAAAGGCTTGATTGATAAAATACGTAATTAAATCATATCCCCAATGTGGATAGGTATAAGCTAAATCTTCATGCCAAGAAAATGGATCTTGTCCATCTATTCCACTTTGTGCTATGTGTTCTCCTACTTTTATGGTATAATAAGTGTCATTTTGTAAAGTTACTGGTGTAATAGCTATACAAAAAATTGCTATTAAAATGACTGCTATTATGGTAAATTTTAAAGATGCATTTATTTTTTCTTTCTCTTCTTTTTCTTTCATGAATTCTCTCCTTTTTGTTTTTTTTTGATTATATCAAAAAAAGTATCAAAAGACTAGTCTTTTGATACTTTTTACCATAATTTATTTCATTACTTATACAATCTTATACAGCTTCTTGATTCTCTGTTTCGCCTTCTGTTGCTTCTTCTTTTTCTGCTATTTTTTCTTCTATTACTTCTAAACTTCCTACTGATACTTCATAAGCAACTCTTGTTTGAACGGTTCCATCTTCCTGTTTTTTCTCATAGGTTCTTGATTGAACTCTTCCTACTACTTTTACTTGTGAACCAACTTCTAGGTTTTGACAAAATCTTGCATTTCTTCCCCAACTAATGCATGGTATATAGTCTGATTTGTTGTAAGCTCTATTAACAGCAAGTAATATGTCTGATATTTCTCTTCCAAATGGTGTTTGTCTGTAAATTGGTTTTTTGCATAAATATCCAACTAATACTACTTCATTGGTTATGGTATCTTTTTTTACCATTTCATTTTCTTCTTCCTCTTCTTTTTCTTCTACTTCCATAACATCTTTCGCAAATACAGTTAAGATAAGTCTGTTCTTTTCATTTTCATAACTATTGTAAGACCTAAATTGACCTTTTACTAATAATTTTTTACCTTCTGTCAAGGTATCTTCTCCAATTAGTCTTTCTGATATGGTAATTGGTATAATATCTTGATTCCCACTTAAACGTGGAATTCCTAGTTTAAAGATATAAAATCTTTCTCCATAAATCTCGTGACTAAATTCTTTTTCTCCTGTAACTTTTCCAACTAATGTTAAATAGTTGTTTTCTAAATAATTAGTATCCAAATTCTTTTCCTCCCTATTTTTAATCTTTCATCATTTGCAAAATCCTTGTTCTTATGATTTTGCCATTGTATATTTTTCCTTACGCACGACTATTACAGTTACTATTATACATCATTTTTTTGGATTTGTCTACATAAAAAGTTAATTTTATTCAAAAAAGTTAGATTTTTCCTACATTTCCTTCATTATGCTTTTATGATATAGTTTAAAAAGTGTATAAATAATTAATATTTCATAAGTTTTTAAAAGCTGACTTTCCTCTTTTTTTATCCTTCTTTCCTCGATTTCTACTTTTTTACCCTCTCTATTTTCCAAACTTTTTTGCCAATATACTAAAATATCTGTTTCGCTTATGCTAGATACCGTAACCATTGCTTTTTGATTTAATCCATAAGTAATTCGATTGGGTAGTTTTTTTATATTTTCTTGTTCTGGATTTTTGTCTGTATTTATCATCATATATTGTGTATTTTCTAAAATTTTTTTTAAAATTTCTTGGTGATTTTTGAATTTTTCTAAATTGTCTTCTATGATTATGGTTTCGAATTTAATATTTTTTACATTTTCTATGCTTCTTAAATTGATTTGTATGAAGTTTATGTTCTCATCTTTTATTTTTTCTGTTACTTTCTTTTTTATGTTTTCAAAACATTTTTTGCTTGCAATAACACCAATGAATGACATTTTTCATCCCCTATTATTTATTTTTATAATACTGTTATTCCCTTTTTTGGTAATTTTATACTATGATAAAAAATAAATTTTTTATCATAGTATGTTTCATTTCACAGAAAAATTGCTTCGCAATTTTTCGCAGTCGAACAAATACGTGACATATAACTACTCTAAAAAATTATATTTTTCTATCATGTCACTTTTGTTCTTATCATAAAAAATAAATTTTTATCATACTATGTGCCATTCACAGAAAAATTGCTTCGCAATTTTTCGCGGTCGAACAAATACGTGACATATAACTACTCTAAAAAATTATATTTTTCTATCATGTCACTTTTGTTCTTATCATAAAAAATAAATTTTTATCATACTATGTGCCATTCACAGAAAAATTGCTTCACAATTTTTCGCGGTTGAACAAATACGTGACATATAACTACTTTTTGATTTGGGTTCCATTGCTATTGATGGTGTAATTTTCTAAATAAATTAAATCAGATACGGTAACTACTTCTAACCCTTTTTGTTTTATATTTTTTAATAACATATCTAAACTATCTGCTGTATGTTCCGTTCCATTATGACTCAAAATAATATCTCCTGCTTTGATTTTACTATCTAAACGTTTCCACATTTCTTCTCCGTGTTAATCCAGTATAGTCTAAAGTATCTAAATTCCATTGTATGGCATAGTATCCCTTATCTTGTGCTGCTTTTATAACTGTGTCATTGTATTCACCATAAGGTGCTCTATAAATTTTAGTCCTTTTTCCAGTGGCTTTTTCGATTTTGTCATTGCTTTTTTCAATTTCTTCTATATTTTTTTCATAACTTAAGTTATTAACATGTGGATGTGTATCACTATGGCTTGCTATTTCATGTCCTGCTTCTTGTATCTTTTTTACTGCTTCTGGAAATTTTTCAATCCATTCTCCTACCATAAAAAAAGTTATTTTTACTTGGTTTTCTTCTAATGTTTTTAAGATATTGTCTATATCATCTGCATTCCAGTAGCAATTCCTTTTATGATAGATTATAAATTTATATAAACAATATATAATTAATTTTGAAAAAGTTTTGATTGAAAGTAATTGAGTTAGAAATTCTTAATAAATTTTGTGGAAAGAGTTCATCTATTGATGGAAGGGTGCCACAAAATTTGTTTAGAATTTCTTCGAAAATTAGCTTGAACGATAAACTTTTGAAAAATTATTATATATTGTTTTATATAGCAAATTTATAATTTATTTTTATATTTTCTTTGTC
>JAAWAX010000016.1 GCA_022792395.1 Clostridia bacterium
AGCTAAAAAAGGAGAATTAATAGTTGATGAAAGTGTGAGAGATACTATAACAACAATATTTGATTTATATGAGCAAGGACTAGGAATGAGAAAGATTTGTCAAAAACTAAATTTTGAATATGATTTTTTAACACCATCACAAGTTATAGAGAGAGAATTAACCAAAAAGGGAAAAAGTTATAAAAAGCCAGTCAAGAAATTATGGGACATTTATATGATAAAAAGAATCTTGAAAGATGAAATTTACATAGGTACAGCAATTACCCATAAAACTGAAAGAAAAGATATTCATAAGCAAGGTAAAAAAATAGAAAGAGAAAATCAATACATATTTAAAGATCATCACGAAGCAATTATTTCAAAAGAACAATTTGAAAGAGTACAAGAAATGATGAGAAAGAGAGTAAAAAATTCTAGTATGTATACAAAGAAAAAGCGAGATTATATATTTAGTGGATTCTTAAGATGTGGCGAATGTGGTGGTAGTGTTACAGGAGTTGCAAGAGTTCGTAGTAAAAAGGAAGATTATATTCCTAAAAAACTATATGAGTGCGTAAGTTATAGAAAATACGGAAAATCAAGATGTGTATGTCATAATGTGAGAGAAGACATATTGCTTGCTAATTTTAAGAATTTTTTGATACTGCTAAGAGATAATTATATAACTGAAATAAACAATCTAAAGTTGGAAGAATATAAATCAACTAAAAAGAAAAATTTTGAAGAATTAAGATTAAGTCTAAAAAATTTAGAAGTAGAATATAAGGTTTTAGTTTCTCAAAGAATTAAAGAAATAGCTATTAATACAGAAGATAAAAGAATATTTATAGAAAATACATATAAGAGTTTAGAAGAAGAAAAATATAAAGAGATAGAAAAAGTCAAAAAGAAATTGCAAGAATTACAAAACGAAGATTTAGAAATTAAGCAAGAAAAATTAAAACAGACAATAGACTATTTTAATCAAATTATAGAAAGTGACGAGCCAGATAAAGCAATACTAAGTATGTTAATTGATAAAATTTATATTTATCACGATAAATCAGTAAAATTTGAGTTGAAAATAGATATAAATAAATTAGTATAAATTGAACTGTTTCTAAAATAGAAATAGTTCAAAAAAGAAAAGTTCAACTGTGTGTACACAGTCACAACATTATGCAGGAGTTGCATTTGATGTAGGGCAAACCATATCATCATCACAAAGAACAAGACTATGGAATTCTGCTAATAATTCAGGTGTATGGAGTTATGTAGAACCGATACGGATTAACACCAACATGGGTGCATTTTGACAAACGTTTTCGGGAAAGCCGCTTGTTCCACAGGAGGATTTCCAACGATTAGACGAGGAAGCTTAAGTAACTATGTATTAATTGCACAAGATGACTTAAATACATTAGGATATGGAACAGGAGGATTAGATGGAATTTTTGGAGCAGCGACACAAAACGCAGTTACATCCTATCAAAAATCAAGAGGATTAGCAGCAGATGGAATTGTAGGATGTAATACTTGGAGATCTTTACAAGAAAATGTAGTGGGTACAGGACCAACTAGTACAACCATAAATTAAATGCCTAAAGTAACCTTTAGGCATCTTTTTGCATTTTAATCAATTCATTGGCTAATACAGATAAAACATTTTTATTATAATCATTCAATTTCATATAATCTTCTAAAAATTTGTCATCTGTAATATTGTCTAAAATAGAAGTCTTGTTATTAATTAAGTCATTAAATAGAAAATCAGAATTTATATGAAGTGCTTTGCAAACATTAATAATAGTAGTAGCACTTCCAAAAGCAATTCCTCTTTCTAATTGACTAATGTATCTAGGAGACAATGACAGTTTTTCTGCTAATTGTTCTTGGGTATATTCTGCTTTTGACCTAGCTAGTTTAATTTTCTTTCCTATGTTTTTTCTCAAAATTTTTTCTTCACTCTTCATAAAGGTGCCTCCTTATATTTAAATTAAATAATATAAAAAAGTATAGCAATTAGAAATTGAAAAAAGAACGAACTATTGATGAGAAAATAGGAGAAATATAACACAAATAGTTCTATAAAAAACAGTAAGAAAAGACAATAGAGAGTTAAGGCATAACAAAAAAATAGTAAAAAAGTAAAAAAAATTAAAAAAAGGCTTGCAAAATGAGAAAAGTTGTATTAGAATTTAAGTGAAGTGGAGAAAAGTGGTACAAAGTGGTAAGAAAGTGGAAGGAAGTGAAAATTAATTGCTAATTGGTGAATATGAGCATTCCATAGATGTAAAAGGCAGAGTGATTATGCCATCAAAATTGAGAAATGATATGGGAGAAAAGTTCATCGTAACAAAAGGATTAGATGGATGTTTATTTGCGTTTTCACAAAATGAGTGGTTAAATTTTGAAACTAAATTAAAAACATTACCTCTTTCTGATAAAAATGCTAGAAACTTTGTAAGATTTTTCTTATCTGGTGCAACAGAGTGTGAAATTGACAAACAAGGAAGATTTTTAATTCCTAACAACTTAAGAATAGCAGCTAATTTAGAGAAAGAAGCTGTCATTATAGGAGTAGGAACAAGGCTTGAAATTTGGGATAAACAAACATGGCAAAATTGCGATGAAAATATTTCAGCAGATGAAATTGCCGAAAATATGACAATGTTAGGTATATAACTTGCAAAAGTTTATATAGATACCAAAGAAGAAGATACAAAAGATAAAAAGTTCAATTACAAAAGATAAATATACAAAAGAAAAGTTCACGAAAGAAAACGAAACCAAAGATAAGAAGACAAAAGACAAAGGCTATAAACTTTTAATTTAGCAACAAGAAAACAAAAGAAAAATAAACAAAAGAAAAGGAAATACCAAAGATAAAGCCAAAAAATGAAAAACGCAAAAGAAAATTTTAACATAAGATTAAGAAAGAACCAAAAGAAAAAACATAGAAAAAGAAAACAGCTGGTAATTTTGTGAATTACCAGTTGTTTTTAATAAATAAGAAAGGAAATCTAAAAATAAGGAGTGTAGACTTGGAATTTAGGCATAAACCAGTCATGTTAGCAGAATGTATAGAAGGACTTAAAATAAAACCAGAAGGAATTTATGTGGATGGAACATTAGGAGGAGCAGGGCATAGTAAGGAAATTGTAAAAAAATTATCCCTAGAAGGAATTTTGATAGGAATTGATAGGGATGAGGAAGCCTTAAAAGCTGCCAAAAACAATTTAAAATCATTTCCTAATGTTAAATATGTTCATGATAATCATGACAACATAAAAGATATATTAGAACAATTTAATATAGATAAAGTAGATGGAATTCTTTTAGATTTAGGGGTTTCTTCTTACCAATTAGATGAAAGAAATAGAGGATTTAGTTATCTAGGAGAAAATGTTTTAGATATGCGAATGGATAAAAGCCAGGAACTAACAGCAGAAATAGTGATTAATGAATATTCAGAAGAAGCATTAGCGAATCTTATTTATGAATATGGAGAAGAAAGATTTTCAAGACAAATTGCTAAAAATATTTGCAAAGTAAGAGGAGAACATCTGATACAAACTACAAAAGAGTTAACAGAAATAATCGAAAAATCAATACCAAAATCAAAACAAAAAGATGGACATCCAGCGAAAAGAACATTCCAAGCCATTCGAATTGAAGTAAATAATGAAATAAAACCATTATATAATACGATAAAAGATAGTATAGATTGTTTAAAAGAAGGTGGAAGATTATGTGTTATAACTTTCCATTCGTTAGAAGATAGAGCGGTAAAAAATGCTTTTATCGAAGCAAAAGGGAAATGTACTTGCCCAAGTGATTTGCCATATTGTGTATGTGGAGCAAAATCTCTTGGTAAAATTTTAACAAGGAAGCCAATTGTTGCAACGAAAGAAGAATTAGAAAAAAATACAAGAAGTAAAAGTGCTAAACTTAGAATTTTCGAAAAAATGTAAAAGATAAGAATAGATAGGGATTTAATAAAAAGGAGGTGAATAACTTATGGCAAGAAGTAGATATGAATATGGAACAAGTCCACGAAAAATACAGCCAGATATACAAAGAAGAAAACAATCACAGAAGACAAGAATAAGAGTAGTCGAAGATTTACCAAAGCAGGATATTAAGATTTCAAAAGAACAAAAGAAGAGACAAACTAAATTAACATTAGTAGTTATTGGTATATTTATTATACTTTTAACCATAAGTTATCGCAACTCACAGATTAATGAAAAATTTAATCGTGTACAAACTTTAAAAAGAGAGTTATCTACTATTGAAAAAGAAAATGAACAATTAAAAGTGAGTATAGAAAATAGTGTGAACTTAAATACTATTGAAAAATTAGCAAAAGAAAAATTGGGAATGCAAAAGTTGACCAATAAACAAACCATGTATATAACATTACCAAAAAAAGATTATGTGGAATCTGCATCAGAAGAAGTAGTAGTAGAGGAAGAGGAAAATTGGTTTGAACAAATAATAAATAAAATATTTCATTAAAATTGCCAAAAGGTTTATCCCTATTGGTAGTTTTTTTTATGATTTTGAATAAACAGAAATCTTTCTAATAAAATGGATTAGGAGGATTTTTATATGATACCAATTAAATTATCAAGTAAAAAGAAAATGAGAAACACATTATTTATAACCTTTTTAATTATTGTATGCTTAATAGGAAGAATCGGATATATTCAATTGATACAAGGAGGAGAACTTTCTAGTATGGCATACCAACAACAAACTTTAGATAGAACAATCAATCCAAAGAGAGGAACTATTTTTGATAGTACAGGGAAAAATGTATTAGCTGTTAGTAGTACAGTAGAGACAGTTACTGTAAATCCAGGAAATATAGCAAAAGAAGATAAAGAAAAAGTGGCTAAAATTCTAGCTGAAATTTTTGAGTTGGACTATGAAAAAACATTAAAAAAAGTGACTAAAAGAAGTTCAATAGAAACAATTGCTAAAAAAGTAGATAAAGAAAAAACAGATAGGTTAAGAGTATGGATGGAACAAAATAATATAACAGTAGGAATTAATATGGATGAAGATACAAAAAGATATTATCCATATAGCAACATTGCTTCTCAAGTAATAGGGTTTTGTGGAAGCGATAATCAAGGTTTAGATGGTATCGAGGCAAAATATGATACAGAACTGAAAGGAAAACAAGGAGCGATACAACGTCATACAGATGCCAAAGGTGGAGAAATAGGCGAAGAAGGTGAAACTTATGTATCAGCGATTGATGGAAATGATTTGGTGCTTAGCATAGATTTAAATATTCAATCTATTGCTGAAAAATATTTGGAAGAAGCATGTATTGATAATGTGTGCACAGATGGTGGAAATGTTGTAATTATGAATCCACAAAATGGAGATATCTTGGCTATGGCAACTTATCCAAATTATAATTTAAATCAACCCTATCAAGCTTATACAGAAGAATTAAAAGAAGTTTGGGATAATATGGAACAAGCAGAGAAAACTAAAAATTTACAAGCTGTATGGAGAAATAAGGCAATTGCAGATACGTATGAACCAGGCTCCGTCTTTAAATTGATTACAGCTTCGGCAGCTATTGAAGAGGGGTTGGTAACAGATATTGATCAAGAAAATCAATTTTCTTGTACTGGTTCAATTGAAGTAGCAGGTGTTCGAATTAAATGTTGGAGGCACTATAGACCACATGGTTCTGAAAGTTTACGATTAGGATTAATGAATTCTTGTAATCCAGTTTTTATAGGATTAGGACAAAAGTTAGGAGTACAAAAATATTATAGTTATTTGAATCAATTTAGATTATTGAATAGAACTGGAATTGATTTGCCAGGAGAAGCTAATAGTATATTTTTGGCAGAAAATAAGGCAGGACCAGTTGAGTTAGCAACAATTAGTTTTGGTCAAAGATTTGAAATAACACCAATTCAATTAGTAACGGCAGTATCAGCAATCAGCAATGGTGGAAAAAGTGTGCAACCAAGAGTGGTGAAACAAATAATCGATAGTCAGACAGGAGAGATTCGAGATGTACCAATTAAAATCAATAGTGAGGTTATTTCGAAAGAAACTTCAGAAAAAGTATTAAGTATGATGGAATCAGTTGTATCAGAAGGAACAGGAAAAAATGCGAAAGTAGCAGGTTATCGAATTGGAGGAAAAACAGGTACATCAGAAGATGGTGTTAATACCAATAAGTATGTTACTTCTTTTTGTGGTGTGGCACCAATTGATAATCCACAAGTAGTGGTCTTAGTAACATTATATAATCCAACTGGAGAAGGGGGACACCAAGGAGGTGTGTGGTTCATTTTGTCGCTACATTTTAAGCAACATTCAAAAAGCCTTACAATTTAGGCAAAAAATAGAACAATCAAATCAAAGAGAAAGTAGTTTTGTTTTATAAATTACTTTCTCTTTAAAAATATAAAAGGAGGACATGCTATGTCAAAAGAAAATATTATTGGTACAAATTTTATAATGACTAACAGAGATTTGATAACTAGATTTGGAGTAAATTCAGCTGTAATGCTAGGCGAATTATATGGGAGAATGAATTATTTTAGAAAAAGAAATGAATTAAAATTTGGTTACTTTTTTGCGACGAAAGAGAGCATAGAAAATAGTACAAAATTAAGTCC
>JAAWAX010000017.1 GCA_022792395.1 Clostridia bacterium
ATGGGGACATTCATTTGAATGTCCCCATTTAAACCCGGAACCAGTGGGGAAAGCTAAAAATTTTAGATATGAAACATATCTTCCATACTATATAAGCCTTCTGGCATTTCAACAAGAAATTTAGCAGCCTTGATAGCACCTTCTGCAAATACATTACGAGAGTAAGAAGTGTGCTTTAATTCAAAAGTTTCAAATTCTCCAAAAAATTGAACAACATGTTCGCCAACAATATTTCCACCACGAATAGAATTCATACCAATTTCGTGTTTATCTCTTTTTTCACGTTTATCGTGTCTATTATATTCACAATGAAGATTATTTTCAAGAGAATGATTAATTGTATCAGCAAGCATTTGTGCGGTTCCACTTGGACTATCTATTTTTCGATTATGATGTGTTTCGGTTATTTCAATATCAGTATCACTTAAAAGAGGAGCAAGCCATTGTACTAATTTTTTCATAATCATAATATCATAAGACATATTAGCGGATTTGAAAATAGGGATTTGTTTACTATATTCTTCAATTCGTTTTTCTTCTTCATGGGAAAAACCAGTTGTAGCAATAACAATTGGTATATGATTGGAAACAGCATATTCTAAAATATGGAAAGTTGCAATGGGAACAGAAAAATCAATGATAACATCTGGCTTTTCTGTAATATCTTCAATTTTATTAAAAACAGGAAAAGCAAATTCTCCCGTTACATTTTTATCAAATCCAGATTTTAATACTAAATTTTCATTTTGTTCGACTAAATCACAAACGATTTGTCCCATTTTTCCATTACATCCATTTACCATTACTTCTAACATTTTTTACATTCCTTTCTACATTTCGTTTTATATTTTTTGATTCATAAGCTATCATAGAATAGATAGTGTTATGATATAACATTTTACTAAATTATGATTGCTTTTCTTGAAGTTTTAATAATTCATTTTTCAATAAAATTTCTTTTTCTTCACTCATTTTTGTCAAAGGCAATCTAGGAATACCAAAGTGGTAACCTAAAATGTTTAAGGCAGCTTTCACAGGAATTGGATTTACTTCACTAAATAAAGCTTTAATGAAAGGAACAGCATCTAGTTGCATTTTAGTTGCTATATCTATATTTCCATCGAAGAAGTTTTGAACCATATTATGTGTGTACGCTGGCATTACATTAGATAAAACAGAAATTACTCCAATTCCACCAAGTGATAAAACAGGTAGAACTTGGTCATCATTACCAGAATAAATCGATAAATTATCTCCGCATAAATGTGCTATTTCAGCGACTTGTGATAAATTGCCACTAGCTTCTTTAATAGCAACAATATTTTCAATTTTAGAAAGGGCAAGACATGTCTTGGGTTCAATGTTAACACCAGTTCTACTAGGTACACTATAAAGAATGATGGGTAAAGAAACATTTTTGGCAATTTCTTTATAATGTTCGATTAAACCATTTTGTGTACATTTATTGTAATAAGGGGTAACAATTAAAAGTCCATCCACTCCTAAATTTTCAATCTTTTTAGAGTATTCAATGACTTGTTTGGTATTGTTTCCACCAGTACCTGCAATAATGGGAATTCTTCCATGAGAAGTTTTAACAGCACATTCGATGGTTAGGTATTTTTCCTCTGCTGTCATAGTAGAAGCTTCTCCAGTTGTTCCACAAACGATAATACTATCAATTTTATTTTGAATTTGATTTTCTACTAGTTTTTCAAATTCTTTTAAATTTACACCATTTTCATTAAAAGGTGTACTAATGGCTGTACCACAGCCCCTAAATAAGATTTTTTTCATAATTAAAAATCACTCCTTTAAAGAGTATCAAAATATAAATGTATTTACATCTATATTATATAGAAATTATATTATAAAAAATTGAAAAAAGAAATAGAAAAGGAAATAAATTTTTAATTATTGAAAAAACTTCTTGAAAACAATGTGAACTTGTTGACAGTAATTTTAATTATTGATAAAATACAAAATGTAATTTATGAGCTATTTTGAAAAGTAGTAGAATATGAAAGCTTTATCATTAAAAATAAATTGAAAGAAGTGTAATGTATACTATGATTTTAAATAGTAAATAATAGAAAAGAGAAAAAACAAAAGAAAGAGGAGGAAAAGATGAAACAATTAACAAAAACAAACCAAAAAGAAAGAAAAAATAAGGGTATTACTTTGATTGCATTAGTAATAACCATCATCGTATTATTAATTTTAGCAGCAGTAAGTATTAGTACATTAACAGGAGATAATGGAATTTTAACAAAAGCCAATGAAGCAAAAGAAATGACAGAAATAGCTAAAATAAAAGAAGAAGTACAAACAGAGATATTGGTAGTTCAAGCAGAAAATGATGGGAAAATAACAACAACACAATTGAAGATAATATTAGATAAATATTTTAGTAATGTTCCAAATGATGATCAATTAAATGAGGAAATTGAATTAATAACAACAGAAGGAAATTATAAAATAAAATTATCAGACATTTTTAAAGGTAGTTTATCAGAAGGAAATGGTAATACAGAAGATTTAGCAATAAATAGGTTGAAAATAAATAGTAGTGCCCCAACAGAAGCAGAAAGAAGCCCTTATGTAAATTATAATGGAAGGGCTTGTAGAGTATTATATGATAATACCTCACCATATGGTCTTCAAATTATTCCAACAGAAAGTGTAGGAACAGTTACGTTGGGGGATAGTGATGAGTCAGCGCATGAGGTTGATTTTGGGAATCCCTATGCTCCAGATGTTGTTCGTAGGGCAGGGGTTTCTTATAATAATGCTGTCAATAAATTAAATAATAAAGCAAATGAATATAAGGATAATCAAGGTATAGCAACTAAAGCTAGATGTTTAGGAGGTAGACCAGATTTTAAATCAGATACTACCGATATGTATTCTGGAGCAAGTAGTGGAAATGGGAGTCAATGGGATAACCTATTTAAAAATGGTGATCAAAACTATGTTGAGGATGTTGAACAACTTAAAAGTTTAGGTAATATTATAAATAGTTCGGATGGTTATATCTGGTTGGCTTCTCGTTCTGTTTATAAGAGGGACCACTTGTCATTCTATGTAAATGTATTTCCAATAACATTCGATGGATTTGATAATCATATAATTATGCCTAGTTTTGATATTAATGGATTATGTGATGTTTGTCATACTTGGACTAGTAGTTCAACATTTAATTTTTATCCTATTTTTGCCATATCAAATAATGCTATAATTACTGAAGGAGAAGGTACAGTAGAAAGTCCTTATATTTTAGGAATATAACAAAAGAAAATGAATTGAAATTACAAAAGTTTCTAAAAAGAATCATGATAATTTCACAAAATATGATAGTATAGAAAATGTTGTGTAAATAAATTTTTCTTTGATAAATAAAGAATATCGAATGAATTTTCATGAAAAAAATGTAATGTATGGAATTGGTAATATTTTAGGAAATTGTATGGAAAAGATAAAAACTTGTTAACAATAAAAGACAGTATTGATAAAATACAAATTATAATTTACTAAATATTTTGAAAAATAGTAGCATATTAAAATCTTTATGGTGAGAAATAGAGATGGAAAGAAAAAAGATGTATACTATGGTTTTAAATAGTAAATAATAGAAAAAAGAAACAAGAAAACAAAAGAAAGAGGAGGAAAAGAGGAAACAATTAACGAAAACAAATCAAAAAGAAAGGACAAGCAATGGTATTACTTTAATTGCATTAGTAATTACCATTATTGTCTTATTAATTTTAGCAGCAGTAAGTATTAGCACATTAACAGGAGATAATGTAATATTAACCAAAGCCAATGAAGCAAAAGAAATGACAGAAATAGCTAAAATAAAAGAAGAAGTACAAACAGAGATATTGGCAGTTCAAGCAGAAAATGATGGGAAAATAACAACAACACAATTGAAGATAATATTAGATAAATATTTTAGTAATGTTCCAAATGATAATCAATTAAATGAAGAAATTGAATTAATAACAACAGAAGGAAATTATAAAATAAAACTATCAGACATTTTTAAAGGTAGTTTATCAGAAGGAAATGGTAATACAGAAGATTTAGCAATAAATAGGTTGAAAATAAATAGTAGTGCCCCAACAGAAGCAGAAAGAAGCCCTTATGTAAATTATAATGGAAGGACTTGTAGAGTATTATATGATAATTCTTCAAGTTATGGACTTCAAATTATTCCAACAAAAAGTGTAGGGACAGTTCCTTTAGGAACTGGAGATACAACAGTTTCAGCATCTGATTTTAAGTATACAAGTTCAGATGGTGCCGATGTTATGGATGCTAATTTCAAAAAGGCTGCAGCTTCTTATAATAAAGCAGTAGATACACTGAATAATAAAGCAAAAGAATATATGGATAAGCAAGGAATATCAAATAAGGCAAGATGTCTAGGAAGTAGTGCAAAATTTGAAAATGATACAGAAGAAATGTATGCTACTAGTTCAATATGGAGTCAATGGAGAGGCTTATTTAAGGAAGGAGATGAAAAGTGTGATAACGATGTAAAGCAACTTGAAAATTTAGGGATAAAAATAGAAACTTCAAATAGTTATGTGTG
This sequence comes from Clostridia bacterium, assembly GCA_022792395.1. GTDB lineage: Bacteria > Bacillota > Clostridia > TANB77 > CAG-508 > CAG-269. The sequence goes on from JAAWAX010000017.1 coordinate 4,595, forward strand.
GTTAGCTTCTCGTTCAGTATATAATGATACTAGTAATTTAGGATTTTATGTAGATGTAATTCCAAGAAAATCTGATACCCTTGGAGAAGTAATCTTCGATGCGTTTAGTGCGCATGGGTTATGTCATCCAGGTATAAATTATGATGGTACAATATTTTATTATAGTAATGATCCAGAATATGATTTCTATCCAGTCTTTGCTATTTCAGATAATGCTAAAATTATTGGAGGAGAAGGAACGGCAGAAAATCCTTATGTTTTAGGTTTATAAAAGAAAAAATAGAGTAAACTAGGAATAAAATATTTAAATTACTACGAAAAACACTTGAAATTTATTCCAGAATATAGTATACTAGGTATGTCGAAAAAGACATACCTTTTACTTAGCTTTAAGAAAACTCCAAAACTTTAGGCTCAGTTTAAGGTCATAATATAAGAGGTAAATAATATGTACCTTGAGAAAGGAGAAAAACTATGACAAAGGAAAGAAAACAAGAAGTCATTAATACCCATAAAAGAGAAGAAAACGATACTGGTTCACCAGAAGTACAAATTGCTCTTTTAACAGAAAGAATTAATGAACTAACAGAACATCTAAAAATCCATAAAAAAGACAACCACTCAAGAAGAGGTCTTTTAAAAATGGTAGGAAAAAGAAGAAACCTATTAAACTATTTAGCTAAAAAAGACATCAACAGATATAGAGATATAGTTGAAAAATTAGGATTAAGAAAATAAGAAAACAAAGCCCATAGCTTATGATTTTGCGTGGGCTTTTTGTTAATTATTTAAATGTGACAACATAAGGGATAAGCAAAAGCAAGCAAGAATTTAGGTAGGTAGCTTGTATCATGTACTGTTATCACAATCAATATAAAAATAATAGTATATGGTAGAGGTTACAATCTAAACTTGCTTGAAAAACAATAACATACAGATACTTAAAAGCAAAAGCATTAAGAGTATCTAAAAATAAGGAGGAAAAATATGTTTAAAAGTTATGAAACAGAATTAGCAGGAAGAAAACTAGTAATTGAAACAGGAAAAATGGCAGGTTTAGCAAATGGAAGTGTATTAGTACGTTATGGAGATACATGTGTATTAGTTAATGTAACAGCATCCAAAGAACCAAGAGAAGGAATTGATTTCTTCCCACTATCAGTAGATTTTGAGGAAAAATTGTATTCGGTAGGAAAAATCCCAGGAGGATTCTTAAAAAGAGAAGGAAAACCAAGTGATAAAGCAATTCTAACATCAAGAGCGATTGATAGACCATTAAGACCACTATTTCCAAAAGATTTTAGAAATGATGTAGTAGTAGTAGGAACTGTACTTTGTGTGGAACAAGATAACTCACCAGAAGTAGCGGCTATGATTGGTGCCGCATCAGCATTAGCAATTTCTGATATTCCATTTAATGGACCAACAGCAGCAGTAAATGTTGGACTAGTAGATGGAAAAATCATCATCAATCCAACCGTAGAAGAAAGAGAAAAAAGTGATTTAACACTAACAGTAGCAGCAACTGAAAAGAAAATTACTATGATTGAAGCAGGAGCAAATGAAGTACCAGATGACATCATGTTAAAGGCAATTAAAGAAGCACACAAAGAAATTAAAAAAATCTGTAAATTTATTAACAAGATGCAAAAAGACATTGGAAAACCAAAATTTGAATACAAATCTTTTGAAGTTGACCATGATGTATATGAATTTGTGGAAGCAAATTTCAAAGAAGAAATGAAAGAAAAAGTACAAGAAGAGGATAAAGAAACAAGAGACAAAAACATCGATGCCTTGACCGAAAAAATAGAAGAGGCATATACAGAAAAATTTGGAGAAGAAGCATTTGAAGAACATAAACAAGATTTAGGAGAAGCTATCTACAAATTAGAGAAAAAATGTGTAAGAGAGATGATATATTTCGAACATAAAAGAGTCGATGGAAGAAAATTAGATGAAATTAGACCATTATCATGTGAAGTAGGATTATTGCCAAGAGTACATGGTAGTGCTCTATTCACAAGAGGTCAAACACAAGTATTATCCATTGCTACACTTGGTATGATAAGTGAAGAACAAGTGCTAGATGGAATTGATACAGAAGAATCAAAGAGATATATGCATCACTACAACTTCCCAAGTTATTCTGTAGGAGAAGCAAGACCAAGTAGAGGACCAGGAAGAAGAGAAGTAGGACATGGAGCATTAGCAGAAAAAGCATTAGTACCAGTATTACCATCAAAAGAAGAATTTCCTTATGCTATTCGAGTTGTATCAGAAGTATTATCTTCTAATGGTTCTACTTCACAAGCAAGTATCTGTGGAAGTACCTTATCATTAATGCAAGCAGGAGTGCCAATTAAAAGACCAGTAGCAGGAATTTCAACTGGATTAGTAACGAATCCAGATAATGATGATGATTATGTTATGTTAGTAGATATTCAAGGGCTAGAAGATTTCTTCGGTGATATGGACTTTAAAGTGGGTGGAACCGAAAAGGGAATTACAGCGATTCAAGTAGATATTAAATGTGATGGTTTAACCTATGATATTATCAAAGAAGCATTTGAAAGAACAAGAAAAGCAAGACAACATATTTTAGATGATGTTATGGCACCTGTTATCAGTGAGCCAAGAAAAGAAATTTCTCCTTATGCACCAAGAATTGTAAGCACACAAATTAAAGTAGATAAGATTAAAGATGTCATCGGACCTGGTGGAAAAATGATTAATAAAATCATTGAAGAAACTGGTGTAAAAATTGATATTGAAGAAGATGGACAAGTATTTATTTACTCAACGGATAATGAAAAAGCAATGCAAGCATTAGAAATGGTAGAAGACATCGTAAGAGAAGTAGAGGTTGGTGGAATTTATTATGGAGAAGTAGTTCGCTTAATGAATTTTGGAGCTTTTGTTGATTTGGGTTGTGGAGGAAAAGAAGGATTACTACACATTTCTAAAATATCAAAGGAAAGAATTAAAAACATAGAAGATGTACTTCATGTTGGAGATAAAGTTACCGTTAAAGTTATTAATATCGATGACCAAGATAGAATTAATTTAAGTATGCTAGATTTTAAGGAAGTAAAAACAGAAGAATAAGAATTAATTTTATGATTTTGTGGACTTAAGGCAAAAAATGAGAATGAAGCAGTCCGAAAAATAGAAATGAAAGAAAGGGATTCCTAGCGAGGAATCCCTTTTCTTTCGTTTTGCTTGAAACACTAATGATTTGCTTTTTTCAATAAATACTCAACAAATTTATCTCCCATTTGGGAAGCAAATTCATCTCTATAAGCTTCATCATCTTCATATTGTTCCTTTTTTAGCGTAGAAGCAACTTCCCTTCGCCATCTTTCTATTTCGCTTTCGTATGCAGAACCAAGTTTTTGTGTCGTTTTTGCATTCTTAACTTTTAGCTGGTTAAGTGTCTTTTTCAATTCTTTATTTTCAGCTATAATATATTCTGCTATCTCTTTTATATCTTTCAATTCTTCATTTTCATCTATAATAGGTTCTATTATTGTAGATGAAACAAAGGTGGACATTCCTGCGATGAAGATAGATGGGATGAGCAAAATAAGATTAACTGGAACATCATCCGACATGTATTCTACGAAAGGTAATAAGAATGTACCAAGAAGAAGAGAGAATGTTAAACTGATGCTGTGAAAAGCAAAGAAGTGCCGTTTTACAAAGTTGATTAAGTGTTTCATAATAAATCCTCCTTTAATTAAAAAAATAATGTATCCTCCTATGGTAGCGAGGATTTTTTTGTTTTACAGTAGTGTTTACTAACCTAATTCTATTATACCATATATTTACATAAAAAGCAAATCGGAAAATTTCTAGTAAGTATAGTTGATATCTAGTAGAAAATCATATATAATACCAAGGGAGGAAGAATTATGGAGCAAAACAGAAAAAAGAACAAAATAAGCTATATCATATCACTAGCCATTTTATTAGTGATACTGTACTTTGCCTATCAATTCTATCAAATAAACAATTTCAATGACTTCATAAGAAGTGAAACCAATCTATATACCTCTCGATTCACAAGAGACAAAGAAATAAGATATAACAATAAAAAAAGCTATAAAATAGAAAACCCAGAATACAATGATGCTATGTTTTATAAAAAAGTGAAAGTAGAGAAAAACCAGCCATATAAAGTAACTTGTATGGTAAAAACACAAGAAGTAGAAGCCAAAGAAGAGATATCAGGAGTAGGAGCACAAATATCCATAGAAGGAACAACAGAAAGATCCGTTGCCATAGAAGGAACACAAGATTGGCAAAAAATAGAATTGATATTTAATAGTAAAGACAGAGAAGAAGTAAATATTGGATTTAGACTAGGAGGTTATTTAGGAGAAGCAAGAGGGGAAGCATGGTTTGCAGATTTCTGCCTAGAAGAAGGAATCGTTGAGAAAAACAACAATTGGAAATTTGGATGCTTTATTTTTCGAACAACAGAGGTAACCATTAATCAAAAAAGAGTTCAATTAGAAGTCAGTCGGAAGTGATATTAGAGACATTACCAATACCATCCATTTATTTGAAACATCTTGCCATCAGTTATCCAATGGAAAAATGACAGCAGAATGTGATATCTATCAAATTGATACACCATTATCTAGTCTATCTTATGATAATGAATTTGGTTATTTTGTGGCAGCCGAAGACATAGAAAATCAAATAAAAGATATCGTAGCTTCACATGATTATGACCATATTTTTGCGATTGTAAGGCTTCGGAGATGAAGAACACGAAAATGATATCCAAGTAAATGACTGGATAGGTTTAGGTTCTATGGATTATTATGGAATTGGATTTTCTAATATACGATTACCAAATGACTCAAAAAGTTATATGTATAAATATAGTCAGAGAATTAATACTTTTCCAGAAGAAGTATTTTTGCATGAATTTTTGCATTCATTGGAGAGAAATGCAGAAGAATATGGCTATGAAAGACCAGAATTACATGATTACCAAAAATATGATTATGAAAATGAGATATTAATCGGACAGAAAAAATGGTACACAGATTATATGAATCAAAATATCAACACGACTTCTGGAAAAATAGGATTACCAGAAGAAATATATACATTAAAACCAGCCAAAAGTAGTAATTTTGAAGATTCTTATAAAATGGAAGATGTATTTAAAGAGCCAGAAAATATGATAGAAGAAATTAGAGAACTAATAGAAAATTTAATGAATAAACTTGGATGGAAGAAAGCTCTTTCCGAAGAGGTTGAATAAAGTTATGCTTAAAGAATTTCATAAATAAACAATAAAAAATAGGAAATAGATTTTAAAGAAAGATAGGAAAATAAATGAAAGTATCAGAATTTAATTATGAATTACCAGAAGAACTAATTGCACAAACACCAATGGAAAAAAGAGATACATCAAGACTAATGGTGCTAAACAAAGAAAAACAAACAATTGAACATAAAATATTCAAAGACATAGTAGATTATTTAGAACCAGGAGATGTTTTAGTAAGAAATGATACCAAAGTAATCCCAGCACGATTATATGGAAAAAAAGAGACAGGGGCTAATGTTGAATTTTTACTATTAAATAATATAGAAGGAGATATTTGGGAAAGTATTGTAAGACCAGGAAATAAACTACATGTGGGAACAAAAGTAATCTTTGGAGATGGATTACTAATAGCTGAAATATTAGAAGTTATGGCACGGAGGAACGAGAAAAGTAGAATTTCATTATGAAGGAATTTTTAATGAAATATTAGACCGAATTGGACTAATGCCATTACCACCTTATATTCATGAAGAACTAAAACAAAAAGAAAGATATCAGACAGTATATGCTAGAGATAATGGGTCAGCAGCAGCTCCAACAGCTGGATTACATTTTACAAGGGAATTATTAGAACAATTAGAAGGAAAAGGAATTGAAATAGCCAATGTAACATTACATGTAGGGATTGGAACTTTTAGACCAGTAAAAGAAGAAACCGTAGAAGCACACCAAATGCATTCAGAACATTACTACATCAAACAAGAAGATGCGGATAAAATTAATGAAGCAAAGAAAAAGGGCAAAAGAGTAATTGCTGTTCGGAACTACTTCTTGTAGAGTATTAGAAACAGTTGCAGATGAAAAAGGACAGATGAAAGAGTCAGAAGGAGATACACAAATATTCATCTATCCAGGCTATCAATTTAAAATATTAGATGGATTGATAACGAATTTCCATTTACCACAATCAACATTATTAATGTTAGTATCCGCTTTTTGTCGGAAAAGACTATATTATGAATGCCTACGAAGAAGCAGTCAAAGAAAAATATCGTTTTTTTAGCTTTGGTGATGCTATGTTTATATGCTAATGGTTAAGTTGTGCCTGTCCCACTTTAGCCATTGGCTAAAGTGGGACAGGCACAACTTAACCATTAAAAGAAATTTAGAAGGAGAAAAGATAAAATGAAACCAGCAGTAACCTATGAATTATTACACGAATGTAAACAAACAGGCGCAAGAAGAGGGGTGATTCACACACCCCATGGGGATATTCAAACGCCAGTATTTATGCCAGTTGGCACACAAGCAACCGTAAAATCTATGACACCAGAAGAATTAAAAGAAGAAGTAAAAGCAGAGATAATTTTGTCAAATACTTATCATTTATATTTAAGACCAGGAAGTAAAATTGTAAAAGAAGCAGGTGGATTGCATCAATTTATGAACTGGGATAGACCTATTTTGACCGATAGTGGAGGATTTCAAGTATTTAGTTTAGGCGCTTTAAGAACCATTTCAGAAGAAGGTGTTGCTTTTAAGTCTCATTTAGATGGCAGTAAGCATTTCTTTTCACCAGAGAGTGTTATGGGAATCGAAGAGGATTTGGGTAGTGACATTATGATGGCATTTGATGAATGTGTAGAATATGGAGCAAGTTATGAATATACCAAACAATCAATGGAAAGGACTACTCGATGGGCAAAGCGATGTAAAGAAGCACATAAGACAGTAGATAAGCAAGCTTTATTTGGCATTATTCAAGGTGGATTTTTTAAAGATTTAAGGGAAAAAAGTACACAAGATTTAATTGCATTAGATTTACCAGGTTATGCAATTGGAGGAATTAGTGTAGGAGAGCCAAAAGAAGAATTTTTAGATATTTTAAGATATACAGCTCCAATGATGCCAAAAGAAAAACCAAGATACCTAATGGGAGTAGGAACACCAGATTATTTGATAGAAGCAGCTATTGCTGGAATTGATATGTGTGATTGTGTATTACCAACTAGAATTGCTAGAAATGGAACAGCTATGACTTCTCATGGAAAAGTAGTAGTCAGAAATGCAACCTATGAAAGAGATTGGGGACCATTAGACCCAGAATGTGACTGTTATACTTGTAAAAATTATACGAGAGCCTATATTAGACATCTAGTAAAAACCAATGAAATTCTAGGCGACAGATTATTATCAATTCATAATTTAAGGTTCTTGACTAATTTAATGGAAAGGGTTAAAATAGAAATAGAGAATGATAATCTGGGAAATTTTCGAGAAGAATTTTATCGAAAATATGGATATATCAAATAAATGGAGGTATATACAATGAATTTAATTGAAGAGAGTTTTCAAAATAAAGAAGAAAAAAAGAAAAAGAAAACAACAAGAATTATTTTAGTTGCCATTATTTTAGTAATCATTATCATTATAGCACTTGTTGCTTATTTAATGTATATCCAAAGTACAGTTATGAGATTAACACTAGATGGACAAGCTAATGAAAAACTAAAAAACATGTTAGTATTTGAAAGTGATGGAACCATATATGCACCTATCAAAGAAGTAGCAGCCTATTTTGGTTATGACAGTTATAATGGAGAATATACAGAAAAATCAGAAATACAAAGTAAATGTTATGTACAAAGTGCAAATGAAGTAGCTAATTTCGAATTAGGGCAAAATAAAATATATAAATTAGATTTAACAAAAAGTAGTGCTGATTATGAATATGTATATATCAAAAAGCCAGTAAAAGCAATCAATGGTGTTTTATATATATCAACCGAAGGTTTAGAAAAAGCTTTTAATATCAGCTTTAGTTATGAACAAGAAAAGAATACAATTACCATATTTACGATGCCATATTTATACAAATTCTATGCTAGTAGAGTTTTAGATTATGGATATGTTGAGTTAAATAGTCAATTTGTGAATCAAAAAGCAATCTTCAATAATCAGTTAATCGTAATGAAAGATAAAAACCAATATGGTGTAATAGGAATAGATGGAACCGTTATATTAGAACCAAAATATGATAATATTACCTATTTATTAAATACAGGAGACTTTTTAGTAGAAACCAATAAAAAAGTAGGAATCATGTCAGCCAATCGAGAAACAAAAGTACAAATTATATATGATAGTATTGAGTTAATGGATAGTGATTCTGAATTATATGTAGTAAAAAGAGACAATAGTTATGGTGTAATTGACATTAGAGGAAATACGAAAATATATATAGAAAATGATCAAATTGGAATTGATATTTCAAAGTTTTCACAAAATAATATCAAAAACAAATATATATTAGTAGATAATTTAATACCAGTTAAAAATGATGGTCTTTGGGCATTATATGATAAAAGTGGAAATCAAGTAACAGAATATAAATATGACAGTTTTGGATATGTTGCTTCTAATAATAGAGATGCTTTGAATTTATTGGTAATTCCAGATTATAATGTGTTAGTAGTTTGTAAAGATAAAAAATATGCATTAGTCAATGCCTTTGGAAGAGAATTGTTTGGAACTATAGCCGATGACATCTATATGACAATTAGCGGGGGAGAAAGACATTATTATATTGGAGTAAATAATCAAAAGATTGATGCAGAAGAATGGCTAGATCGAAATGGTGTTACCGTAAAATCTAATACAACAAATCAAAATAGAAATGCAACGGAAAACGATAATGATAGAAATAATAATGATTCACAAGACGAAAATGAAGATAGAAATGAACAAGAAAATAATAATTATTATGAGCAAGAGGAAGAAGAAAATCAGGATGGTGATAGCGAAGATGATAATCGTGAGCAAGAAGAACAACAAGAAAATCAAGAAGAATAGATTAAAAAGAGAATTTAGGGAAATTAACCTAAATTCTTTTTCTATAGGATAGGAAAGTTCTCCGAAATTTTTGCAAATTAAGAATTAAAGGGGACTTGAAAGAGATAATTTTAAATATAGAATCTAAAATCAAGCTCTTATTGTTCTAACCAGCAATAGAAAAATGAAAAAAAACGAAAAAAATGTTTACAATTTTCTAAAAGTTGTATACAATATATAAAAAAGAAGAAAAATGTCAAAATGCAAACAAAAGAAAATAAGGAAGAAAGGAAGTACATCCATGAAAATATTGATGTTAACATGGGAATATCCACCAAGAGTAGTAGGAGGAATTGCAAGAGTAGTATATGATTTGTCAAGAACATTACTAAAAGATGGTCATGATGTAACTGTTATTACTTATCGTGATGGAGATACACCTTATTTTGAGGATGACAAAGGCGTAAAAGTATATCGAGTAGATAATTATATGATAAATCCTAATAATTTTATCGATTGGGTAATGCAAATGAATTTCAATATGCTTGCCAAGGCAAATGAAATAATAGCAGAACAAGGAAAATTTGATGTTATTCATGCACATGATTGGTTAGTTGCCTATAGTGCAAAAACATTAAAGAACTCTTATAATATTCCGATTGTTTCTACCATTCATGCGACAGAGGCGGGAAGAAATAGCGGAATACATGATGAACAGCAAAGATATATCAATGATACAGAATGGATGTTGACTTATGAATCAGCAGAAGTAATCGTAAATAGTAATTATATGAAAAACGAATTACAAAGATTATTTGGATTACCTTATGAAAAAATCAATGTAGTACCAAATGGTGTCAATATGAATTTGTTTAATGGTGTAGAGAGAGATTACGATTTTAGAAGAAAATATGCTATGGACAATGAAAAAATAATATTATTTATGGGAAGATTAGTTTATGAAAAAGGAGTGCAACATCTAATTTCAGCTATGCCAAAAATATTAGAAAGATATCGAGACAGTAAACTGGTTATATGTGGAAAAGGTGGTATGTTAGAAGAACTAAAACAACAAGCAAATGCGATGGGAATAGCCAATAAAGTATATTTTGCAGGATACATGGGAGGAAAAGATGTTCAGAAAATGTACAAAGCAGCTGATATAGCAGTATTTCCAAGTACCTATGAACCATTTGGAATTGTAGCTTTAGAAGCTATGCTATCTGAAAATCCAGTTGTTGTTTCAGATATTGGAGGACTAAACGAAATTGTAGAACATAGAGTCAATGGAATGAAAGCATATTGTGGAAATCCAAATTCAATAGCAGATTCTATATTAGAGTTATTATATGACTATAAACTTTGTAGTGATATAACTAAAAAAGCCAAAAACAAAGTACGAAATCAGTACAGTTGGAGCAAAATAGCACAAGATACACACTTTACTTATCAAAAAGCAATTTGTCAATCTATGGCAGAAAAGCAAAAACGAGAATTGGAACAAGAAAGAGCCAGAAAAACGAAAAAGGCCAAAAATACAGAAAAAGAGATTACCAATTTACTTAACTTTAAAAAGCGTCAAGCCTATGCTTAAAGTGATTGCAGGGGGATTTAAAAAATACGATAGCCCACAATATGTGGGCTTTTTGCATGGAAAATGATAAATTTGAAAAATCCAACCTGTTGACAAATTTCTCTAAAATTGTGCCTATTCCTAATTATCAAAATGAGGAGAATTTTACAATAGAAAAATAAAATTAAAAAAAATTTCAAATTCTACAAATTTAGCAAAAAAATAGTGTATAATAAGAAAGTAAAATTAGAAATGGCTAAAGTGTGCCTGTCCCAGATTAACCAAAAATGGCTAAAGTGTGCCTGTCCCAAATTAGCCACGAAAAGGAGCAAGATATGGAAAAAGTAAAAGGAGAATTTAAGTCAGGATTTGTAACATTAATTGGACGAACAAATGTGGGAAAATCAACTTTATTAAATTTATTAGTAGGGGAAAAGGTAGCAGCAATTGCTAACAAAGTGCAAACAACAAGAACAGCTATTAAAGGAATTGTAAATAGGGAAAAAAGTCAAATTGTTTTTGTTGATACACCAGGAATTCATAAACCGAAAACGAAATTAAATGAAACTATGATAGAGACTTCTTTTTCTAGTATACCAGATAGTGATATTGTTTTATTTTTAATAGAGGCAACGAGCAAAGAGATTGGTAAAGGGGATAGTAGAATATTAGAGAAAATCAAAGAAGCAAAAAGAAAAACGATTCTAATTATTAATAAGATTGATTTAGTAAAAAAAGAAAGTCTTTTAAATTTAATTGAAATATATAGCAAAGAATATGATTTTGAAGCAGTAATTCCTATTTCAGCTACTAATTCTAAATATAAAGAAGTGATTTTGGATGAAATTGAGAAGCACTTAAATTATGGTCCAGCATATTATGATATAGAAGAGTATACAGATCAAACTTTAAGACAATTAGCAGAAGAAACCATTCGAGAAAAAGCATTAAAGTTACTGCAAGATGAAGTACCACATGGGATTTATGTTGAAGTAGAAAAGATGAAACAGAGAAAAAACAAGCAAGGAGAAGATATTTGCGATATAGAAGCTACTATTTATTGTTTGAGAGAATCTCATAAAGGGATTATTATAGGAAAAAAGGGAGAAATGCTGAAACGAATTGGGAGGTGTGCTAGAATTGACATGGAAGAGAATTTTGGACTTAAAATTAATTTAAAAACTTGGGTAAAAGTGAAAGAAGATTGGCAATCAAATGATTTGATTGTAAATAAATTTAAAAACAACATCTAGCAATAAAAATGTATAAAAATGAATAGAAAAGCAAAAGATAAAATTAAAGGTAAAACTTTAAATAAAGGAGTGGAGTTGCTTATGATTAAAAAAATTGCATGGGAAACCTTTAAAAATACAGGAGATATTAATGCATTTATGGAATTTAAACAAATTGAGGATATTGAAAAAGGAATCGAAGAACATTCTTCGAAATTTGTAAAGCAAGAGAAAGAAGGAGACACTTTTTTCGAGAAAAATAAGACCTTTAAGAATGAGGCATAGAATGAAAATAAAAAGAGAAGGAACAATGAAATAAAGTAGAGATAAAGAGGATAACAAAATGGCAAATGTAAAAATAAATGGAATCGTATTATCAGAAAGTAATATGGGAGATTTTGACAAAATGTTGACAATATTAACACCAAATGTTCGGAAAAATTTCATGTGTAGCCAAAGGAGCAAGAAGACCTAAAAGTGCTCTTTTGGCAGGTACACAGATGTTTTGCTTTGGGGAATATTTGGTATTTAAAGGTTCTCAAACTTATCATATTAATTCAGTCGAACCAATTGAAGTCTTTTATAACCTTAGAATTGATTTAGATAAGTTAAAATATGCTGTACATATTAATAAAATCGTACAAGATGTAACACACGAAAATCAAAATTGTTATAAAATATTGCAATTGTTATTGAATACACTTTACACGATATCGGAAACCGATAAAAACTTGGATATGATATTAGGAATTTTTCAATTACGTTTGTTGTGTATTTTAGGGTTTACGCCACAAATTAGGGAATGTTGTAATTGTAAAGAAAAAGAGAGACTAGCGTATTTTAGTATTAAAGATAATGGAGTAAAGTGTAAAATATGTGAAAAGCAAGATACGAGTACTTTGGAAATTAGTGAAAGTACTTTAAATGCAATTCGATATACTGTAACTGCTCCGCCTAAAAAATTATATTCCTTTAATTTGAAAAGTGAAGCTTTAGAGGAATTTAAATTATTGACAAAATTATATTTTAATGAAAAATTAGAAAAAGAATATAAATTAGAGGATTTGTTTTAAATTTCCTCACTGGTTTTCCCACTGGTCCCCACTGGTTCCGGGTTTAAATGGGGACAT
>JAAWAX010000018.1 GCA_022792395.1 Clostridia bacterium
AACTCTGGATATTCTCCATTATAAAATGTAACTACAAAATCTTCTCTTTCATTTGTAAATATAGGATTTGGTAAATTGGCTTCTTTCATTTTATCTTGCATAGTAGAAATTCCTGTATGTCGATTTTCTATTATTCCACCTAAAGTTTCTAATAATTTTACAATAGTTTCATTTCTAACTTCCATAGCTTTTCTTGTTTCCAATAATTCCAATGTGTTAGAACCGTATAAATTACCTACATTTCTAAACTCTATTCTATCTTTATATACAGTAATAATACTGTATACTCCCGTTTTTAATTGACTATAATCTCTATGAATTATCATATTTGAAATTGCCTCACGAAGTGCATCTTTAGGATATTGTGTTATATCTGTTCTAAGTCCTGTTTTATCACTTATTATAACTTTTACCTTCATATTTCTATTTAGAAAACCTATTGTTTCTTCATACATTTCACTTATATTGCCTTCTATCCTTTTGTTATCATCAAATCTTTGTCCTATTTCTCCTAAATCCGCCACTTCAAAACCAGGAATAACTATTGCAGCAACAAACCATTGTGGGAAAAATTTCTGTGGATAAATTCCAAATACCATTATTCCTGCAACTGTTGGAAAAATTTTATCTTCAACTTGTGTTAAAACACCAAATTGAAGCAAAATTTCTTCATTACTAAATTCTGCAAATTTAGGCTTGTCTGCTTTTGCATTTGTTATAAACCTATTTAAAAGTTTTTCATCTAAATCTTTCATAGTTGCTCTAACAACTGGTCTTAAATCATCTTTTATATCTTCTTTATATGATATACATTTATATATTTCATATTCAGTCATATGGTCATCTCTGTCTCCAACTCTAATATATGATCCATTATGCAATCCTTTTGGCTTATAATAGCAAGGCTTATTTCTTTGATTAATCATATCAATTTCAGCTGTTACTATATTTTTTCCATCAATATCTACTATACTTATTTCTGGTCTTACAATTGGTTCAAAATCTGTACTACATAAATTAGTTATATTTTTTTGCAAATCATTTGCATCATAAACTCCTACTGGAATAAATACAGTTTTATTTTTTATTTTCTTTTCTTCAACACCAAATAATATTGTTCCACCCATAGTATTGCAAAAACTTGATATAGTATCATAGTATTTGTCTGGCTTACCCTCTCTTGCTGTTTTAGCTTCAATACAAATAGTTTCTGTTTGTTTTTTATTTAATTCTTGTATTAATTTTAAAACATCTTCTTTATTCATCTAAAATCTCCTTTTGAGTTATTTTTCCTCATTCTATCACATTTTATTTGTTTCTTCCATACTTATTATACATTTTTTTACAATTCTAATTCATCTTCTATTTCATCGTGAGAATTTTGATAAGTATTTGAATTGTTGTAGTCAAATTTTATCTTTTCATCATTTTCAGCTAGATTATATGCAAGAACTCCAGCGAATGCTTGTACTATTTGTTCTTCTGTATTAGGATTAATAAATGTAATATTCAAACTCTTTTTCAAAATTCTCTACCTCGCTTTCTTTTTAATACTATTATTAAAAGTTTAAAAATATTACTTTTAATTTTTTAAGTTACAAGTGGTAAGTTCTATACCCATATGAGATTTGCCCTCATTCCTCTTTCTAGAGAATCGCCCCTTTACTATCTAAGTTAGCTAGACGAAAGTTTCATTATCTGTGCTTGTAACTTGCTATTCAATTTTCAATGTACTCTGCTTTGAATAGAAAATAAGTATTTTAAAATGTTATTTTCTATCTTGATAAAGTCATTATAAGATGCTAAAATAGTGTTGTAAATAGATTTTTGTAAGTCTATAGATAACTTAAAAATTGAAATAACTATATTCTATTTTTGAAAACGGAGGAAACCTTGATATGATTACTAATTTCACACTTAACAATAATAAAATTATAATAAAAAATACTCGGAGAATATTTTGGTGCTATTGGTAATTTTGAATATAATATTGGAGATAAACTATATGAATTTGCAGTAATGAGTTATGAAGATTTTGATAAATTGAAAGCAATGTACACACAGCTTATAGAGCTTGTATGTTATGCTAAAGAAACTGATTCTAAAGATGAAAAGATAGATTGTTTCTTAAAAATGTTTCAAATTGTTAGAGCATGTTTAAAATTTTCTCCATATACACATTTCTATACTCAAGTATTAATAGATATAATTGTGAAAACCTATAACACTAAAGTATTTAGAAGTGATTTATTATTCAAATCTCAAATTGGTGTATTTATTGAAGAAACTAAATACTCTCCTAATGATTTCTTTACTGAATTAGAAGAAGATGAATATACTACACAGATTCTGCTTATGAAATGGATTCAAGAAATAGATAAGATATCAGCAAAAAAGCATAATGAATATATGAAGTTTTTTGAAACTATACGAGATTTATTAATAGAAAACTTTATAGAGAAAAAAACAGATTTAAAAGAAAGGCTAGAACTGATTAGCAAATACTCTAATAATTCTCTTGTTAGAAATTTAAGTGTGCCTGAAAAATTATTCTTATATGAAACTAAAAGAGTATTTGATATACACTATGTTAATACTAAACCTGCACACGCTCTTTTTCTTGATACTAAATTTAAAACTAAATACATATGTGATACAGAATTATCTTTTGAAGAAAGAAGATTAGATGTAGAAAAAATCATAGAAATAATAAAAGAAAAACATATTGTAGCAGAAGAAGTTTATGAATTACAAAATACAGAAGAACAGATTAGATTTGAGTTATTTAAAGTAATTCAAAATAACTTTACTATAAACAAATGTGAAAACTGTGGTAGATTGTTTATACCCACTACTACTAGCAATAATCCAAATCAAAAAGGAAGAAACGACCAAAAATATTGTAATAATTTATATTTAAATACTGGTAAAACTTGTAGAGAAATTGGGGCTTTAAATAAGCAGAAAGAAAAGGTCAGAAATAGTTTAATTCTAAAGGAATATAACAGAGAATATAAAAGAATGCACGGATTACATTATAATCACACAAAAGTATTTAAAGAAAAGCAGTTTAAGGAATGGTCTCAAAAAGCTAGAGAATTAAGAGTTGACTATACAGATGAGCAATTAGAAGAGTTTAAAATAGAATTAAGAAATTTAAGTAATATGTATTGGAAATAAAAAATTTATATTATTAAATTAATGCTAAAATACAATAATTCTTGATATTGTGTTTTAAATGATTTTATGTTATTATAAATATGTAAAATTTGGTCAAGTATCAGTTTTATAGTAAGTTTTTGTCAACTAAATAATTTTAGGAGGTATTAAAATGGATCTTAAATGGAAAAAAATTTCAAAAGGAGTTTATCGGGTTACAGGTCAAAATGTAAACTTAAAAGTCGAAGCAGATAAGGTAAAAGACATGGAAAGAGGCTATTTCATTCTTTCTAAAGGGAAACAGAAAAAGTTAGTAGCTATCTTTGGTTCTAATCCTATTACATGCATTGACTGGGGAGAACATGAAATTGCTCGGCACGATGGTGAGCATGATTTAGAGTATATGTCATCGATTTTTACATGGAAAGTGGATGGCAAGCTTGTAGAAATCATGATAGACTGGCTAGGTCATGTAAGCATCACTCCCACAGTACACTATTGATTCATTTCGAGGCACTCACGATAATAGTGGGGGTCTTGTTTCTAAAAATAATAAATTTTCAAGATATCATTTTATAATTCCATTTCAGATTCTTTTTCATTTTCTTCGTGTTTAATTTGTTTTTCTACATCTAAATAGGTATTTGTTTCGTTTTGAAAATCTCTAACTAAATTATCTTCTGCTCCCATATCAAACTTTTTACAAATCCAATGTATGAATTTATCAATAGTTTCATAGAATTTATCTATTATTTTATTTAATCTACTATTTTCTTTTTCTAAACCTTTAATTTTACTTTTATATTTCCATTCTACATCAAATTCTTTTTGCTTATATTCATCCCTAATTTGTTCTACTTCATTGTGTAAATTCGCATTATCAGCTAGTATTCTATCTCGTTCTTTTTGATATTTTTCTGCTTCTTCTATAACCTTTGTTTGTCTTGATAATTCCTTATGCAAATCCATATTATCTTGATATAAATTTTGGATTAAGTTATCTTTTGGTTTTATAATCTCTTCTAAAATTTTTTCATCTCTTTTCTTTGATAACCTGTTAATATTAATGTCAGTAATATCTGGAACATCTGGTAACTCCAATTTCATATTTTTTAATACTTCCTTCGTTTCCTTAAAATTTGTTATCTTTTTGTACTCTTCAACAGAATAATGTTGTCTATTAGTTTCTTCTTTTGGCAATCCTCTTTGCAAATCAAATCCATTTTCTACCATGTACTTATAAAAAGCATCTTGTAATTGTCTATAACTATCTTTTACTTTCCAAAATTCACTACAAGCAAGTTTATCAATAGAATTTCCTTTTTTATCAGTTGTATGAACTACTGGCAAAAAAATCAAGTGCATATGAGGTGTTTGTTCATCTCTATGCACTTTAGCAGATAAAATATATTGTTCGCCTAAATTCTTATATTCCACTACGAATTTATATGCAGTTTCAAAGAATCTTCTTGTTTCTTCTTCGCCTATTCTTTCAAAAAAATCATGATCTGATGTTATTATATATTCACAAGCTATATTACTTACAGTTGTTATTTGCCCTTTTAAATTATATTTTTCTCTTATTCTCTCAAATTCTTTTTCGTAACTATATTGTGGTGATTTTATTGAATAATTCAAATATGATTTTTCTTTATCTATATTATCATTTGAATAATTTTTATTTTTTCTTTCATTGTGTCTAAATATCCCTTTCAAATTTTCTCTTTTGTATTTTGTATTTCGTATTATCGCATAGCTCATTTTTTACCTCCTTGCTCGTGCTAATAAACACGACTAAATTTTATAATTTTCTCCTTTTTTGAATTGTGTTGTAACACAACTACAATACTTTTTTAACGCTAATCGCTAAAAGTATTTGTTGTGGCAGGGAAAATTTATTTTTCCCCACACCCCTTTGCCTAAAAAATATCTACATATTTTTTAGGTTTTAGTTAAAATTGCTATTTGCAACTTTAACTAAAAAATCAGCTACATAAGTAGTTAATCTACTTTAGTTGCTAATTTTATCTATACAAATGCATCTGTATCTGCAT
>JAAWAX010000003.1 GCA_022792395.1 Clostridia bacterium
AGTTTACCCTTATTTAGAAGGCTTTGTAAATACTACTTTTCCATAAATCCAATGGTTACAGCACAATATATTACTTATTATAGAGAGCAGAATGATCCAGAAGGTGTAAAGTTCGGAAAAAGAGTAGATAAAAAAGTTAAAGAGGAGGAAACAAAATGAGCAAAGAAATAGTAATTATAACAGGTGGAGCAAGTGGGATAGGATTAGAACTTGTAAAACAATTTATCGAAAAGAATTATTTTGTATGCAACATAGATAGAGACTTTGAAAAAATGAAAACATTAGATAATACATATAAAGATAATTACAAAGGATTTATAGGAGATATTTCAGATAGTGAATTTGTTAAAAATGTTATTAATGAAATATCAAATTTAGGAAATATAAAAATACTAATTAATAATGCAGGAGAGCCATCATTTAAGTTACCTACAAAATATCAAAAAGAGGATATAGATAAATGCTTTAAAGGGTTACAAGGTATGATTTTATTTTCAACAGAAACTTTAAAAGTAAAAGAAGAAAAAGATTTAAAAATAGTAAATATAATGTCATCTGCAGCATTAAGAGGAAATAAGCAAGAAGCGGTATATTGTGCTACTAAATGGGGAGAAAGAGGATACACAGAAAGCTTAAAAATCGCATATAAAGGTACAAGCGTAAAAGTAATAGGGGTATATCCAGGAGGAATAAATACAGAGTTTTATAAAAATAGTAGAGATTATGTATCAGAAGAAAAACAATCTACATTTATGAAACCTCACGATGTTGCTAAAACAATTATAGATAATGTTACAAATGAGACTAATTTAACAATTGCAGATATTATAATTGAAAGAAATTAATAGGAGAAAAATAAACAATTATGGAAGATATAAAATTAAAAGATATAGGTATAGATGAATTTAAAAAAGATGTATATTCATATTATTTAGAGATATTCCCAGAAGATGAAAGAAAGCCAATAGAACTATTACATTCGTCTTATAAAAAACACTACACAAGAATTATAGAAATTTTATATGAAAATGAAGTAATTGGATTTATGATATTAAATAAAGTTAAAGATAAAGGATATGCTGTTTTAGATTATTTAGCTATATTACCACAATATAGAAATAACAAATTTGGTACTAAAGCATTACAAATTTTATTAGGACAAGAAAAAGAAAATAGTGGCATTTTTATAGAGATTGAAAAGGTTGGATTAGGCAAAGATATAGAAGAAAATTTATTAAGAGAAAAGAGAAAGAATTTCTATGAAAAAGTAGGCTTTAAAAAATTAAATTTTGATTTATTTTTATTTGATGTTATATATACACCTTATTTATTTTCAAATATTAAAGATGATGAAGATATGATTATTGACGAAATATTAAATATTTATGAAGCAATATCAGGAAAAGAGAGAATAGAACAAAATTGCAAAATAATAAAGAAGTTAAGATTTGAATAAATAAGCAAAAATAATATAAAGGTGGCAGCAAGACTACAATATGAGAATTTTCCTAATTCAAGTGCATATTCAGTATATAAATCCAAAATTATAGGAGAAAGAAAAGACTTGTACATAGGATATATAGCTTATATAGAAGATATACCAGTTGGGGTAATAGGGATCTATGAAATTCCAGAATATTCAAATACAGTATGGTTAAGTTGGTTTGGAATAAAGAAAGAATACCGAAAATTAGGATATGGAAAACAAATACTGGATTATACAATTGAAATGGCAAAGGCGCTGAATAAAAGGTGTTTGAGATTATATACTTTCGAAGTCTGGAATAGTGAAGCACAGGCGTTTTACAAAAGAAATATGGATTTAGGGGAATATTATTATAATGAAAAAGAACATAAAGACATATTTGAGGGTAAACCAAAGATATTTAGTATTAGTTTATGTGATGAAAAAGTAGAATTATGGAATAACAAGTTTATAAATATATCAGAAGATGAAGATTTCCACGAAAAAAGTGTGATAATGATGAAAGAAGATGGAATTATAGATTGATAAAGGAATGAAATAAATGGAAGAAATTGTAATAAAGAAAATAACCGAAATAAATGAAAATAATCTTAATAAAATAACAGAGTGGATGTATGAATGGTGGGGAAAAGATGAAATGCATACATTTGAACAAGTGAAAGAGTTTATTAAATATAGTTTACAAGAAAGTAGACTACCACAAACTTATGGAGCATTTATAAATAATGAAATTGTAGGTATGTATCAATTTTCTTATGAAGATTTATTTGTCAGACCTAACATATATCCATGGCTTGCCAATGTATATGTAGATAAAGAATATAGAAATAATGGAGTTTGTAGAAAACTAATGGAAAGTGTAAAAGAAAATGCACGAAATAATATAAACTCTAATGAATTGTGGTTATATACAAAACACATAAATTTATATGAAAAGTTTGGGTGGAAATATGTTTCTGATATTGATACATACAACAAAGAACAAAAAATACAAAGGTTATATAAATTAGAAGTGATTTAGACAAAATTAAGAAGATAAAATGAAATTTCTAAAAAGTATTGCCAAACCTAAAATTTTATGTTAAATTAAAAACATAGTTAATAGCAAAAAAAATACTGATTTGTGGGTACATTTCTTACAAACTATTGCTATAACTACATTTGAAACGGAGATAAGTAATTTTTTGCGTAAGTTTTTTCGAATACGTCCTACGCAAAGGAGCCATGTACAGCAGATAAGAAATTATCTCTTATTTTTTTATTGTTTGCTATCTTTTTTGTATAAAATTAGTTGTAATAAGATGTATAAAACAAGGATGTGAAGATAAATGATAAAATTGTGTGAAATATGCAATAATAAGTTTGATACAAATAGTTCAACAAGAATATATAGTTATAGATGTAGTGATGATTCTACAAGAAATGATAATGAGAGTAGAAAGCATCAAAAAACAATATTAAGAAGAAGTATGAAATTGTAAGCAATTAAATTATTAGGAAACAAATGTTGTTTATGTGGTTATAATAGATGTATTGATGCATTGGAGTTTCATCATGAAAATCCCAAAGAAAAAGAATTTAAATTAGGTTCAGGAAATACTATGTCATGGAAGGATTATAAAAAAGAAGCACTTAAATGTATTTTAGTTTGTTCAAATTGTCATAAAGAAATTCATAGTGAATTAGGCTATAAAAGAGAATAAAACTAATAAATAATTGACTATTAAATTTATAAATGGAGAATGATTATAATGATAAATTTAGAATTATATAGAATATTTAAAATTGTGGCAGATGAAGAGAATTTAACGAAAGCAAGTGAAATTTTACATATTTCACAACCAGCAGTAACGAAACATATTAAAAATTTGGAAAACGAATTAAATGTGAAATTATTTAAAAGAAGTAAATATGGAATGATATTAAATGAGAATGGCAAAAAGTTGTATTTGCAAATAAAGGATGCTATTGATGTTATTTTAAAATCAGAAGATATATTTAATATTCATAAAGAGATAAATTTAGGTGTACAAGTAAATATGCCAAGTAGAATTTATAGTAGTGCCATTTTGAAATATTATGATAATAATAAAAATAGTATTATTAATATAGATCAATTAACGGCTAAAAATATGTTTTCTATGTTAGAAAAACAAAAAATAGACCTTGCTTTTTCTAAAAAATATAGTAATGAATTATATAATTTATTTGTTTTTAGCATTTTTTAAATAAAAAACAGATAAAGAAGTATCAATCATGTTAAACAAAAATATAGATATTCCAATAAGTTATAACATACTTACATATATGTATTTCTCAAAACAACAATGTTATGTTAATATAATACATATAACAATTGTTTAAACAGATACTAATACTATTAGGAGGTAATATTAAATGAAAAAACGGAATACATATTTGGCAATTGCTATAACAACTTATTGTAATTATCAATGTTTTTATTGTAAGGAAGGGGGAGAAAGTATCTCAAGTAAAAGAGAAACGATTCCTTTTTCAAAAATTAAAAAAGTTATTGATAATGCATATAATGTAGGAATTACAAATTTCAGAATTACTGGTGGGGAACCAACAAGAGTATCTTATTTTAGTGAACTAATTGAGTTTATTATGAGTTTTGAGGATACTAAAATAAGAATTAATACAAATGGACATATGATTTTGAAACATATTAACGTTCTTGCAAAATACAAAAAAAGGTTAGATGTAGTTTTCAGTGTTGATAGCATATCAGAGAATTTAAATGGAGTGCATTTTCCAAAGTTTCTTTCAGACAATGTGATAAACATAACTCAAATACTTAAAGAAAATGGAATTTCAGTAAGATATAATATTGTTGTAACTTCATTAAATGAATGTGAGGTAAAAGAATTAGTTATAAAAGCCATTGATGAATTGAAAGTCAATGTTAAGTTACTAGATTTAAATAAATTTTCAGAGTATTTGGGATATGTCAATAAAATAATTGGAGAAGAAGCTTTTGATTTATGGAATGAACTTTTTGTTCCAATGAAAAATTTTTACAGTTTTTTAGAAGATATATCGAGCGATTCAAAATCAGAATGGACTACAGGTCTCATAAGTAAGGGACATGGTATTCCAATGAGTTCATACTTTAGAGGTGAAAATTGGATACAAGTAAAAGATTCAACCAGAGGAGCAAAATATTCTGAATTTTGTAAGAGAGAATGCGAGTATTTTAAAGCTAGAAATTGTCAGGAAGGTGTATTTAGCTTATTTTTATCATCAAATTTAATATTGCACTTGTCTGGGTGCAAAAATGAATCAATTCAATTCGATTTAAGAGAATATGGTAATGAACAAATTCGGATTGTTTTAGAAAATTTATTATGTCTAATACAACATGACTTTTAGAAAGGAAGAATTGCATATGAGAATTGAGATTTCAAACCATTCCAAAACTAATTTAACAAACAATGAACGGGATAGGATTTATGAATTGACTAATGAGTGTATTGATGCTTATTATTTAATTTCAGAAAAGAATAATGGTGCATTGGTTATACTAGAATGTGTGCCTAAAAAGTGTACTGAAAAAATTACAAAGCTTTTGGGTAATAAATATGAAATAACTGTAACAGAAGATTCTTTTATGGCACAGATTGATTTGATAGACATGTTAAGTGGAGGATTATGGTAAAGCACACACCTTTCCTATTTGGAAAGGTGTGTTTACAATATAAATATAAAGTAATATAATATGAGATATAAAAGTATTGAAAATATAAGGGAGATATAAAAATGATAGATTTTGAATTATATAGAATTTTTGTTGCAGTAGCAAAAGAAGAAAATATAACGAAGGCAAGTGATAAATTAAATATTTCGCAACCAGCAATCACAAAACAAATTAAAAATTTAGAAAATCAGTTATCGAATAAACTATTTGAAAGAAAAAGCAAAGGGGTGGCTTTGACTGAAGAAGGACAAAAATTATATGAAAAGCTAAAAAATCCTATCGAAGAACTTAATAGAATAGATGGACAAGTTGGAAAAGAAAGAGTTATTAATATTGGAACACATAATCATATGAGTGGATTGATTTTTGGAAAAGCAATGAATCAGTATACTTTAAAATATCCTGATGTGAATTTAAATTTAATATGTGAAGAGATGGAGGAATTATTAAAAAAATTAAAAAATAAGGAAATTGATATAGTCTTTGCTAAAAAATATGATACAGAGGTACCTAATGGACTTAAATTTATTAAATTAGGATATATGCATGAAGTATTTATTGTGAATAAACAATCAAATATGGTAAATAAAACGCTAACATTAGATAATCTAAAAGAACAGCTAATTTATATTCCAAGAGAATATGAACAAACAACAAAAAGAATAAAGGCATTGACTAAAAATGCTAATATAAATTTGAGGATTAGTAACTATAGGTCTATTGTTCGTTTAGTAAACGAAGGTATGGTTATTGGTGTAGTAACATCAGAGTATTTATATGATTGGGAATGGGAAAAATTTAATTTAATGGAAATTAAAAATGATATTGGATTAGGCGAAGTAGAATTTGGAATTTATTTGAATTCTAATAGATTTAAAGAATTAAATAGATTAGTTGAGATAATAAAAGAAAATTTTAATTTATGAGGTATGATTGGTTATTTTAAGTATAGATTATTTAGATGTTATAATTTGGAATCTCTATTTTAAACTGTTTATAAATTAGATGAAAATTTAGGGATGAAAGAAGGTGTGAGATATGAAAAACAAGAAAAAGGAAATAATAAATATTTTTGATTTTGATGGAACATTAACTACAGAAACATGGCCAAAGTTTTGGGTATGGGTTAAAAAATTTGGATATAATGGAACACAAAGAAATGATGAGTTAGAAAATGCACTTGCTGAATATAGAAAATTAAATATAGGAAATGAACTTGAAACTTTTTTTGCTTTTTTCAATGATTTACTTGTTGATAACAATGAGACACTTACTTATGAAGAACTTATGGAAGGAGAGCAATTTATTCAGTATAATCTAGGTGTAATTGAATTTATTAAAAATACAGATACCAAAAATTATATTGTTTCAGGAGGATTAAAAGAGTTTTTACAAAATCTTAAAATAGCAAAATATTTTGATGGGATTTATGGAACCCCAATACAACATGATGAGATAGGCTTAATTTCTGGAATTGGAGAAGTAATGACAGATGATAAAAAAATATTAGCGATTCAAGACATATTAAAAAGAAACCATAGACAAGGAAATGATTGTCATAATTTGAATTACATAGGAGATGGCTATAGCGATGCAATGGCAATGAGATTTGTGCATAGTAATGGAGGAAAGGCAATTTTTGTTCATCAATCAAATAAAGATGATAAATTTTATCATTACAATAACAGAATTTGTCAAACACTAAATAAAGATGGAATGGTTGATTTTTGTTGCGTTGCAGATTATACAAATGGTAGTATGCTTTCAAATATTTTGCAAGGGCAAAAAGGAAAAGAAGAATTTTATGAAGATGAATATAAAAATAGTAGAGGCAAATAATATCAAATTGTAGGGAGGAAGAATGTCTTTAATAAGTGTAAATAATTTAACTTTTAGATATAATGGAAGTTTAAATAATATATTTGAAAATGTATCATTCCATATAGATACAGATTGGAAATTAGGACTAATAGGAAGAAATGGTAAGGGTAAAACAACTTTTTTGAAACTATTACAAGGAAAGTACAAATATAATGGGACAATTACAAAAAATGTAGAAGTTGATTACTTCCCTTTTGAAATAAAAAGCAAAGATAAAATGGCAATAGAAGTCATTTACGAAATTGCACCAAATGTAGAAGATTGGGAGATTTTTAAAGAATTAAATCTACTAAATACCAATAACGAAATTCTTTATAGAAATTTTAATTTATTAAGTGGTGGAGAACAAGTAAAAATACTTTTGATAAGTTTATTTCTAAAAGGAAAAAATTTTTTACTGATTGATGAGCCTACCAATCATTTAGATATGGAAACTAGAAATAATTTAGTTAATTATTTAGATAAGAAAAAAGGTTTTATTTTAGTATCTCACGATAGAAATTTATTAGACAAAGTTGTAAATCATATGATTGCTATCAATAATACAAATATAGAAATTAGACAAGGCAACTTTTCAACGTGGAAAGAAAATAAAGATAGACAAGATAATTTTGAAATAATGCAAAATGAAAAGTTACAAAAGGATATAAATAGACTTGAAATTGCTTCAAGGAATAATGCAAATTGGTCAAATGATGTTGAAAAATCAAAATATAAGACCAATAATTCTGAAGCAACAATAGATAGAGGTTATCTAGGCCATAAATCTGCTAAAATGATGAAGAAGTCTAAAGTAATAGAACAAAGAATTGAAAAAGCAATAGATGAAAAGTCTAATTTACTGAAAAATATAGATAAAAACGAAAGTTTAAAAATCGTTCCGATAGAAAGTAGAAAAAAACAGTTAGTAGTAGCAAACGATTTGCAAATAAAATATAATGGCAATGCAATATTTTCGAGAGTTTCATTTGAAATAAAGAATGGAGATAGGATTGCAATAGTTGGAAAAAATGGTATAGGAAAATCAAGCATATTAAAACTAATGATAGGAAATGAAATTCAATATAATGGAGAATTTAAGATAGCGAATGACTTAAAAATATCTTATGTATCACAAAGTACAGAGAATTTAAGGAGAAATTTAAAATCATTTGCGGAAGAAAATAAAATAGAGGAAAGTATTTTTAAAGCAATGCTATCCAAAATGGGATTTTCAAAAATGGATTTTGATACTAATATTGAAGAAATGAGTGAGGGACAAAAAAAGAAGGTTTTAATTGCGAAGAGTATATCAGAACAGGCTAATATTTATATATGGGATGAACCATTAAATTATATAGATATATTAACAAGAATACAAATAGAGGATGCCATTCTAAAATATAAGCCAACACTAATTTTTGTAGAACATGATGAAACTTTTATAGAGAAAGTATCAACAAAAGTGATAAGGTTAGAAAAATAATTAAATTATTTGGTTAGGTATTGTAAAAGTAGCAGATAAGAAATTATCTGTTATTTTTTGATTGTTTGCTTTCTTTTTTGTATGAAATGAGTTATAATAAAATTCATAATACAAGGGTATGTCAGAAAAAAATAGAAGGAGGTTGTTAAAAATGAAAATACTAATTATTTGTAGTAAAGCATTTTATAAAGAGATAGAACCAATCAAAGAAAAATTAGAAGAAATGGGGCATGTAGTAGAATTACCAAATTCATACTATGAACCAGATGCTGAAAAGAAAAGTTGGAATTTAGGGAAAAAAGAACATGCAGAATTTAAGGCAAGAATGTTTAGAATGAGTGAAGAGAGAATTGCAACAATGGATGCCGTATTAACATTAAACTTTGATAAAAATGGAAAGAAAAACTACATTGGAGGAGCAACATTTCTTGAAATCTATGAAGCTTTTATGAAAAATAAGAAAATTTATCTATATAATGATATTCCAGAAGGAATCTTATATGATGAAATATCTGGATTTTTGCCAATCGTAATAAATGGAGATTTGAGCCTAGTAAAATAGGACAAAGGCAGATTCCATTAGAATATTTAAAGAAACAGAAATGCATTTAAATGCAGGATTGTTTGGATTAACTTTATTTAACGATGATATTGAAATGGAGTAGCAAATTATGAAAAAGAAACAAATTGTAGTATATGGAGGGAGTTTCAATCCGCCATTAAACTCACATTTTTCATTAGCAGAACAAATACTAAATAAATATAGCCAAATAGAAAAAATAATATTTGTGCCAGTAAATAGTAGTTATCAAAAAGCAGATTTAATTGAAAATGAACATAGATATCAAATGTTAAAATTAGTTTGCGATAAAAATGATAAATTAGAGGTATCGAAAATAGAAATAGAAAGTAACAGACAATTATATACCATAGAAACATTAAGAAAAATGCAAGAAAAATATTATGAATATGAAATTGCTTTTATGATAGGAAGCGATAATTTAAAAGAATTAGATACATGGCAAAAAGCAGAGGAATTGTTAAAAGACTTTAAAATATATGTGCTAGAAAGAGACAAAGATGATATAGAAGAAATCATACAAGCAAATCCTTTTCTAAAGAAAAATAAATCATCTTTTGTAAAAGCGAAAAATAATATAGTCAGTAATTTAAGTTCAACTTATGTAAGAGAACAAATAAAAAAGGGCAAAAGTATTCGATATTTAGCACCAGAAGAAGTGATAAATTACATTATGGAAAATAAACTATATCAGTAAAAGGAAGCGATTGAATTATGTTAGAAAAAGAAAAATTAAAAAAGGAAATGGAAAATGCAATAGAATGGATAAGGAGTTATGTAAAAAAATCAGGAGCCAATGGAATTGTAATAGGAAATAGTGGAGGAAAAGATTCTGCAACGGTTCTTGCTATGGCAACGAAAGCAATCGGAAAAGAAAATGTGATAGCAGTATCTATGCCATGCTTTTCCAATCTTAATGATTTTGAAGATGCCAAATTGGTAACAGAAACTTTTGGTGTAAAATTCATAACCGTTGATTTAAGTAATAGTTATAAGGAAATGGAAAAAGAAATTAATTTACAATTAGTTTCCAATTTATCAAAAGAAGCTATGATTAATATCAAACCAAGACTTAGAATGACAACTTTATATGGAATTGCACAAACACTAGGATATTTAGTGATTGGAACAGGAAACCTTTGTGAGGCTATGGTAGGATATACAACCAAATGGGGAGATAATAGTTCAGACTTTAATCCAATTGGTAATTTTACAGTAGAGGAAGTATTGGAAATAGGTAGAATGCTAGGGGTTCCAGATAAAATATTACAAAAAGCTCCATGTGATGGATTAGGAGGACTAACCGATGAAGAAAAAATGGGAATTAAATATAGGCAAATAGCTGAAATGATTGAAACTGGAAACACAGAAGAAGATGCTAAACAAGAAATAGTAAGAAGATACCAAAATTCAAAACATAAAAGAAGTTTAGTACCAGTCTATACATTTGAAAGGAAAAACTTTTTGAAAGAGGAGGAAAGAAAGTAAAAATGAATGAAGAAAAGTTAGAACTAATAGCAGACTTTTATGAATTTACCATGTCAAATGGATATTTTATAAAAAATAAGAAGGATATGGCTTATTTTGATGTGTTTTTTAGAAAAGTTCCAGATGGTGGAGGATATGCTATTGTTGCAGGGCTAGAACAAATTATTGAATTTATACAAAATTTAAAATTTGATAAAGAAGATATTGAATATTTAAGAAAACAAAATATGTTTTCAGAAGAATATTTAAATTATTTAGAAAACTTTAAATTTACAGGAGATATTTGGGCAATTCCAGAAGGGACAGTAGTTTTTCCAAATGAACCATTAATAACCATAAAAGCACCGTTGATAGAAGCACAGTTGTTAGAAACGATGTTACTTCTAATCATTAACCATCAAAGTTTAATTGCAACAAAAACAGCAAGAATAGTAAATGCAGCACAAGGAAGACCAGTTATGGAATTTGGAGCAAGAAGGGCACATGGAGTATCAGCAGCAATTTATGGAGCAAGAGCAGCTATGATTGGTGGAGCAGTAGGAACTTCTTGTACAGCAACTAGTAAAAAATTTAACGTGCCAGCAAGTGGAACAATGGCTCATAGTTGGATACAAAGTTTTGATAGTGAATATGAAGCATTTAAAACGTATGCTGAAATTTATCCACATAATGGTACTTTTTTAATTGATACCTATCATACACTACAAAGTGGATTACCAAATGCCATAAAGGTATTTGATGAAGTATTAAAACCACAAGGAATTAGACCAATAGCTGTTAGACTAGATAGTGGAGATTTAGCTTATCTATCTAAAAAAATAAGAAAAATATTAGATGAAGCGGGATATTCAGACTGTAAAATATGTGCGACTAATTCTTTAGATGAGAATTTAATTAATTCGTTAATAGAACAAGAGGCAAAAATAGATTTATTTGGAGTAGGTGAAAATCTAATTACAGCTAAAAGTGATAGTGTATTTGGTGGCGTATATAAATTAGTGGCAATGGAAAAAGAAGGAGAGATAATACCAAAAATAAAGATTAGCGAAAATGTAGAAAAAATTACAAATCCAAGTTTTAAGAAAGTGTATCGTTTTTATTGCAAAGATACGAATTATGCTTTAGCAGATGTTATTTTATTAAAAGATGAGCCAGAACCAGAGGGAGAATATGAGATATTTGATCAACATGATACTTGGAAAAGAAAGAAATTAAATAACTATTATGTAAAAGAATTACAAGAAAAGATATTTGAAAACGGAAAGCTAATCTATAAAAGTCCAGATTTAAAAGAAATTGCAGCATATACGAAAGAGCAATTACATACGATTTGGGATGAAGTAAAAAGATTAAATAATCCACAAAAATACTATGTTGATTTATCACAAAAGTTATATGATTTGAAAACAGAATTGTTACAAAAAAAGTAGGGATAAGAAAGTAAAACCTTCTGCTAGACTTAATAATTTGTAAAAAATACTTATAAGAAGTATACGCCATTTATTTTATAAAATTGGAGAGTATTAAATGCAAGAAATAGAATTAATGAAAAAAATGAGAGAGCCAATCATAGAATGGTATCAAGAAAACAAAAGAGAATTGCCATGGAGAAAAGAAAAAAATCCTTATCACATATGGATTTCTGAAATTATGCTACAACAAACAAGAATTGAAGCAGTTAAGCAATATTATGAGCGATTTTTAAAGCAAATACCAACAATTGAGGCTTTAGCAGAAATAGAAGAAGAAAAATTATTAAAATTATGGGAAGGGTTAGGTTATTATAATCGTGCTAGAAATTTAAAGAAAGCAGCCCAAGTAATGCAAGAAGAATATGAAGGTAAGATGCCAAAACATTATAAAGAACTAATTAAATTACCAGGAATAGGAGAATATACAGCAGGGGCCATTAGTTCTATTGCGTATGATGAGAAAGTACCAGCTGTTGATGGAAATGTTCTTCGTGTTGTTAGTAGAGTGGTAGGAAGTAAAAAAGATGTTTTAGAAAATAAAACCAAAAAAGAATTTACAGAAAAATTACAAGAAATTATGCCAAAACAAGCTGGCGATTTCAATGAAGGTTTAATGGAACTAGGAGAACTAATTTGTATTCCAAATGGAGAGCCTCTATGTGAAAAATGTCCATTGCAAAAAATGTGTATTGCTAAAAATAAAGATTTAACGAGTTTAATTCCAGTTCGTAATCAAAAAATGAAAAGAAAAAAAGAAGATATGACCGTATTTTTATTAGAATACGAAGGAAGAATAGCAATTCGAAAAAGAAAAGAAAAAGGATTATTGGCTAACATGTATGAATTTCCTAATATAACGAAAAAGATGACAAAAAAGGAAATACCAAAAGTATTACAAGTCTGGAAATTAGAAAGTAAACAGATAGAAAAAATAGGTGCACATCATCATGTTTTTTCACATATAGAATGGGATATGGTAGGATATAAAATTCAATTAAGTAGCATGAATAAAGAATTCGAATGGATAGAAAAAGAAGAAATTTTAGAAAAGTATCCAATACCAGGAGCATTCATTCCTTTTCGTAAGAAAATGTAAGATATAAGTTGAAACTTGAAAAGATATAAGCAGTTGTATTTTAGAAAAGAATAGTGTATAATTGCTTATGGAAACGGAGTGGTATCGAAGTGGTCATAACGAGCTACACTGGAACTGTAGTAGTCGGTAATCCCGGCCCGTGGGTTCGAATCCCACTCACTCCGCCAAGACTTTTATAGATGGCTTTCATTTTGAAGGCTATTTTTTATAAAAAAATAAATCAAGATTATTTTGAAAAAGACAAGCCCCATCCTCTTTTGAGGATGAGGCTAATAGATAGGTTACCAACGCGATATTGCTTGGTTGGCATTTATTCTTTAATTTTAAAATAATGAAGGTCATCATCATACAACCAATGGCATATAGCTAAAATGTCTTTGCGGTATTTTTTACTTTTCCGCAAATCGTTTAGCCACTTTTTACTACAAGTAGCATCCAATTTTTGGCAAGGATTATTGCGAAAGTTATTGCAATCGATACGAAGACAACGATGTGGACAAACCAAACATGCTGCTTTTTGTTCTTGTTTTGCTGTAAATTTCATAAAGGTTACCTCCTATAAAATTAAAAAATAAAATAAAATTAGTTTCTGGGATATCATATCAAAATTTACATAAATAGTCAATAAAAGCAATATATTTAGTAGATTTTATGTATTCAATGAACCTAAAATCCAATCAACAATCTGATTTTTAATCATAAAATATTCCTTTTCCTCAAACTGCATATTAGAAATACAATATTGTTTATTAGCAATATGACTACAAAAAATACATTCATGTAGGCTATTACAATCTTGAATAAAAAAGGAATTACTAATATTATTGGAGCAAATAACATTATAACTATTCGTACAAGAACCAGAATCATCCACACGCAAACAAAAGCCAGAATTTGCAGTTCTTTGAGAGGCAATAGTAAATTCGCAATTAGCACAACCATCACAAAATACAATATTTCTACAACTGCGACAATCAGAACAACGAAAAGCATTTTCACATTTATAAATAGGGTCACTTTGAGAAACATTGATACAATCATATTGTCTTTCAGTAGTGGTATAATTGATTTTTTTCCAAATATCAATAATATCTTTTAAATTTTTTACATCTTGTTTAGGAATCATCCAACCTTTTTGTTTATCGTAAATTTTCATATTACTTTGTGTAATAAAACGATTACTATGAATCGTTTCTGTCCATGTTTCTTGCGAAGTTAAGCTATCTAGTACCTTTTTAGGAAGTTTAATATCAAATGCAAATTTACTAAATATTGTATCCAGAGAAATTGGATTAGATTTTCCAAATATCATGTTAAAAGATTGATTAACAATTGTTTTAGCTTCTTTATTATCCATAATCTTCTACCTGCTTTCTACCAGTTGATTGAGAGTACATAAGAGATATAAGAGAATCAGCAGATTCTCCAATTTGAAAAGAAAGATTCTCTTCAAATCTACTTGTTTTTTCTAGTGTTTTAAAATCTTCTAATAAAGGAGAGGTTCTTAAAATTTGGTTTATTCGCCTTCTAGGGAAAGAAGTAAAATCTAAAGTTTTAGCTTTAAAAGCGGGAAGAGGAACACCATTACTACTAATTCGTACAATACATTCACGATTTTTTAATTCTGTTAGCATTTTTAATTTAATTCGATAAGAATTTCGTACAGCCATATTCATATGCATATTATTTTCTAGCAACATAGCATCTGATTTAGAAACACGAAAAACATAAAAGTTAGAAACATTAGCAAAAATAGCACTTCGTAATTCTTCACTAATTTGTGTAAAATATTGTTGTATCAAAATAAGAGAAAGATTATATTTTCTAGCTTCTGCTAAAAACCTACTTAAAATAGGATTTTCAATTAAAGCTACTTCATCAATTACTAAAATGATGTGTTCTTCATAGCTATAAGACTGAATGAGTTCTAACAATTGTTGCATAATAAGTCCAGATATAGTTTTGGTTACTTTTTGCCCCAATATGGATTGGTCAAGGGAGAAGATGGTAAGAAAGTGGTTATGAACAATATCTTTTACTTGTGGTTTTAATCCTTCTTTTTGGAAGGCAGGCAGTAATTCCATTTCATCAATAAAAGAGATAATAGGGGCAATGGCTTCTTGATAACAATTTGATTTTAATTCATTAAAATCTGTTAAAAAGAAGTGAATAATGCTTTCTGGTAAGTTAGTTTTGTTTTGATTAATTAACCTATTTCGATATTCCATTTCTAAAATTAATTTTTTTAAATTAGTAAAATTAAGACAATTGGTCTCCATTAATAAATGAACACTATGTCGTAATACCCTTTCTAGTCTAGAGTTATATTGGTCAGCCATTAAAGTTTGAAAGAGTGATAATATCAATTCCACAGAAGCAATGATATCTTTTTTAGGGGAGTTTATAAACAAATCACTACTATTATCAAGACTTTTAAAATCAATTACTTTCGTATTTTCTAAACCACCAATTTCTTTTTCTAAAGCCGCATGAGGGTCAATCACAATAACTTTATAATTAGTAGAAAAGGATATCTCTTGGTTGATATTAGCGATAATAGAGCTTGCTAATTTAGATTTACCAGTTCCACTAGAGCCTATAATGATAGAATGATTATCAAAGTCAAAAGTGTTTTGAGAAAGATAATAATTTTCTGCTAAATAAGGAAACGTATCTATTTTTAAAATGGCATTATGTTTTTCACTTCTTAACAAGGGTAAGGCTTTTTGAATATCTAAATATTCATTTTCATATTTTAAGTAAAAGAAGCGATTATAAATAGAAAAATCAATACTAAAAAGATGATGTGGAATCACAAAAAGAGCTTTCCTTTTTAACCAGTTGGTTCTATTTTGTTTTTCAAAAAATAGGTGAGTTTTTGTAAAAAAATGACTTTTTCGATAGCTGAATATTCTCATTTTAACTAGTTTTAGATTTTGATTACGAGAAGATTCTACTTTATCAAAGATATCTAGTACATTTTTTTCTTTATTCGTTAAAAGGAAAGGTCTTCCTTTTTTACTAGAAGAATTCATTAAATCACTTTCTGTTATGTCTAATCTTTTTATCATGAAATCTCCTAGAGAGTTAATAATAGGAGGCAGTATGCGAGAAGTTTGACAGAAAAAGTGAACTTCATTTAATTCTATTTTTGCATACATAGTCCAACTTCTAAAAAGACCATTCAGTTTAGAAATGGCATTTAATAAATCAAGCCAAGCTTTTGGTTCTACATGTTCATCTGTTAAAATAATTTCAGACAAAATTTTTTCTTTCATATGAATGCAATCCTTTCTGAAAATGTAAATCTAATTTGAAATCATTATAACAGCATAACATAAAAAACAACTGACTTTTTGGCAAAGAAAAAAGTCAGTTGTAAAATTAATCTTCAATAGGAACTAGAAAATCGGTAGAACCATCATCAGAATAATATTCTAATTCTGGAATAGGTCGAATATTGTATTGGCAACTTGGTAAAAAAGATAAGTAAAATTTGTGTGTTAGTTCTTGGATTTTATCTGCCTCAAAAGTAGGGATATGAAAGCATAACCATTTACTTTTAGGAATAATATATTTTGTAAATCCTGGTATTTCTTTTTTGTACAAAATCCAATATTCTAAATGATTGGTTGTATATCTATCATGTGAATTATCATCTTTATAAACTGTCATACCATAATCAATATCGCCATATAGGGGAGCATATTTTTGATACATTTCTTGAAAAAATCTAGGAACTTTTTTAAAAATATCTTCATGAGTAGACTCAAAGCTTTTTCCGTATAAAACTAATTCATCTTGTTCAATGATACTATATTCCATTTTCTCATTTTTGTCTGTTATGGTTTCATCAAAGTGCAATTTAGGATAAAGCTTTAGCTTTTCAGGATTACTTTTTACTTGACTAGGTTTAATTCCATGAAACTTTTCGAAGGCTCTTGAGAATGAAGTGGGATTTTCGTAATGATATTGAAGAGCGATATCTATTATTTTCGCATTGGTTTTATACAAATAAAAACCTGCTTCGGATAATCTTCTTTTTCGAATGTAATCAGAAATAGAAATATTGCAAAGTAAAGAAAATAGACTTTGCATGGTATATTCATTTACACCTAAAAATTGAGCTAATTTTGTATAAGAAATTTCATGTTCTAAATTTTGCTCAATGTAAGTTATCATTTCATTTAAAGCGTGATAAATATTCATTTAAGGTTTTCCTTTCATTATTATACCTATATTATACTGCAAATAATTTGTTTTGTATAGATAGTAAAGTAAATAAAAATGTGGTATAATAGGCATAAATGAGGGAAGAGGAGAAAAAATGATGAAAGTAGGATTTACCATAGGAAAATTTGCACCATTACATAAAGGACATCAATATCTAATAGAAAAGGGATTAAGCGAAATGGACAAGTTTTATGTAGTTATATATGAAACAGATGTAACTAAAATTCCAATTGAAACTAGAGCAAACTGGATAAAAAAAATGTATCCAGAAGCGGAACTTATCTATGCTAAAAATCCGCCTAGTCAATATGGATTAGATGAAGAAAGTGTAAAGATTCAAACCGATTATTTGAAAGAAATTCTAAAGGAAATAACGGTAACTCATTTTTATAATAGTGAGCCTTATGGTAAGTTTGTAGCTAGAGATTTAAAAATTAAAGAGGTACAAGTGGATCGAAAGAGAGAAAAGTATCCTATTAGTGGTACTGCGATTCGAAAAAAAATGGATGAAAATGAAGGTTATGTTGAAAAAATGGTATATAATGATTTAAAAAATGCTTGAAATATTAATACGCTGTGATTAAATTAGTTTTGATTTATTGTATATTTCTTCAATTATTTTGTATCTTTCTGGCATAAATTTAAGAGATTTTATTTCATTAACAACCTGTTTATAAAATCTCTTTGAAGTTAATGGTTCTTTTAGTTTATGCCTAATATAGTACATAATTTCTTCTAGTTCTTCCTTAAAAGCAGAAGTTAGAAGAATAGTATATTTATTATTTAATGTCATACTTTTCCTCCATTTCTGCACAGAATTCATTCAATGTTTGATAGCGACCTTCTTCAATATCTTTTAGTGCTTGCTCAATTTTTTTATTAAAGTCTTTTTTAAATTCCTCAAAAGAAGCATAATGTTTGTCAAAATGTTCTGAAACAAGTCTTTCAATTCTTTCTTCTTCTGTTTGTTCAACATCTTTCTTTAGTTTTTCGTATGCCTCATCACATAAAACAACTAGGTCATTTGCTCCATTTTTAGTAATATACATTGGTTCTTTTGTTTCGTGGCAAATCTTTGAAATTTCATTATAATTATTTCTTAAATCCGCACAAGGTCTAATAAATGCCATATAAAGCACCTCCTTATTTGTGATAAACAAATTATATCAGAATTATGATATGTTAGCAAGGGAAATTTAAAAATATAACATTTTTTATTTATTGATTGGTTACTATTCAGACTTAATATATTTTTACTTAAAAAATATAGAAACTTTTATTGAGAAAATCAAAGTAGCCTAAACAGTAACATTGATTGCTATATTTAGATTAGAAAATCGTTAAGATTCTGTTGTTATCTAATTAGAATGTGATTTCTTATGTTATCTTAAGAAAAACTTTCATTAAAATTAAGAAAAAATCAATACAAATTTTCATAGTCTTGTGTTAGAATAAAAAACAAGAAGGGGGAAAGAAATGGAAAAAACAGTATTAAAATGCGAAAATTTGAACAAAAAATTTGGCAAAAAGCAAATATTAAAAAATGTTTCCTTGGAAATGCAAGAAGGAGATATATTGGGATTTATAGGACCAAATGGTGCAGGAAAGACAACTACTATAAAATTAATATTAGGTCTACAGAGCATAACAGAAGGAAAAGTTTGTATCAATGGATATGACATTGAAAAACACTTTACAAAAGCAATTAGAAAGGTAGGTGCTATTGTAGAAAATCCAGATTTATATATGTATCTATCTGGTTATGAAAATTTAAGATTAATAGCAAATCTGTACCAAGGAATTAACCAAGAACGAATTGATGAAGTAGTAAAATTAGTAAAACTGGAAAATCGAATAAAAGATAAGGTTTCCAAATATTCATTGGGAATGAGGCAACGATTAGGAATTGCACAAGCAATCCTACATAAGCCTAATTTATTAATATTAGATGAACCAACCAATGGGTTAGATCCAGAAGGTATTAAGGAAATGAGAGAACTTTTAGTAGATTTAGCCAAAAAAGAAAAGATGGGAATTTTAATCTCTAGTCATAATTTAGCAGAACTAGATAATTTATGTACCAAGGTTTGTATCATTAAAAACGGAGAAATTATTGAAACGAGTGACATTTCTGGAATTAAAAGAGAACAAGGTAAACAATTCAAAATATTTGAAGTAGATGATAGTAAAAAAGTAAAAACATTACTACCAGAAACAATAGAAATAACAAAGAATCAGTTTAAATTAGATATACCAAAAGAAAAGATACCAGAAACCATTATAAAATTAGTAGAAAATAATGTTAAAATTTATGGCATAAAAGAAGAAGAAAAATCACTAGAACAAGCATTTTTTGAAAAGACAGGAGGGAATGTAATTGAGTAGATTAATTAAAAATGAACTAACTAAAATTTTTAAAAAGAAGAGTATTTATATTACGTTATTAGTAATTTTAGCTTTTGTTATTTTAACTAATTGTATTTATAAATTTTTCTATCATAGTGGAATTTATCATGAATATAGTGATAACTATATCCAATACATGAAAGAAGAATTAGCAACTCTAGACCCGAATAAACCAAGCGATATTAAAATGTATGTTGATATAACATCACAATTAGAAGTTTATGATATGCAACAAAAATATGAGAAAGGAGCTTGGCAAATAAATATTATATCAACCCAAGTGGCAAGCTATGTGAATGAAAAAAATACTTATTTATATGGGGAAAATAAAGAAATAGAAAAAGCAACCAAAATAGAAGAAGAAATCAACAAACTAATGGAAAAATTAGAACAAGATGATTGGAAGTATTTTGCTGAAAAAGAATTAGAACAAGCGAAAGTAACTGTAAGCAATTTAGAAGAACAAAAAGCTAACACACAAGACAAACAAGAATTGCAAACATTAGAAAGCTCAATTGAAAATGCTAAAATAGATGAAGAAGTTGCTAAATATCGACTTAATAAAGAGATTAAATATGGAAATGATTATAGAAATGCAGCATTAGAGGAATATCAAAGTCAAGCTAAAAATGTAATGGCTATGAGTCGTGAAGAAAGAGAACTAGAGTATGCTGAAAAACAAGAATATAATAGTAGTTTACAAGATAGAGAAATTAGTAAATATATTATAGAGAATGATATCAATATTAATAAAATAAATGATATTAGAGGGATTTTGAAAAGTTTCTTTCATGAATATGGATTATTTATTATTGTTATGATAATTATGGTAGCTGGAACAATTGTAAGTGAAGAATTTAATAAAGGAACCATTAAACTATTATTAGTAAAACCTTATAGTAGAAATAAAATACTGCTTGCTAAATTAATTACGGTTTTCATTATGATAATTTTCTCAATTATTGCAGTAGTGGCTATGGAATTGATAGTAGGGGGATTGATTTTTGGATATGACAGTCTATCTGTGCCAATTTTACAATATGATTTTACAACACAAAGTTTAGAAAGTATTAATATATTTACCTATTTAGGAATTGAGATTATAACACAATTGCCAAAACTGATGTTATTAGCAATGCTTGCTTTTGCATGTAGTACACTATTTACCAATAGTGCTGTTGCTATTGCGATACCATTATTAGGTTATATGTCAGCAGATATGATTAATATGTTAGTGGTACAATATAAAGTGCAGTTTATGAGATTTTTTGTTAGTCTAAACTGGGATTTTGAAGAGTATTTATTTGGAAATCTACCAAAAATGGAAGGCATGACATTAGGATTTTCAGTTGCTATTTGCACTTTATATTTTGTAGTAATGTTAATACCAACCTTTGTGACTTTTAAAAAGAAAAATATTAAAAATATTTAGCTTAAATAATTTAAGTGCAAAGGAAAAATGATTGAAACAACAAGTAATTAGTTGATAATTGCTTGTTGTTATGTTATTATTTAGATATAAAATAGTGATTTATATAACAGAAGGAGAGAAATAATATGAATTTAAAAAATTTTAATTTAGCACCCTTATATACCATTGACCAAGAATGGGCTGTTTTAACGGTAGGAGAGAAAGAAAAATTTAATGCTATGACAATAAGTTGGGGAGGATTAGGAACTATTTGGAATAAGCCTGTTGTTACAGTTTATGTTAAACCAATTCGCTATACTTATAAATTTATGGAAAATAATGAATATTTTACAATAAGTTTTTATAATGAAGAATACAGAGATGATTTAGGAATACTAGGGAGCAAATCTGGTAGAAATATAGATAAGATTGCACTTACAAAACTTACACCAGAGTTTTTTAATAAGGCGATTT
Organism: Clostridia bacterium; assembly: GCA_022792395.1. GTDB lineage: Bacteria > Bacillota > Clostridia > TANB77 > CAG-508 > CAG-269. Next base: position 21,711 of record JAAWAX010000003.1, read on the forward strand.
CTTTTAAACAAGCAAAATTAACTATTGTATGTAAAAAAATTTACTTTCAAGATTTAGATATAAACAACATCAATACTAATAGTATTCCACAAAATGAAGTGGATAGATTCTATAAGACAGAACCTATGCACAGAATGTATATAGGTGAAGTGGTTGACATTATAGATAAAAGAATATAAATTTTTAAGTAACAAATAGGGGGCGATTAAATATTGCTGTATTTCATGGTGGTAGTGGTTATATCAAGACATATAAAAAACGCATTGGCAGAAGAATTAAAAGATGAACAGATTGTTGCAAAATTTGCAACAACCATTAAACATGGTGCCATGGAAGGTAAAACACAAACTCATATGGTAGACTATTATAACCTTGACATGATTATCTCTATTGGATATCGAGTAAAATCAGCACAAGGCATTACTTTCAGAAAATGGGCAAATAAAATTTTAAAAGATTATATGTTAAAAGGATATGCAGTAAATCAAAGAAGATAGGAAAAGATAAATAACAGTAATCCTTTTGCATATATTGTATTTTTATAAATAGTAATGTATAATTTAAACGATAAGGAGGTAAAGTTTATGAATAAAAAAATGGTGATAGGTATTGGAAGTATTGTTTTAATAGCATTAATTGGATTTTTAGTTATCAAAGGTATATCAAAAGAGCCAGAAAAAAATACACTATCAAGCCATCAAGAGGAGGAAAATAATATGTATAAAACAGGAAAACATCATACAAAGATAGAAATTAAAAATTATGGAACAATCGAGTTAGAATTAGATGCAGATGTTGCACCAATAACAGTTGCTAATTTTGCAAAATTGGTTAATGAAGGATTTTATGATGGGTTAACATTTCATAGAATTATAGCTGGTTTTATGATTCAAGGAGGAGACCCTGAAGGAAATGGAATGGGTGGAAGCAGTGAAAATATTAAAGGAGAGTTCTCGTTAAATGGAGTAGAAAATACAATATCTCATGTTAGAGGAACCATTTCAATGGCTAGGTCAAGTGCATATAATAGTGCAAGTTCACAATTTTTCATAGTTCATGAAGACAGTATATTTTTAGATGGGCAATATGCAGGATTTGGAAAAGTCACAAGTGGAATAGAAATAGTGGACAAGATATGTGAAGATACACAAGTAGAAGATGATAATGGAACCGTTTTAGAAAAAAATCAACCTATTATAGAAAAAATACAAATGGTAGATTAGACTATTTAACGAAAAAAAATCATAAAAAATTATCTATTAAATATTTTTCTTGAATTTTAAATAAAGCTATTATATAATAAAAAATATAAAATAAGGGGAGGAATAAAAATGGAAGCAAAAATTATTGGAGAAACATTACCAACAGTTATTTGTAAACTACAACAAGGAGAATCTATCCTAACAGAAAATGGTGGGATGAGTTGGATGGATGATGGAATTGAAATGAAAACCACTACCAATGGTGGAATTATGAAAGGAATTGGAAGAGCCTTTGCAGGGGAATCACTTTTCATGAATGTATACACAGCCGAGAAAGATGGAGTAGAAATAGGATTTTCTTCTTGTTTTCCAGGACAAATTTTAGAATATGACTTAAAAGAAGGAGAAACCATCATTGCACAAAAGCGTGCTTTTCTTTGTTCAGAAAATACAGTAGATATTGCTATGCAATTCCGTAAAAAATTAGGAGCTGGATTTTTTGGAGGAGAAGGTTTCATTATGCAAAAAATAACAGGACCAGGAAAAGTATTTTTAGAAATAGATGGTTCTGTTGTAAGAAAAGAATTACAAGCAGGTGAAAAATTAAAAGTAGATAATGGTTATGTTGCTGCTATGACAAAAGATGTCAAATTAAATATTGAAACCGTAAAAGGTGTAAAAAATATTGTGTTTGGTGGAGAAGGATTATTTTTAACAACATTAGAAGGACCAGGAACAGTATGGCTACAAACAATGCCAATTTCAAAATTATCTAGTTTATTGTATGTAGGAACATCAAGATAGAATTATTAGAATAAAGTCATAAAACAAAAAACACTTTTGTGAAAGCAAAGGTGTTCTTTTGATAAAATTATGGGTATACAATCGAGGTGAAAAGTAATATAATTAGATAGGAAAATAGAAAAGGAGAGAGTTTAAGGATGAAAGTAATATTAGTAAATGGAAGTCCTCATGAGAAAGGATGTACCTACACAGCTTTAAAAGAAGTAGAAGGAAGTTTAAATAAAAATGGAATTGAAACAGAAATTTTTTGGATAGGAAATAAGCCAGTAGCAGGATGTATAGGATGTGGAAGTTGTCTTAAAACGGGAGAATGTTTCATACAAGATAAAGTGAATGAATTTTTAGAAAAAGTACCTACAACAGATGGATTTATTTTTGGAACACCTGTGCATTTTGCAGCAAGTTCTGGGATGTTATCTTCTTTTATGGATAGAGCCTTTTATGGTAGAAGAAACCTATTTAGTAATAAACCAGCTTCAGCAATAGCAAGTTGTAGAAGAGGTGGAGCAACAGCCACATTAGATGAAATTAACAAATATTTTGGGATTAGCAATATGCCAATTGTATCTTCTCAATATTGGAATATGGTACATGGAACCAAGCCAGAAGAAGTAGAAAAAGATGAAGAAGGAATGCAAACCATGAGAACATTGGGAAATAATATGGCATGGTTATTAAAATCGATAGAAGCTGGAAAAAAATTAGGAATTGAATTGCCAAGTAATGAGCCAATTATAGCCACTAATTTTATAAAATAATTTTGAGTTACTGTTTTAAGCTACTTTGATTTTCTCAATAAAAGTTTCTATATTTTTTTTTGTAACTCCCAATATCGCACCATCTGTAATGGCATAACAGATGGTAAGCTTGTTGGTCTCCTAAAATTGTTACTGCATAAAAGATATAGAAACTTTTTAAGTAAAAATAGATTAAGTCTAAATAGTAACAATTTTGAAGAGTTAAAGTAAAAATCATTCAAAAAGTTCTTGCCATAAGCTAAAAATAAAGTTATAATAATAGCGAAAGAGGGAAAGAAAAAAATGAAAATAGTTAAAAAGTTAGCAATAACAACCGTTATGATGGTAAGTATCCTATTTATCAGTTATGAAAAAGTGCAAGCAGTAGAAAGTACCAATGCTATGAAAGAAGAACTTGAATATTATGCAAGAAATATAGATGTTAATGATATTACAAAAGAAGATATTTTAAAAGTATATGATGAAATAAGTGAGCAATATTCACCTGAAACAATTGCAGACATGCTAGAAGAAAATGCAAAAGAAATAGAAGAACAAGGTGTTAGTAAAGAAGTAATAGCAGCAGGTGCCAATTTTATTAGGGAGACAGATACAGAAAGTATAAGAAAAATAATAGAAGATGATATTGATATAGAAGAGGTAAAAGAAAAAATAGAACAGGGATATACCGCTGACCAAATCTTAAGTAGTATGGTAGAAGAAGCACCAATGGAAAAGAAGATAGCAATAGGTACGAAATTATTATTATCCAATAGAATGATAAAAACAGTTCTAACCATAATTACCATCCTATTTATCTATGGAACTATTTTAAGATGGGTTATTTATGTAAAAGCAGGAAAACATGGATTTGCAGCAATTATCCCACTTTATCGACAAATTGTAATGTACCAAGTTTGTGGATTATCACCATGGTTAATGTTATTGTGGTTAGTTCCCATCTTTGGTTGGATAGCTATGTTTATAATAGCAATTAGGAAGAGATTTTGTTTGGCAAAAGAATTTGGTAGAGGAAGTCTATTTGGATTTGGCTTATTATTCTTATCACCAATTTTCGAAAGTATATTAGCGTTTCATCCCAATATAAAAAAACAAAAGGAAGCGTGAAATAAGATGAACAAAAGTGGAAAGATAGGAGTCTTTGATTCGGGAATTGGCGGAGTGACAGTATTAAGTGAAATTATGAAAATTTTACCAAAAGAAAACTACCTATATTATAGTGACTCTAAAAATAATCCCTATGGAGACAAAACAGATGAAGAAATAAAGCAATTATGTGATAATATTGTGCAATATTTTATTGAAAAAGATTGTAAAGCAATTGTGATAGCTTGTAATACAGCAAGTGCAAAAGCAGCACAATGTTTAAGAAAAAAATATCCTAATATACCATTTATTGCAATAGAACCAGCCTATAAAATGGTATATGATTATGCATACAGTAAGCCAACATTAGTTATGGCGACTAAAGGAACCATCCATAGTGAAAAATTTAATTTGTTATTAAAAAAATATGATAATCATAAAACTTATCTATTGTCTTGTGTAGGATTAGCTGATAAAATAGAACAAGGAAACAAAGAAGAGATTAGAAAATATTTAAAAGAAACATTAAGTAGCTATAAAAATGAAGTGGAAAATGTAGTATTAGGTTGTACCCATTATCCTTTGATACAAGAGGAGATAGAAGAAATATTAGGACAAGTTCAATTTTTTAATGGTGCTCCCAATTTAGCCCAATATTTAAAAAAGATTTTGCAAGATAACAACTTACTAACAAACGGACAAGGCATAGTAGAATTTGAAGATTCGCAAGAATTAGAAGAAAAGAAAAGAAGATTTTTTGAAATATTAAGGGAGAGAGAAAATAGTAATGAAAATATTAAAAAATAGTTTAAAAACGGAATTAAACATTCGAACAGAAAAAGATTATCCAGTAAAAGGGGTAGAGTTTATCGATATAACACCATTAATCATACAAAAAGAAACATTGCAAGAAATCATAGACCAATTGGTGGAAGAATTAAAAAATCAAGAAATAGATTATATAGTAGCACCAGAAGCAAGAGGATTTTTATTAGGAACAACGGTTGCCAATCGATTGGAAATCGGATGTATACCAATTAGAAAAAAGGGAAAACTACCACCAACGACAGTAGAAAGTACATTTGATTATGAAAAAGAATATGGAAAAGATCAGTTAGAATTACCAAAATTAGTGAAAGAAACCTATAAAAACAAAAAAATTTATATTTTAGATGACATTTATGCGACAGGTAATACCATGAAAGCCATTCAAAAAGCCATAGAAGAATTAGGTGGAACCGTGATTGGAAAAGGTGTTATTATGAATATTGTAGCATTAAATGATGATGAAGAGGTATTTTCTTTGCTAGAAGTAGAAGAGGAATAGGAGGAACAAATGAAAAATAAAGGAGAGAGAGGTTCAGCAACCTTATTTGTTATTGGAATATGTTTATTTGCTATGATACTACTTATGGCTTTTGTTACTAATATAGAAAATAAAAAACAAGCACAAGATAGAGAAATTAATCAAATCGAAAAAAGGTATTCAGTCGATAATAGCGAAATGGAAGAGATATATTCGAAAACCGTTAATGTAAATCAATAAGAAACATAAAGTCTATTAACTTGCATTCTATATTTTATAGAAAGTTACTTTATAATAACTTTCCTAGAATATAAAAATGCCTATCATTTTAGTATTATGATAGACTTTTTTTCTTATAAATATTTTTTTAATTGCTTAACAGTATTTTCTTGAAATTGTACAAACTCTGTTAAAATATTTTTTACAGGTTCATCTGTGTTAGGATTATGATTTAAAAGTTTAACCCCTTTAATAATTCCCATATTAGTACCTTGTAACATCATTTCAGCAATTTTAGAAACACTCTTATCATCCATTGTATTAAACTCAACACTCATCCATCCCATAGCTTTTTGCATGGGATTTAATTCCTTTGGAAAATCATCATATTTGGTTAATTCATTGTTTACTTTATTTAAAATATTATTATATTTGTCATATTGAAATTTTAAATCTTTTTTGAAATCATCATCCGAAATTTTTTCGGCAACATTGGAAATAGAATCCATTCCCATTTTAATACCTTTGTTAATTTCGTTTAAAATATATCCAGGACTCTCCATTTTCATTCCTCCTTTAATTTGTTCTTAATATAACCCAAATAAGAGAAAATATTCTGTTCACAAAAAATTCACAAAAAAATTGATAGATAGTATTGACAACTGCTAAAAAGGGGTATAATATATACAAAGGTTAGCAATCAAACTACAAGAGTGCTAAAAGAGGTGAAAAAGTTGTTAGATGAAAGAAAAAAGAAAGTCTTACAAGCAATTGTAGAAGAATATATCAATACAGCAGAACCAGTAAGTTCCAATGCCATAACAGAAAATCATGGTTTAGCATGTAGTAGTGCAACTATTAGAAATGAAATGTCAGAACTAGAAAAAGGTGGATTTTTAGATAAAACACATACCTCAAGTGGAAGAATACCATCAGCAAAAGGATATAGATACTATGTAGATGAACTTTTAAACGATAATGACATTAGTTTAGAAGAAATTAAATACATCAGTTCGAAATTGGAAACAAAAGTAAATGAAATGGAAGATTTAACAAAAATAACAGCAAATACCATATCAGAAGTAACTCATTATACGACCGTTTCTATAGGCCCAAAGGCGACAACACAGTTAATAGAAGAAATTAAATTTGTTTTATTAGGCTCAAGGATGATAATGGCAGTCATTTTAACAGATTCTGGATTGGTAAAAGAAACGATTATAAAATTTGATGAAGATATTACAGAAAAACAAGTAGAGACCATGAACTATATGTTTAACAACAAATTAAAAAATCAGCCAATGGAAACCATTGATAGACCGCTGGAAGAATATTTATATGATGAAATGACTTATAGTGTTAATGTCATTAGACCAATCATTGAACAAATAAAGAAGGTCTTACAAGAAGATAATAAAATTTATTTAGAAGGAGCTAACAAATCTTTTGATTTACCAGAATTCAATAGTTTAGAGTTAGCTAAAAATTTCATTAATATATTAGATACCAAAGAATTAGTAGCAGATATGCTAAATTCTGGATTTGCAGAAGATATTAATGTTTATATTGGAGAAGAAAACGAAAAACAAGAGCTAAAAGATTTTAGTGTTGTTACTTTCAAACATAAAGTAAATGGAAAAGATTTAGGAACAATTGGAATTATAGGACCGAAAAGAATGGATTATTCAAAGGTTATTTCAGTTATGAAATATATTAATAGAAAATTAAAAGAGATAGATTAAGTAGAAAATAATATTTTTGAAGATATTTAGAATAAAAGAAAGGATGAATAGTAAAATGGCAGAAAATCAAAAAGAAAATTTAGAGGAAAGTCAAGAAGTAGAAATAGGTAAAGAAGAAAATCATAAAGACATGGTACCAAAACAAGATTATGAAGAATTAGATGACAGATATAAAAGAATATTAGCAGAATTTGAAAACTTCAAAAAGAGAAGTAGTAAAGAAAGAGATAGCTTATATAATTCTATTCTTTCAGATGTAGTAGAGGTGATTCTTCCAGTAGTAGATAATTTGGAAAATGCAGCAAAGGTGGAAACACAAGATGAAGAATATAAAAAAGGAGTCGAACTGGTATTAAAACAGTTTAAAGATGTTTTGACTGCAAAAGGAGTAGAAGAAATTAAGACAGTAGGAGAAACTTTTGATCCAGAACTTCACGAGGCAGTTAGTACTATTCAAGATGATAGTTTTGGGGAGAAGGAGATTGCAGAAGAATATAGAAAAGGCTATAAGATTGGAAGTAGAGTGATTAGGCATTCGATGGTAGTGGTAGCCAACTAAACGAATGAAAAGCAAAAATGTACATCTTATCACTTTTGATTCGTTTAACAAATAAAATGTACTACTTCTAATTCGTTTTAGGAAAGTGAGAAATATAGTAAAATGAATAAGGAAATTGAAAGGAAGTATGCTGTAAAATATTTACCAGAAGAAATAGAAATTGAAAAAATTCAAAAGATAGAACAAGCCTTTATTTATAAAGATGAAAATACCATTATAAGAATAAGAAAGATAGAAACAAAACAATCGACAGAGCATATTTATACAGTCAAAACAAAAGGCGATATTTCTTATGATGATACAAATCCACTTGGACAAAAATATGAAATAGAAAGCAATATCACAAAAGAGCTTTACGAAAAATTGTTATTAAAAAAAATAAGCAATAAAATTACAAAAACAAGAATAGTAGTACCAATTCAAAATAGTCTTAAAGTGGAAATTGATATCTACTATGATTATTTGCAAGGATTTCTAACAGCAGAAGTAGAATTTCCAAATGAAAAGGATGCAAATCAATTTAATAAACCAGATTGGCTAGGAGAAGAAATTGGATACAAAGAATTGTCAAATCGAAAATTAGCTGAAATGACACAAGAACAATTTAGAAGTAAAGTGTCAGAAGAGTTTATGAGAAATAATCAAAAAATAATAGAAAAGTTAAAAGAACTAACAAAAGAAAAATAAAGAACCTGAAAAGATAATTTAATTGTTATTAATTTTTTTAATATAAATAAAAAAGGGGTAAAACCTCAAAAGGAAAGGATGATAAAAATGGGAAAAATTATAGGAATTGATTTAGGAACAACCAATTCATGTGTAGCAGTAATGGAAGGTGGAGAGCCAGTCGTAATACCAAATGCAGAAGGAAACAGAACAACACCATCTGTTGTAGCATTTTCAAAAAATGGAGAAAGATTAATAGGACAAATTGCAAAACGTCAGGCAGTTACCAATCCAGATAATACGGTTATATCTATCAAAAGAAAAATGGGAACCAATGATAAAGTTAATATAGAAGGTGACAAATTTTCACCACAAGAAATTTCAGCTATGATATTACAAAAATTAAAAGCAGATGCTGAAAATTATTTAGGACAAAAAGTAACACAAGCTGTTATTACTGTTCCAGCTTATTTTAGTGATAGCCAAAGACAAGCAACAAAAGATGCTGGAAAAATAGCAGGACTAGAGGTTTTAAGAATTATCAACGAACCAACAGCAGCATCACTTGCGTATGGAATGGATAAAGAACAAGATCAAAAAATTATGATTTATGACTTGGGTGGAGGAACATTTGATGTTTCTATTCTAGATATTGGTGATGGTGTATTTGAAGTTTTAGCTACAAATGGTAACACAAAATTAGGTGGAGATGACTTTGATGAAGCAATTATCAATTATTTAGTAGATGAATTCAAAAAATCAAATGGAATTGATTTGAAAACAGACAAAATGGCAATGCAAAGATTAAAAGAAGCTGCAGAAAAAGCAAAAATTGAATTATCTGGTGTACAACAAACACAAATCAACTTACCATTTATTACTGCAGATTCAACAGGACCAAAACATTTAGATGTTAATTTAACAAGATCTAAATTTGAAGAATTAATTCATGATTTAGTCGAAGCAACTGCCGGACCAGTTAACCAAGCTTTAAAAGATGCAGGATTAACACCAAATGATATTCATAAAGTGTTATTAGTAGGTGGTTCTACAAGAGTTCCAGCAGTACAAGAAGCCGTAAAAAGAATTACAGGGAAAGATGCTGACAAAGGTATCAACCCAGATGAATGTGTTGCTATTGGTGCTGCTATCCAAGGTGGAGTATTATCAGGAGATGTAAAAGATTTAGTATTATTAGATGTAACACCACTTTCACTAGGAATTGAAACTTATGGTGGAGTATTTACGAAATTAATTGAAAGAAATACAACAATTCCAACTAAAAAATCACAAATTTTCTCAACAGCAGCAG
>JAAWAX010000050.1 GCA_022792395.1 Clostridia bacterium
GATTCTAAACATGCTGATCAACAAGTAAGAGGTACAGTAGTACTTCCAAATGGTACAGGAAAAACACAAAGAGTATTAGTATTTGCAAAAGGACCAAAAGCAGAAGAAGCTGAAAAAGCTGGAGCAGACTTTGTTGGAGCAGAAGAATTAATACCAAAAATTCAAAATGATAACTGGTTTGAATATGATGTTGTAGTTGCAACTCCAGATATGATGGGAGTTGTAGGTAGATTAGGTAAAGTATTAGGACCAAAAGGATTAATGCCAAACCCTAAATCAGGAACAGTTACAATGGATGTAACGAAAGCAATTAGTGAAATCAAATCTGGTAAAGTAGAATATCGTTTAGACAAAACTAACATTATTCATTTAGGATTTGGAAAGGTTTCTTTTGGAACTGATAAGTTACTAGAAAATTATGAGACAATCATAAACGCAATACTAAAAGCAAAACCAGCAGCAGCAAAAGGACAATACATAAAAAGTGTAGCAATTACTACAACTATGGGACCTGGAATTTATATTAATCAAAAATAATAGATTAGCCAAAGACAGTAGGCAAAAAATTAAGTCCTACCGAGGTAAAAGAGAGAAGTGAAATAATAAAGCACTCTTTGTATCCTCGGAAGGACACAAAAGAGTGTTATTTCATTCTTAAAAAATTTATTTTAAGAACGAAAATAGATTGTATAAGAAAAATTGCAAGCAATTTTTCGCATCGACAAATTTTTATGCTTATGCAAGATTTGTCCATAAAATTCAATAAGCTTTGGAGGTGAATTAAGAAAAATGGCAAGTGAAAAAATATTAAATCAAAAGAAAGAAGAAGTAAGTAAATTAGCAGAACAAATGAAAGAAGCTAAATTAATACTTTTAACAGATTACAGAGGAATCAATGTAACAGATGATACTACTTTAAGAAGAGACTTACGTGGTATAGGTGCTAAATGTAATGTTATTAAAAATAATATTACAAAAAGAGCATTAGCTGAATGTGGTATAGAAGGACTAGAGGAAAAACTAGAAGGACCAACAGCAGTTATCATGAGTAGTGAGGATTATTTAGAACCATCAAAAATTATTTACAAATTTAGTAAAGATAATGATTATTATAAAATTAAAGGTGGAGTTATTGATGGAAAAGTAATGACAGCAGAAGAAATTATTACATTAGCAAAATTACCATCAAGAGAAACATTATTATCAATGCTTGCTGGTGCATTACTTGGAAATATTTCAAAAATTGCAGTTGCACTTGATCAAGTAAGAATTCAAAAAGAAGAAGCTGGAGAAAAAGTAAGTGTTTCAGTACCAGCAGAAGAACCAACAGTTGTAGAAGATGCAACAGCTAAAGAAACTGAAACAACAGAGGAAGCTTAAGGATACTAATACAAATAAAATAGAGTAGTGAACTAAAATCACTAGAAAAAGGAGGATTTTAAAATGGAAAAAATAGAAAAATTAATTGAAGAAATCGACACTTTAACAGTTGTTGAATTAGCCGATTTAGTAAAAGCTATCGAAGAAAAATATGGAGTATCTGCAGTAGCAGCTGCTGCACCAGCAGCTGGAGGAGCAGTGGCTGGAGGAGCTGCTGAAGAAAAATCATCATTTGATGTAGTACTTTCAGATGCAGGAGATCAAAAAATCAAAGTTATTAAAGTAGTAAGAGATGCTACAGGATTAGGATTAAAAGAAGCAAAAGAATTAGTAGATGGAGCACCAAAAACAGTTAAAGAAGGAGTTAGCAAAGAAGAAGCAGAAGACTTAAAAGCTAAATTCAGCGAAGTAGGAGCAGTTATAGAATTAAAATAGTCATAAAACACACGAATTCTAAAATATAAAAAATACGAAAAACAAGCCATTTTAGGCTTGTTTTTTTGGTAAAAAAAGTATATAATAGAAAACAAATTGAGATTAGGAGATGAGATGATGCAAGTAAGTAAAGAAGAGATTTTACACATTGCTAATTTAGCACAGTTAAATTTAGAAGACAATGAAATTGACAATTACATAACAAATTTAGAAGATATTTTAAATTTTGCTAATATTGTAAATAATGCACCAGTAGAGAACTTGGATATAACAATTGGAAGTAATGAAGCAAAAAATGTATTTAGAAAAGATGAGATAAAAGTATTTGAAGATAATGAAAGTTTATTACAGAATACGAGTCAAAAAGAACAAAATATGTTTAAAATACCAAAAGTTCTTTAATTCAGTGCAAAGTATGGAATGAACAAGAAGGAGGAAAATAAATGAATATCATAGATTTGACAGTACATGAATTGCAAGAAAAACTAAAAAGTAGAGAATTAACAATAACAGATATCACCAAGGCGTACATTGATAGAATTAACGAAAAAGAAAATGATGTACAAGCCTTTATAACACCATTAACGAAACAAGCAATGGAGAAAGCAAAAGAAATACAAGAAAAGAAGGAAAAAGGAGAAATTGCAGGAGAATTAGCAGGAATTCCGATTGGGATTAAAGACAATCTATGTACAAAAGGGATAAAAACTACTTGTGCTTCTAAAATGTTAGAAAACTTTGTATCTCCTTACGATGCAACTGTTGTTGAAAAGTTGAATGATGAAAACATGATAAATTTAGGAAAATTGAACATGGATGAATTTGCTATGGGAAGTTCAACAGAACATTCTTATTTCAAAAATACAAAAAATCCATGGAACTTAAATAAAGTACCAGGAGGATCATCAGGAGGAAGTGCAGCAGCAGTCGCAGCAGGACTAGTACCATGGGCATTAGGGTCTGATACAGGAGGATCCATTAGACAACCATCTAGTCTTTGTGGAGTAGTTGGATTAAAACCAACATATGGATTAGTATCAAGATATGGGTTAGTAGCCTATGCTTCTTCTCTAGATCAAATAGGTCCAATTACAAAAGATGTTAAAGATGCAGCAATTCTTTTGAATATTATTGCAGGACATGATGAAAAAGATACAACATCAAGTGATAGACTAAAAGTAGACTATACGAAAGCACTTAAAAATGATGTAAAAGGATTAAAAATAGGAGTTCCAAAAGAATTCTTTGGAGAAGGAATTAATGAAGAAGTAAAAGAATCCTTACAAAAAGCCATCGAAAAATATAAAGATTTAGGTGCTGAAATAGAAGAATTTTCATTAGATATTTCTGAATATGCATTAGCTAATTATTATATTATTGCGTGTGCAGAAGCAAGTTCAAATTTAGGAAGATTTGATGGGATTCGTTATACCTATCGTACACCAGAATTTAAAAATCTAAAAGAAATTTACAAAAAATCAAGAAGTGAAGCATTTGGTTCAGAAGTAAAAAGAAGAATCATTTTAGGAACTTATGTATTATCTTCAGGATATTACGATGCTTATTATAAAAAAGCACAACAAGTACGTACTTTAGTAATGAATGAATTTAATAAAGGATTTGAAAAATACGATGTCATTTTAACCCCAACCTCACCAACAGTTGCCTTTGACATTGGTTCTAAATCAGAAAATCCACTAGAAATGTATCTAGCAGACATTTGTACTGTATCAGTAAATGTAGCAGGACTTCCAGGAATTTCTATTCCATGTGGAGTAGACAAAGAAGGAATGCCAATTGGAATGCAGTTAATTGGAAACAAATTCTGTGAAGAAACCATATTAAATGCTGCCTATACCTTTGAACAAGCAATCAAATTTAGAGAAAACCACAAACCAGAAATTAAGTAAGCCGTTCGAGCGAAGCGAGTTACGGATGACTTATGCAATCGAACGAAGAGAGATTGTAATCATTAAACGAAGTAAGCCGTTCGAGCGAAGCGAGTTACGGATGACTTATGCAATCGAACGAAGAGAGATTGTAA
>JAAWAX010000019.1 GCA_022792395.1 Clostridia bacterium
AGCCATTTAATTACCCCAACATTTATTATAGAACCAAAAAATCAACCATTTCTGATTGATTTTTGTATCTCTGTTCTGTCAAAAGATCGAACAGATACGTCGTTGGTGCAGATGGCCGGAATCGAACCGGCACGGTTTATTCAACCGCAGGATTTTAAGTCCTGTGCGTCTACCAGTTCCGCCACATCTGCATGTTTCTTATGCTATGTCTTTATTTTGCACATTCGCATAAATATTGAACTGGCTATCGATTAACGACAATTTATATTATAATATGTTGTCAATTTTTTGTCAATACATTTCTTCAAATTTTCAAAAATAATTGAAAACCAGTTGAGATATTTACTTTTATTCTCAACTGGTATTTTTTAATCGTTTGTTCCTGTTCCATCAAAAGGTATAAACTTGTTTACTACACTTTCTGGTTGAATTTCTTCTGCTCTAAACATCATAAAAGATGTATTTATTTTAGTCTCAACTAATTGTTCCACTTCTTCTTGTGTGGCATGCTCTGCTAATACTAATTCACTCACTAATATTTGCTTTGCATTATTTAACATTTTCTTTTCTCCTGTTGACAAGCCTTTTTCTTTTTGTTTAAAACTTAAGTTTCTTACAACATCAGCTACTTCATAGATATCTCCGCTCTTCATTTTATCCATATTATCTCGATATCTTTTATTCCAGTTTTTATCCATTTCTGTTTCATCTTTTTCTAGTATTCCAATTACTTTATCTGCTGAACTTTTATCTATTATATTTCTTACGCCTACTGTTTCTGCTTTAGAAGTTGGAATCATTACCTTTACTTCTCCTGGCATCTTCAATATGTAATAAGATTGTTTCTCTCCTAATATATCTTTTTCTTCTATTGAATCAATTACCCCTGCTCCATGCATTGGGTACACTATTTTGTCTCCTACACTAAACATGTAAGCCACTCCTTTCAGTACATTTGTCTATCTGGCGAAAAAAAGATAATAAAGTTCTATATGCCTTACTAACATTTAATAACTTTACTGGATTTTTTAACCATATCTATTATACAACAAAAAATGGCAAAAGTCAAAGCCTTTCCCATTCATTTTTTATCCATATTTTGCCTCTATCCCTTTATTCTCTAGGTGAAAAAATTTTTTTATTTTTTTATTTATTCGTAGAACCAAATCCACCTACTCTTTCCCCTTGAGCTTGGTCATCATCTACTACTAGGTACTTTTGGAAGATAGCTTGACCAATTGCCTCTCCTTTTTTTATTGTGATATCTTCTTCTTTTATATTGTAAAAAGCGAACATAAAATGTCCATCATTATCTGGGTTTCCATAATAATCTTTATCAATAACACCTACACTATTTGCCATAATTAGTCCCTTTTTCTTTGGATTAGAACTTCTATTATATAATAGCATAACTTCATCCTCTTGCATATAAGCTTTTAATCCTGTTTTTACTAAAGTAGGATTCATTCCTTTTTTAAAACTTGGTATTACAGTATCTTCTGCTGCTTCTATATCATATCCCGCTGAATATTTTGTTTTTCTTACTGGTAAATTGATTTTGTTTTCTTCAAATCCTTTTGCTATTTCAAATCCTCTTAATTTTTCCATTTTCATTTCCTTCCCTTCATTTTTTCTTATTTTTTCATAAAAAAAATCCATTGTCAATATGTAACAATTATTTTTCGACAAAATATAATAATAGTAACTACTAATTGGGAGGCGTAAAACGACATGAATAAGCAAGAAAAAACTTTAAACGACTTACCTTTGAATACAAAAGGTCATATAAAAAAATTGAATTGTGTTGGGAATATAAGAAGAAGATTATTGGACTTAGGATTTGTAGAAGGCTCTTCTATTACTCCTATTTTAATTAGTCCTTCTGGAGATCCTCATGCTTTTTCTATTCGAGGTACTTTAATTGCTATTCGAAAAGAAGATGCTAATTTTATAACAATTCAGTAACTTTTCAATTTTACTCGCATACTATGTAATATTAATTTGAGTATGGGAGGTTTCCTTATGGGACTTACAAAATCTTCTATGGGAAGTCATTTATTAGTAGATGACTTATCCTTTTTGCATACAGATTGTGATTATGTCATTGCTTTAGCTGGCAATCCTAATGTAGGAAAGTCAACTATTTTTAATCATTTAACAGGTATGCATCAACATACTGGTAATTGGCCTCGGAAAGACAGTAGGAAATGCCACTCGGTAATTGTATTTATCAGGATACTAACTTTCTATTCGTAGATATTCCTGGTACCTATTCTATTATGTCCAATTCAGAAGAAGAGGAAATTGCTAGAGATTATATTTGTTTTGGAAATCCAGATTGTACAGTTATTGTAGTAGATAGCACTTGTTTAGAACGAAATTTGAATTTGGTTTTCCAAACCATGGAAATTACTAATAATATAATTGTTTGTGTTAATTTACTAGATGAGGCCAAAAAGAAAAAAATACATATTGATTTAGACAAATTGTCAGATGAACTTGGTGTTCCTGTTGTTGGAACAACTGCCAGAAAAAAGAAAACATTAAATAATCTCATGAATATAGTTCAACAAGTTGTTACTTCTAAAATCAAACCAAATCCTAAAAAGATTATCTATCATAAAGAGATAGAAGATGGCTTATCTAAATTAGCAAATGTGCTAGAAAGTGAATTTTCTTTATCTAGTGATTTATCTCGTTGGATATCTCTTAAAATAATAGATGGTGAAGAAAAAATCTTACAGTCAATTGAAAAAAATCTTTCCATCGATTTATTAAATAACGAAGCCTTACAAGATATAAAAAATACAGTTCGTAATGAATTTGCACAAAATAATATTACAGAAAATAACTTTAAAGATTTAATTGTGTCTGATATTATGCACAAATCAGAAACTATCTGTGGAAAAGTTTGCTACTTTGAAGATGATAATTATTCAAAACGAGATCGAAAAATCGATAAAATTTTAACTTCAAAAAAATTTGGAATTCCGATTATGATTTTGTTTTTGGGGGTTATTTTTTGGCTTACTATTGTAGGCGCTAATTATCCTTCTCAAGCTTTGTTTAACTTATTTGCCTGGTTACAAGAAAAGCTATTTCTGTTTGCTGAATTGATACATTGTCCAGATTGGCTCTCTTCTATGCTAATTTCTGGCATTTATCAAACTTTGACTTGGATTGTATCAGTCATGCTTCCTCCTATGGCTATTTTCTTCCCTCTTTTTACAATTTTAGAGGATTTAGGCTATCTTCCTAGAGTTGCTTTTAATATGGATGGCTTTTTTAAGAAGTGTTGTTGTACTGGTAAACAGATGATTACTATGTGCATGGGATTTGGTTGTAATGCTGCTGGATGTGTTGGATGTAGAATCATTGACTCTCCACGAGAAAGGTTAATTGCCATTTTAACCAATAACTTTGTTCCTTGTAATCGGAAGATTTCCTTTTTTAATTGCAATTGCTACTATTTTTATTGCTGGTAGTATGCAAGGTCTGGGAGCTACCTTTATTTCTACATTAGCTGTTATTTTTGTAATTTTATTAGGAATTTTCTTTACTTTAGGCATTTCTAAATTACTATCTAAAACCATTTTAAAAGGATTACCTTCCTCTTTTGTTTTAGAATTGCCACCTTATCGAAAGCCTCAATTTGGTAAAATTTTAGTACGTTCGCTATTCGATAGAACTTTTTTTGTACTAGGAAGAGCTATATGCGTTGCAGCTCCTGCTGGATTAGTTATCTGGCTATTTGCTAACATTGGAATAAATGGTCAAAGTTTACTCGATTTAATTGCTACTTTCCTAAATCCTTTTGCTCAACTAATGGGATTAGATGGCTATATTTTAACTGCTTTTATTCTTGGAATTCCAGCTAATGAAATTGTACTACCCATTATTTTGATGTGCTATCTTGGTAGTAACTCCTTGGTAAACCTAGAAGATACCTTTTCAATCGGTCAAATTTTAATTTCTCATGGTTGGACAGTTTTGACTGCTATCAATGTAATGTTATTTACCGTTTTACATTATCCATGTGCTACTACTCTTTTAACAATTAAAAAGGAAACTGGTAATTGGAAATGGATGGCTCTTAGCTTCTTACTTCCTACTGTTTGTGGCATTGTGGTTTGCATGATTACAAATTTAGTTTATCATATTGTTATATAACTAATAAAAAGCTAAAATATGATTTTTTAATCTTATTTTAGCTTTTAAAATATTTTGTTGAATCACTATTAGTGTTGGACTTCATTTTGAAATTCAACCTTTTGAAATTTACATCTTATGTTAATTTTGTTATAATATACTGCAAGAGCATTCTTATCAATACATCGGTTCATAATAAGTCATATCTATGAAATTAAGAACCAAATAATGATGAAAGGAGTTGAAAGTATGCCTCATGTAAAAAAACAAATGATTTCTTTCTTTTTGACTACACGTTGCAATCTTAAATGTATTTATTGCTATAATAGTCAAAAGAGAAATTTAGAACCTATTCAAAATTTAGATTTGAATTTTGCCAAAGCTGGTATCGATTACTTTTTCGGCAACTTTCAAAGTCGGCACATCCGTTTTTATGGTCCGGGTGAACCTACTCAAGCTTTTTCTCTGATGAAACAAATTAGAGATTATGCTTATTCCAAAGTAGGTGAAGAACTTAAGGTAGAACTTCAAACCAATGGAGCATTTTCTCCTACTATTAGAAACTGGATAGCAGAAAATGTTAACATTATTTGGATTTCCTTTGATGGTACCCCTGATATTCACGACTACAATAGACCATTTCCTAACAAAATGCCATCTTCCCCACTTATTGAAGATAACACCAAGTATTTAACAACACATCTAAAAAAACCTGGAACAGTTGGTATTAGGGTTACTATTACTAATAACAACATGCAACGCCAAATAGAGATGATTGATTATTTTGTCTCTTTAGGTATCAGACATATATGGGCTGACACATTATTTCAAGAAGTACAAGATAAGCCTGTCTGTATGATGCCAAAAAGACAAGAAAATTTTCAATTTGATATGGATACCTTTATTGATACCTATGTAGAAGCATACCAATATGCTAAAAACATAGGAGTATTCTATGGCACCAATCTTATCTATAATTTTGATGGGTGTTGCGAATATAATTGTCGTGCATGTACCCCTGTACCGCATCTTACATCAGATGGTTATGTATCTGCATGTGATATGGTAACCTTTGGCGGAAAAGCAAATCACATGGAGCCATTAGTATATGGCAAATGGAACTCAAAAAATAACGTTATTCAATTTTATGAAGATAGGATAAAAACCTTACAGTCACGAAAAGCCTCTAATATGCCTTCATGTGTAGGTTGCGAAGTATCAGAAAAATGTGCGGGCTATTGCTTGGGAGAAATTCTTAATGAAACTGGCAGTCTTTTTGGATGTAATCCTAAAATATGCCATGCCATAAGAAAAATATACCAATCCATTGGACCTATTAAATATGAATACTTTCATCCTTAACTCATTAAAAGAGCTGTGCTTCACATGAAGTACAGCTCTTTTCTTTTATCTTTACTTTTTTATAAAAAATCTACAATCGTAAAAGAAGTAAAACTCCATTTATCGTTCTACTTCTTCTACTTTTATTGTTCGTTTAACGAAATACTCATATTGGTCAGGTCAATACATACTCTTTTTTGAGTGGGAATACATCTTGAGGAAGTCCCCCAAATTCCATAATTTCAATAGCATCCTCATATATTTCAGAATACTCTTCTGAATCTATGATGATTTTGTGATAATCCCTCTTTTCGCACAACAATTTTCGTAATATCGATACTCTTCTCTCATCTAGCTCATAATAGATACGCCAAAGACTACCTTGAAAAACATGATATAGTAACATTAAACTTCTATCTTGATTTTTGTTGGAAATACTGCTAATCGATATCATCCAACTTGTCTACATACTCTTTCCACACAATTATTTACCTCCTTTTGTTGGCACATTAATACAATGATTATATCATCTTTATGTTTACCGTGTCAATCTATCTCCAAATTTCTCCATTAATATGACTAATTAATGCCATAATAAATGCATTTTTTGTCAAATCAATCCTTGATATCTCATCATGTGTCAAAATACTAATGCCACCTTTTCCTTTGTTTAACTCTTTTCCCTCAAAAATTCTATCCATTACTTTACCGAAGTTCACTTTGTTTAATTTCATCCATATATTTCTCTGGTATAGGAAAACCTTGGCTAATTCCCACACTTTGATATCCAATTGAATTTTCTACTACTGCTGCATTAATATCAATCCAATCTCCTAGCAAATTAATAATTCCTGCTTCACTTGCAATAAAATAATCTACTTCTATCTCATTTTCTTCTGCATACTTTCTTAAGTTCTTGATTCTATTTTTAGCCCCTAACAAAATCTCTTCATCAAAAGGTTGGTTGCCAACCTCTGAATCTACTGCTATTCCTTCTATTTCAAAATTAGTACAATATTTGGCAAAAGCTTGTCTTGCTCCCTCTATCTTACCTGGATTTTCAGTTCCCATTAAAATTTTCATTCACTCTTCACTCCTTTTTATGTCCTATTGCAGACAGTTCTTTTTGCACCTTTTGATATATTCACTTAATTTCTTTTCTATGATTTAAGTGTATTCCAATATGTCCAATTCCTAATATTATTGTTGATATAATTAAGAATACATTTTTACCATTATACGAAAATCCAAAGTGAATATTCATTATTTCAGTTCCTTTCAAATTGTAATTTCTCGAGATGATTATAACATGAATGACAGGTAATTTTCAACTTAATTTCTCAAGATGATTATAACACAAATTGCAGTAATTTTTTAATTCTTTAGAAAAAGAGAGTCTATTGCTAGACTCTCTCTCCTTACAAATAAAATTCTATATATAAACTACTTTTGTAGGTTATATTCTTAAAATTCTTTATTTCGATATATTTTATTTGATATTAGATATGAGATACCTAATAATATTACAGAAATTATTGGAATTGCTATTAGTGAATAACTATCTAATCTATTTATCATATTTATAATAGATGTCATATCTACAAATTGGGCAATTAAAGCTCCTATTCCTGCTATTCCAAATACTACTGCAAATAATATTATTCTTCCATTTGTAGCTCCAAATTTGAACACTATTGGATAAAGTAAAGAAATTATAATAACACTTGATAGCATTGTTCCCATTAATGATGATATAATTTCATCTAAATTTATACTATTTGTTTTTGTATAACTGATTCCTATTCCTATAGCCAAAGCAATGGCTCCTAAAACAACTGTTAAAATTATTGAAGCTATATATTTGGCTCTGACTACATTTTTTCTCCCATCTGGCAAAGTTACTGCATAAGAGTTCCAATTATTAAAATCATCATAACTAAATGTTGATATAAATAACAT
>JAAWAX010000020.1 GCA_022792395.1 Clostridia bacterium
AAATTAAATAAAAAAATAAAGAGACATACCAAAATTTTATCTACCTTATCATCATAAAAAAATTAATAAGTTTATCACTAAATTGTCCCTTTTGGTAAGATATTCGATAGCATACGCTATCGCCTACTTACCTCCACTCACTAAACTATTAAATTAATATTCTAAAACCTTATATTTTCAATGGTTTGCTCGTTTCGATACCTATCAAATTTTACTATTAAAAAGATTATCTAAAATTTGATATTTTTTGTACAAAAAATTCTATATTTATGCAATTATTTTAAGTAAAAAAAATACATACTTGACTAATTTTTTATTAATGAAGTATGTATTTTCAATTACTTTTGAATTCAAATCATTTTATCAAGCATATTTCACTTGGTGTCTACTTTGGAATCTTCCTTCTGGTATATCATGTAAGCAGATAGCAATAGCTAAACTTAATCCTAATTTCATGGATGCTTCAAAACCAGAACCGAATCGCTAATCCTTCTGGAAAATTATGTATTGCTAAACCAATTGATACAATTATTCCTGTCTTTAGCAAAGCATTATTCTCTTTCTTAAATTTTATATTTTGATTAAATTTCTTTTCTACTAATAAATCACAAAATATCATTGCTATTATTCCAACAATGATTCCTATAACAACATTTGCTATTGTACTTATTCCGAATCGCTTCTGGAATTAAATCAAAACAGATTACTGCCATCATAAGACCAGATGCAAAGGCTAATATAAAACTTAAAAATTTATTAGAATGTTTTTTTATAATAACTCCCAATATTCCGCCGAATAGTAGTTCCAAATGTCCCAAAAAATAAACCTAATAGAGTTGTTTTTAATATTTCCTCCATATGTCTTTCTCCTCTTTCTCTTTTTTCTTTTAGTTTATTTTAATGGTATGAATTTTATTCTATCCTTTATAATTTTTTACGAAACAATAGAAAAATTGGAAAAAACTTGAAATATTTTATTTTGTTCGCTTGTTTTGAGTATAAAACTATATTAGTATATTAACAACCTTACGTTAAAGGAAAGGCTAGCCTTTTCTGAAGGGCGGAAAGGGGGAGTATATTTTGACTAACAGTGATTTAATTTTGCACTTTGCTAATAAGTACATAACAGAAAGAGAAAAAAACATTATATTAAAACAACAATTAGAACAACTAAAACAGCAAATGCAAGATAGTATCAAAGTTAAGACTGATAAATAGCAATAATTAGTCGATAGGGTAGATTTCACGGTCTACTCTATTTTATTAGAGAACAATAGGGGCTTGATTTTAGTTCCCTATATTTAAACTTATATCTTTCAAGCCCCGTTTAATTGTTCATCCGCCAAAATTGCAAAGCAATTTTGTGTGGAATATGTTTTATTGTATAGGAAAAATTTTCGATTTTTCCTATACAATAAAAAAATATGTGTTGTATTCACGGGTACAACACATATGACTATTTTGAATAACAGTGATTCAAAGTTCATTTATTTTGTAATTAAATAATAACACATTACTTTGTATTTGTCAAATGAATTTCTAGAATTTTCTATTATCACATGTTGTTGTGTCAATGATGTGAAACAAAAATATATAAAAATTTAATCTATATAATTAAATTGCGTAATTAATCATTCCAAATACTTCCAATTTAGCTCGTTTTTCTTTTGGTGTTAAATACTTTAATATGGCCATTGGAATATTGTTAGATCTTTTTAAATATCTTTTTCCTTGTTCTCTTAAATCTTCTAAACTATAAAACTTTAAATAACTGTAAAATCTCTCATTATCATTCCTATGGCTTCTTTCTACTTTTCCATTATGTTGTGGTGTTCTTGGTTGTATTTTATGATGTTTTATTCCTAATTCTCTTAGTTGCCTATCTAATGGGTGTGTTTTCTTTATATTTGCCTTATTATATGTGAACTCTATTCCATTATCTGTTTGTATTTCTTTTGGCTTATATCCTAAATATTGGATTAATCTTTTTACGAAATCTACTGTATTTGCTGGTGTATGTTCTTCGTACCAATATAAAAATCTTTCTCTAGTTGCCTCATCTATATACGTATATTGATAGAATTTTTTATCTTCTGGCAACACTTTACTCTTACACTCGTTTGGTACGTATTTTACATCCATTTGCCCCTTTTCTCCTATATTCTTTGGTGTTTCATATTTCTTATTATGCTTCTTTTTTGATGTATTTTTTATCTGCATTCCTTTATAAAATTTTATATTTAATCTTCTCATTACTCGATATAACGCTGTTATCGTTCTTTTATATCCCTTTTCTCTCTTTAGTTTTTCCCATAATTCGCACAAGGTTATTCGTGGATTTCTTCTTACATAATTTCTTATCCATCTTATTTCTTGGTTTGTGTGTGCATTTGGATGCCTGCTCTTTGGTTTATGTGATTTGTCTGTTATGCTTTCGTTTGTTCCATCATAAGCTTTATTCCATCTCCACAATGAAACCCTTGAAATATGGTACTTTCTACATACATAGTTTATATCTCCACAGTTTCTATACATCTCTACTGCATATTTTCTTGTATTAATATCATGTGGAAGGTACCTTTTTTCTTTATTTTCTGTTATACTATTATTCATAAGTGATTTAAATCTCCTTTATATAATTTTTGTTTCGCAACTCAATTATATATGATTTAAATCACTTATTCAATTTTTATTTATTTTGTTTCACATCAATTGTAACACTACAATTTCTAGAATTTTCTATTATCACAAAAAACACCTTAAATGTTATTATTAAGGTATTTTTAACTATATTATAATTAATCCTATTATATGGTATACTAATGATTATATATTATAAGATTTTTAATCTGTCAATACTTTTTAAAAAAGAATTCTAACATTTTATCAATTTTTGTATTATTAAGTTTATCCCTATTCTTCTCCTTTTAATCTCTCTGCTCTATCTGCCGTAATCAAGTTATCTACCATTTCATCAATGTCACCATTTAAAAAATTTTCCATCTGATAAATACTCATTCCTATTCTATGGTCTGTAATTCTTCCTTGTGGATAATTATAAGTTCTTATCTTTTCGCTTCTATCACCCGAACCTACTTGTGTTCTTCTTTCGTTGGTAATTTCACTATCTTGCTTTTCTTTTTCAATCTCATATATTTTTGTTCTTAACATCTTCATGGCATTATCTTTATTTTGAAATTGTGATCTTTCCGTTTGACATTCTACTACAATTCCAGTTGGCTCATGAATTAATCTTACGGCTGATGAGGTTTTATTAATATGTTGCCCTCCTGCTCCAGATGCTCTAAATACCTCCATTTTGATATCAGCTGGATTGATTTCTATTTCTACATCTTCTACAACTGGTAAAACCGCTACGGTTGCTGTAGATGTATGAATTCTTCCACTACTTTCTGTATCTGGTACTCTTTGTACTCTATGAACGCCACTTTCAAATTTCAGTCTACTATAAACACCTTTTCCCGTAATCATAAAAGATATTTCTTTATAGCCTCCTAATCCTGTTTCATTTTCATTTAATACTTCTAACTTCCAATGTTTTTTCTCGGCATACATGGTATACATTCTAAATAAAGTACCCGCAAATAAAGCTGCTTCCTCTCCACCTGCTCCTGCTCTAATTTCACACATAATGTTTTTGTCATCATCTGGATCTTTTGGAATTAACAAAATTTTTAATTCTTCTTCAATTTTTGGTAGCTTTTCTTTTGCTTCATAATATTCTGTTTCTGCTAATTCTTTCATTTCTGGATCTTGCATAAGTTCTTCTGCTTCTTCCATTGCTTCTTTTACTTTTTTATATTCTCTAAATTTTAATACAATATCTTCTATACTTGCATGTTCTTTCATTAACTTCTGCCATTCAGATTGATTGGCTATTATCTCTGGGTCTGCAATTAGTTTTGTTAATTCCTCATATCTTTTCTCTACGGCTTCTAACTTTTCAAACATAATCTTTCTCCTTATTTTCTTATTTTGCTTCTGGTATTATACTACATTTTTTCCATTAATTCAATAGAACAACAGAATAAAATAGCCTATTTCCTCCTTATTTTACGAGTTTATTAGACTATTTTATTTCTTTCTTTTTTTAATCTTTCTAAATATCTACATTTCAATCAAGTTAAATTTCAAATCTAATTCTTCTAGTATCTCTTTTTCTCTATTGGTACAAGTAAAAATTATCATTTGATGTCCATAGAATCTTTCTGCCATATATCTTAAAATATTCTTTAATCTTTCTGTATCATAATAAGCAAATGCTTCATCCAAAATAATTGGCATCTTTTCCTCTGATAATTCTTCTACCATTGCTAATCTTAAAGAAAGGTACAATTGGTCTATCGTTCCTATACTTAATCTGGAAGCTGGTATATAATTTCCATTTTCTAACTCAACTACTAATCCCATATCATCTGTTAATCTAACTTTTTTATATTTTTCTTTCGTAATTTCTGCTATCGTTTCTGACAATTTATCGGTAAATTTAGGGGTAACTGTGTTTTTCATCTTATCATAAGAATTTTCTAAAACTTGTTTTGCTAAATTCATACTTTTTTCTAGTTTTTTTAAGTTTACCATCTCTTCTTTATGGTTGACTATTTTTTCTTCTATATCTGACAAATTTTCTATTTTTGGTGCTATATTTTGGTAATCCAATTGCAAAGTATGTAGTTCAATTTTTTTATTATTTAATTTATTTTCTAAATTTTGTATTTCTCGATTCATATCATCTAAAATATTTATTTCATTTTTTTCTATTTTATTTTCATCAATTTCTTCTTTTAATTTTATATTATTTTTTTCCAATAAATCAATCTCATAATTTAATGAATTAATTTCTGAATTTATTTTTTCTAAATTATTTTTTATATTTTTTTCTTTCTTTTTTATTTTATTTTTTGACAAGAAAGAAAAAGCTAAACCTATTGGTACCGTAAGCAAAAACATACCATTAAAATAAATATTTCTGATTCCAATTAATTGCCATATATTGATTAAAATAATGAATAGAAATAAAATGATTATTTTTTTATTCAATTTATTTTTCTCTAAATCTATTTTTTTATTTTTTTCAAAAATATTTTTATTTTCTAAATTTATTTCATTTATTTTATTTTTTATGCTATTTATTTTTTCATCATTTTCATTTTTTAAATTTATTTTTAAATTTATTTTTTCATTTTCAATTCTTTCGTTTTCTTGTCTTAATTTTTTTTCTTTTAATATTTTATTTTCCTTTTCTAATTTTTCTATTTCGCTAATTAAATAATTTCTTTTTTCTTCTATTTCATATTTTATATCAATATAATTTTCTAATTCTTCTTTCTCTTTTGTTAATTCTTCTATTTCTTTGCTTAATATATTAATTGGCTTTTCCCTAGACCTTTCTGTCCCTATCTCATCTAATATACGCCTATTAATACGATCCATTGCTCTTTTATAAGATACATTATCTTCTCCTGTTCCTACTAAATTGGCAATTTTTTGTATCAATACATTCTGTTCTTGTTTTTCCAATTTAACTTCTTGTTGATTGACTAATATGGTTGATAAAAACAAGGCTTCATCTACTTTTGTTTGTTCATAAAAAAATTCATTTCCTTTATTTTTATCAATATTAAATTCTTTTGAAATATCCTCCATTTTTTCATTAAATACTTTTGGATTTTTCTTTCTAAAGTCTCTGAATATTTCGAATTTTTCTTGATTATCTAATTCATATTCTAATTTTCCTGAAAAATCTTCTCCTACCCAAGGAGTATATTTTTCAAAATCCGATATTTCTTTTCCATTTTTATTTTTGGAAATACCATAAAAAGAATTGGTAATAAAATTTAATAAAGTCGATTTTCCCACTTCATTCTTGCCATAAATAATATTCATATTTTTTTCAAATTCCATTTCTTTTTCTTTCAATTTTCCATAGGCATTTATTTTTAATTTATTTATTTTCAAGACTTCTTCCCTCCTTTGATGATTTTTTCCTCTGTATCGAAAGGTATTACTTATCGGTAAGCTCGCTTAATGCTCACACAACTAAAGGCATCCCCAAAATCATACTCTTATTCTAATGCTTCTAATCCTATTTCAATTGCTTTTTCTATGATTTCTTTTTCTTCTTTTGTTATTTCTTCTTGACCTAATTTTTCAAGCATTTCTTTTGCAAATAAACCTTTTAAGGTATTTTCGTTTGCTATTTTTTCTAAATTATATGCTATTTTTGTTTTATCTTTTATTTTGATAATTCTCTCATTTTCCATATATTTTAATAATTCATATTTATTAACCTCAAAGTTTCTATTCCCTATTAATATGATTTTTATATATTCATTATTTGCTATTTTTAATTGATTTAATTTTTCAATTAATTCTTCTTTGGATAATATGTCGGTTATATCTATTTCTATTTCTTTAAATTCTTCTTCATCTAATGGAACAAATTCTAGCTGTAACTTATCTTTTTTTATGTCTCCGACTATCATGCCATGTTCCCCCAGTTCATCAAAACCCAAAGAAATGGTTGATCCTGGATAGACAATATTCGTACTATAGTCTATTTTATGAATATGACCTAATGCTATATAATCAAATTTCTTTTCTTGTAACATTTTTCTTGTCATTGAATTGTACTGCTTCTCCTCAAGAGATGCTCCATCTAGTGTACCATGAATTACTAATATATTGATTTGATTGCTATCTTCTATGTTTAAGTTCTCAATTTTACAATCGGTACAATAAAAATCATCAAATCCATATCCATATATTGTTACTTCTTCATTTTTAATTCTTTCTATTTTAGCTTCAAATATTTTGACATTTTCACTCCAATGAAACTTATTGTAATAAGAATCTTTTATATAGGGGTCATGATTTCCTGGACTGATATATATTTTTGTATTTGGTATTTCTTTGAATAAATTGTTGATATATTCTATAGTCGATAATTTGACATATTTATGCTCATATAAATCTCCTGATAAAAATAAATATTCTATGTTGTTTTCTTTTATATATTCAATTACTTTTTTAAATACTTTTCGTTGTTGTAATCGCCTTAAATCACCTAAAATATTTTTGTCTGATAGATTTACAAATGGACTGTCAAAGTGCATATCTGCTATATGTACAAATTTCATTTTTTTCTCCTTTTTTCTTTTATGAATGCTATTTTACTATATCTTTTTAATTTTTGCAATAGTTGTAGCGAATTTTTTTTCGCTTTCCTACAATATAAAAAATTGCCAAAAAGGTTCATTCCCTTTGGCAATTGGCTAATTAATTATCATCCATTGGTCCAAATAGTTCATCAAATTTAGCTTCTAACTCTTTTTGTAAATCGTATATATCATCCTCATTTTCTTGTGGCAATATTGGTGCCTCTTCTTTGAAGTCTTCTAAATCTAATGTTGGTGTCGCTACATTTGTATTTTGTATTGGTGCTTGATTTTGTTCTGGCATAACTGCACTTTGTACTTTTGCTTCTTCTTTACTTGGTACAGATGGCACATCATCAAATAAATCATCTAACGATTCTACTTTTAAATTTTCTACTGCTTGTTCATCCTTTTCTTCTACATATGGATTATATGGATTGTATTTTCTCCATACTCCTCTATCTTTTTCTCCGATGTCATTGTGACTAATTTCGAATGGTTGCATTTTCTTTGCCATTGGATGTTTAAAGTAATAGAATTTTTGAGCCTTAACTGGTTTAATTCCCTTTTCATATATGATACAGTAATCGTTATCCATTCTACGAAGTTCATCTGGTGTCATTAAGGCTCTTGCCATTACTTGATCAGATACTGATTTTCCTGTTTTCCAGTTTTGTCTATCTCTATTAATCGATATACTATCTCTTCCTATTGTTTTTTCTCCTAATGCTTTTGAGAAATATTCTACGGTTTTATAAGAGTTGCTTCCTAAAAATACGTGTGTATCACAGTTACCCATGATGGTCTCATAAGATTTTTCATAAACCGCTTCTAATTGATCTATATTTTGTAAAATTACACTAAATGAAATTTTTCTACTTCTTGAAGTTGATATCTTTTTATCAAAGTCTGGTATTTTTCCTATATTAGCAAACTCATCCAGAATAAAGAATGTTTGCTCTTTTAATGCTCCACCATTTTGATCGGCATAATCATATAATTGTTGTATCATCTGGGCAAAGAATATCGTTAATAAGAAATCATATGCCGTATGCGTATCAGATGATATAACATATACTGCTGTCTTTTTATTTCCGATTTCTTCAAAATCTATCGTATCGGTTGATGTTAATTCTGCTATTTCTTTTGAGTCAAATTTACCTAGTTTAGATTGCAATGAACTCAAGATAGATCCATACGTTTTTTCTGGTGCAATTTCAATTGATTTATAATACATTCTAGCTGGGTGGTCATAAGGTAATTGACTAATTAATTCTGTTAATAAGTTACTTCCACCTTTATTATTAGCAGCTCTTACCAATTCAGCACAACTTGCTAAATTTTGTTCCTCTTCTGGTCTAGTTGCAATTAGATAATAAATTAATGCTTTTAATAACATTTCTGCCATATCATCCCAATAGGGATCTGATGTTGAACTATTATCTGATTTTTGTCCTTTTACCACGGTATTAGCAATTACATCAACATCTAATTCAGATGATATATGCATCAATGGATTATATCCATCACTATATTGTGGTCTTACTAAATTTAATACTTTAATTTCATACCCTTGCTCTTTTAAGTATCCTGCGGTTCTATCATATAATTCTCCTTTTGGATCGGTAAATATATAAGAACCTAAACATTGGTAAGCATTTGGAATCGAATAAGAAGCTGATTTACCAGAACCTGATCCGTCCAACTACTAACACATTGACATTTCCTCGTTTATCAACTGGCAAATAATTATCTTCTGCTAATATAATTCCTTTATTTCTATCTAATATTTGATATTGTTCCCCTCTTTGACTCCAATCACTAGATCCATGTTCTATGTCTGTATATTCATTTTTAGGTGCACTTCTTACAAATCCTATAAAAAAGAATACGGAATAGAATATGGTAACTACTAATAAAGTGGAAAAAAAGGTTCCTGTGGCTCCTTGTGAGAATACATTTCCTAATGTTCCAAATGGATTACCAATCGATGCTCCAAAGGTTTGAAAAAATACTTCTATATCCATCTTTCCTTCTAATCCAGCTGTATAAGAACTATAGGAAAATGGCAAAACAAATACTATGACTATAAATACCCATAGTATCGCAAATATAATAAAATTCTTTTTATTTCTTCGGATTGCTCCTTCTATTTTGTAGTTCATATTTTCACCTACTCTTTTGTATTAATTATCTATCATCTCTATCTGTATTTTCTTGTAATGTAATTGCAATTCCTCCATCTTTAGCAGGTATTACCATTCCTTCTGCTAATCCTATGTCGTATTTTCCTTGTCTTTGCTTTGGACTTTCTATAATTGTTTCTGTATTCTTTTTGGTAGGATTTTCATCCTTTTCCTTACAAGCTGATTTTACCCAATAGCCATTTAGTTCAATTACATCATTCATTCCTGCTGCTCTTTCAATTGCTTCTTCTGGTATTGGCAAATTTCTTTCTTTTCCATTATTGGTTGATATACTCATATTCTACTTCCTCCTACTTTCCTTCTCTTATTTCGAATGCGAAATAAGATTTGTATGGTTTCAACTTACATTTACCTTTAACTTCATTTGTTTTTTCATCAAAATAAAGTACAGGTTTTACTTCTTCAGTAGTTTCTGGATCTATAATTGAAACTGGTCTTTTCAAGTTTGGTGTATATTGAAAGTCTTTATATTCCATTTCTTCTTCTGCATATAAAGTGTTAAACTTAAATGGTGTTGGCTTTTTCGTTATTTTTACTTCATCTCCCAACAAAATTCCAGTATTAACAACTACCCTATCTTCTCCAAAAGACAAGATAACTAATTGATTTCCATCTTTTTGTGGTTCTTCTACATAAAAAGTTTTCCTATTTAAATTTCCTACTAACTCTTCTGTATGTTCTAGTCTTTCTACTGTATATTTAGGATATTCTTCTAGGTATTCTTTCTTTGTTTTGTTTACTTGATATATTACTGTTTTTACTCCTTCTGGATCTGTTATACTAAAGTGTTTACCTTGTATCGTATCCATTTTCCCCCCCCATTTCTATGTCTTTTAATCCATAGTTCTTCATTTGTTACAACACTATAATTAATTATAGCGGAAAATAGCTATTTTGTCAACCTAAAATTTATGTAAATTATAGAATTGTTTCTTTTCTTGGATTAAAATTTGATATTTCATTTAATTGTTCAAACATGGTTCTTTCTTGTTTTGTTAATTTTTTCGGTACTACTACCTTAATTTCTGCTATTAAATCTCCTCTTGTTCCCTTTCCATCTTGATATCCTTTTCCTGGAATTTTAATTTTTTCTCCACTTTGAATTCCTTGTGGTATATAGATATTAGTTTCTTCATCTAAAGATTTGATACTAGTTTTTGTCCCCAAAGCTGCCTCCCATGGTGTTAATAATAAATCGGTATATAAATCATATCCCTTTATTTTAAATGGTTTGCTATCTTCTATCTTAATTTTTATTACTAAATCTCCATTTTTTCCACCATTTTCTCCTAGCTTACCTTGTCCAATTAATCGAATCTTTTCCCCATCACAAATTCCTTGTGGAATAGCCACTACTAAATTTTTTATCTTTCCTTCTATCGTTCTTAAAGCGATTGTCTTTTCTATTCCATAAAAGGCTTCTTGAATACTGATATGGATTTCTGTTTCAATGTTTTCTCCTTTTACTGCTGTCTTTTTCGAAACTGCTTGTTTTTCCTTTCCCTCTTCTACATTTCCTAGAAAAACATTAATAATACTTGGCTTTTCCCCTTTTCCTGAAAAGGCTTTTTCCCCCTTTCCAAAACGTGAATTCCAAATTCTATCGTATTTTCTTTTAGAAGCTGGAACAGATAGTGTTTTATAAGCTTCATTAATATCTTTTATTCTTTCTTCTGCTAACTTGTCTCCCACATTTAAATCTGGATGATACTTTTTAGCTGCTTGTCGATAGGCTACTTTTATTTCATCAATAGAAACATGACTTGTTTCTAAATCTAATATTTTGTAATAATTTTTGAATACCATTTTCAACATCCTCCCAATAGGTAAGATTATTATATCACAAATCAAAAAAAAATCCATACTTTGATGGATTTTTCTTTAAAAAATGAAAACAATAGAGTGTGCTGATTAATATTTTTAATTTTTACTAAAAAGCTAGCAAGGTGTGAAACCTTGCTAGCTTGTATTATCTTTTGTTTTATTTTTCGCAAACTTTCTATCTATAAATAGCAATGTATACCCCAACACCATGATGCCAATCGCTATCATAGTTAGCCATATTATGACTCCTTCTATTCCTATCTTTTCATAGTCTAAAAAGAAATAACCAAATTTTTTTGATCCTCCAATTCTATAAAATTTTCCTTTTCCAGAATAAACAAAACAGACATACAATACTGGAAAAAATAACCATGTAGTGGGATAAAAAAATTTAAAATTTCCTTTTTCATCCAAAAAATAATAGTCAACCGTAACGAGCAATGGAGATATCACATGTACCAAAAGATTTCCCATTATTTTCCCCCATCTCTCTGCTTCTCTAGAAGAAACCGTATACATTGGTAAATCATTTGGCAATAATGCTACTACATACACAATTGCTGTTACTAAAATAGCAATGGTAATCGTTCCTTTTAGAAAGTAATACACTTTTCTTTTTTGGTAATCATAACCTATTAAATCACCTATAAAAAGGAAAACAAATACTACTAAACACAGCAGATTGCTCTGTGTTGTATAATAGGACAACAAATATCTGGCATTTGTTGTTGTTGCGAAACTCAATACAATACCTAAAAATAAGCTTGTAATGGTACCTAACCGATAAACAAAAGAAACTCTCCTTCTATTCATGGTTCTCTCCTTTCAAGTTACTAAATTTTCAGTTTCTTTGGCATTATAACATTTTTCTTTTAATTTCTCAACATAATTTATTTTTATCTCATAAATTTGAAAATTTACTTAATTTCTATGAGTTTAGTTAATAATTCTTGATAAGAGATTCCACTTGCTTCCCATAACATCGGATACATACTAATATTGGTAAAACCTGGCAAAGTATTAATTTCATTAATATAAATTTCATTGGTTTCTTTTTCAATAAAAAAATCTACTCTTGACAATCCTTTTCCATCAATAGCCTTAAAAGCTCTAATGGCTTGTTTTTTGATTTCATTCGACAATTCTTCTGAAATATTAGCTGGTATTTCTGTTCTAGATTCTTGATTTTTATATTTTGCATCATAACTATAAAATTCTTCTGCTGCTTTTACTTCTCCAACACAAGAACTGACTACTTCTTCCTTCCCTAGTACAGCACATTCTACTTCTTTTCCAACAATACCTTCTTCTATTAAAATTTTATGATCAAATTCTCCTGCTTGCTCTATACATCTTTTTAGTTCTTCTTTATTTTTTGCTTTATTCACTCCTACACTAGATCCAGAATTAGACGGCTTAACAAACATTGGAAATGTTAAGTTATTTGCTATTTTTTCTACCACTTCTTCTAATTTTAATTTTTCTTCTTGAAAGGAAGCATCCACATAGATATAATCCTCTTGGTCTTTTCTGATATATTCATATTTTGCTTGTTTCAAACCCGCTTTTTCAAAAACAATTTTGGTATAAACTTTATCCATCCCCACACTAGATGCTAAAACGCCACAACCTACATAAGGTTTTTTTAATAATTCGAACAATCCTTGTATCGTTCCATCTTCTCCATATAAGCCATGTAATATGGGAAACAGAAGATCTAATTTTCTTAAATATTCCATAACATTTTGTATTTTCTCTTTATCATTTAATTGGTCTTTTAATTCTATTTTTTCTTGCGTATCAGCACATTGATACCAAATCCCATCTTTTCCAATATAAATAGGATATATTTCATATTTTTCTCGATTCAAATTTTTTAAAATAGAATTGGCAGATAATATGGAAACCTCGTTTTCTGTTGACATTCCTCCAAAAATAACTCCCACTTTTGTTTTTTGCATAACTATTCAACACCCTTCTTTTTATTTTTTCAATTCTTCTGCTAATTCGAAAAATCGCATACCATTAGATGCTTTGAATAAAATAGCATCTCCTGGTTTTATCATTTCTTTTATTTGCTTGATTATTTTTTCTTTCTCTTCAAAATAATATATATTTTCTTCTGGCATCCCCATTTTTTTTGCCTGTTGATCAATATATTTAGCATTTTTTCCACTTACTATTAATAGGTCAATTTTATTTTGGTATACCGCTTCTCCTACTTGTTCATGTAATTTTTGTGAATACTCTCCTAATTCTAATATATCACCTAACACAGCAATTTTTCTCTTATTCTTTAGTTCTGACAAATATTTAAGACTCGCTTTCATAGATTCTAAACTAGCATTATAAGCATCATTAATTATTTTTACACCATTTCCTAGTTCTGTTATATCCATTCTTTTTTTCGTTAATTCAAAACTTTCAATTCCTTTTTTTATTTTCTCTTCTTCTATTTTTAGTATTTTTCCTACACTTACCACACATAAAGAATTTAATATAAAATGTTCTCCTCCTACTGGTACTGCTATACTTATCTCTTTTTCATAAGGTCTGCAAGTAAATTCACTACTATCCCCTTTTAACTTAATATTTTTACCATTTATATCGCTTATTTCTCTGATTCCGTAAGTAATTATGTTTCTTTTCTTTTTATTTTCTTCTTGCCATTTATGTAATAACTCATTGTCATTATTGATAATAATGGTTGGATTTTCACTTCCTTCTAATATTTCTAGTTTTGCCTTTAAAATATTCTCTCTTGAACCTAGATTGCCAATATGGGAAGTTCCAATATTCGTAATAATACAAATATCTGGTTTGGCTATACTGGTTAATAAACTAATTTCCCCTAGATGGTTCATTCCCATTTCTAATACCATAGCCTCTTCCTCTCGTAATTTCAATATAGTAAATGGCAACCCAATATTATTATTGTTATTTCCCATCGTTTTTAGTGTTTTATATTTTTGCGATACCACATTGGCAACCATATCTTTTGTGCTTGTTTTTCCTACACTTCCCGTTATGGCTATTACTGGTATATTGTATAAACTTCTTTTTAATCTTGCTATCTCATATAATGCTTGCAAGGTATCTTCTACTTTTATAATATTTTTGTTTTTATAGGTCGATAACTCTTCATCTTGCAGCGTAATTTCCGATACGATAACACATTCTGCTCCTTTTTCTAATGCTTGCTTCCAAAATAAGTTGCCATCAAAATTTTCTCCTTTAATGGCTATGTAGGTGTCTCCTTTTTCAATGGTTCTTGTATCTTTGGAAAAGTTTTTACAAATAAATTCCAAATCTCCTTGAATGAGTTCTCCTTTAGTCACTTCTAATATTTCTTTTATTTTTAAATTTTTCATCTACTTTCTTCTTCCTTTTTTCTTTTGCTAAATTATATGCTAACTTTATTTTTTTTGCAACTAGACAACAAAAATATAGAATAGTCTTTTTTAATAATAATAATTTTTTCCTCTCAAAAAAACTGTCGGGTATTAAGAAAAAATGTAAACTTGTTGACAATAAACAGTATTATTGATAAAATACAAACTATGATTTACGAGTTATTTTGAAAAGTAGTAATATATTAAAATCTTTATGATAAGAAAATGATGTATACTATGATTTTAAATAGTAAATAATAGAAAAGAGAAACAAGAAAACAAAAGAAAGAGGAGGAAAAGATGAAACAATCAACGAAAACAAACCAAAAAGAAAATACAAGTAATGGTATTACTTTGATAGCATTAGTAATCACAATAATTGTTTTACTAATATTAGCAGCTGTAAGTATTAGCACATTAACAGGAGATAATGGAATATTAACCAAAGCAAGCAATGCTAAAAGAGAAACAGAAGAAGCAGCGGCTAGAGAAAAAGTACAAATGGCAGTACTTGCAAGTTATGGAACCGATGGAACAATTGATAAAATTCAATTAAAAAGTAATTTACAAAAAGTAGAGGGAATCGATGTTAATACAATACCAAATAGTGATACAAAAGATTTCCCATGGGAAGTAACAGTAGATGGATATCCAGTAACGATAAATGAAAATGGAAATGTTACAGTAGGAGATAAGACAAATGGAGGAACTGGAAATCCTACTTATAACACAGCAACAACTGTAATCGAAGCGAAAAAACAAAATGTACCTTATCGAAGCAAAACAACAATAACGGATGCATACAACAATTCAATAACTATTCCAGAAGGATTTAAAATAGCACAAGATTCTGCAGATGATGTGACAGGAGGAGTTGTAATTGAAGATGCAACTGAAGAAGCAACAAAAGGAAGCCAGTTTGTATGGGTTCCAGTAGGAAATATTTCTAATGCTACAGGAACAAAAACCATAGAATTAAATCGATATAATTATACTTTTTCTGGCGAAGGTCAAAACCGCAAGTACTATTTTGATCCTTTAGGAGAAGATCCTTATGCTGGTTACTATGAGGAATTAGCTGAATCCTCTTATGGTAATTCGACTGCTAAAGATATTAATGCTTTTAAGACAAGTGCATCAACAAATAAGGGATATTACATTGGAAGGTATGAAGCGAGAACCAAAACAGAAAGAACAAACAATACAGATGATTTAGGGCAGTTAACTGTGAATTCTGATGATTATGTGTATAATTATGTAACACAAAATCAAGCATCTGCATTAAGCCAAAATATGTATAAAAATAAAACTTTTACTAGTGATCTTATCAATAGTTATGTTTGGGATACTACCACTCTATTTATCTCAACCTATGGGAATGCTAATTATCCATCGTCAATAAGTTTAAATAACTCTTTTGCAAATCAAGGAACAAATTCTTTACAAAATGCTAGTCAGCACGATGTACAATGTAATATTTGGGATATGGCAAGCAATGTCGCTGAATGGAGTACAGAAACTCATACCTATAAATATAATGATGATGAGTGCTACGGCACTTTGAGGGGATATACTATGAATTCGTATGATTCTGTCATGTTCAATCGTTCGATGTCCTCTTGGTCGCTGGATATTCCCTTGTCGGGAGCGGTTGAGTTGCATTCTTTTAGAGTTATCCTATATTTATAAATGTTAATTCAAAGGTCGTACTTTGTGTGCGACCTTTTCATGTAGTAACAAAAATAATATCACTTATTTAGATGGACTAACATTTTTAAATTAAACAAATAAGGAAAAGATAAAAATGGAAAAAAACAATCAAAAAATAATGATAGTCATATTCATCTTTCTAGCAATTTTTATATTATTTCTATGGAAACAAGAACAAATAAAAAAAGATGCCTATGTTAAAATACTTGTAAATGGTCAAGAAATCTTGATATCTGAATATAGCGAAAACACTATATTTGATTTAGAAACCTTAACCTCTGAACAAGATACGATGATTGAAATTGAATCCAGAAATTATAACCTTAAAATCAATCATCAAACCGTAAAAAACTCCGAAAAAATTTCACTTGGTAAACTATCGATTCATGCTGATAATAAAATAGAAATAGAGACTTCGATTAGTCGGATCTTTTAAATGGAAAAAATATATCCTAAATACACTCCCTTCCAATTTTCCAGAATATGAATGGGAAGGTAAATCTCAAGAATATGGAGAATATTATTTAACAACCTATCAGTTACAATCCAAAAGAAATCAGCATTATATTTATAAATTAAATGCTATGGGAGAAGTTACTTTTTATAAAGCAACTCCATCCATTTGTTTTAATTTTAAAAAAGTGGAAATAGATGGGAAAAAAAGATATACTTATTTACAAGCTTCCAAAGAATTGGGAGAAGGAATTTCCACCACTCTACCAAGTAAATTAATGGTATTAGATGAAAATTATTCACAAATAAATGAAATCTCTTATTTTACAGATAAGGAAAATACTAATAACACTAATTATGAGAAAAAATTGGATAGTCATGACTATTTATATTTGTCAGATAATCATTATTTATTAGCTGGCTTCGAAATGAAAACAGTATACGATTTTCCATCTCATGAAAAGGAAGCTTTTTATGTATGGAATTGCAAAATTCAAGAAGTATTAAATGGAGAAATTCTTTGGGAATTTGAATCCATTAAAAATCCAAATCTATATCATTACTGTAATGAAAATACTATGAAAATTATGTCACACGAATCTTATTTAGATTATATGCATTTTAATTCTATGCAAATAGATCCTATTGATGGCAATTTATTATGCTCCTTTCGAAATATCGACTCTATTATAAAGTTAGATCGAAAAACAGGAAAAATTATATGGGTATTAGGTGGAATTGGGGATGAATTTGGTTTAACAGAGGACCAGAAATTTTCGAATCAACACTCCATTTCATTTTTATCCAATCATTCTATTCTTATTTATGATAACGGATGTAAAAACAAAAAAACAAGAGTAATAGTCATACAATTAGAGGAACAAAATAAAACCATAAAAGAATATCATAGTTATGATTTAAACATTATATCCGCATGGATGGGTTCAGTTCAAGCAATTAATGAAGAGAAGAATACTTATTTAGTTACTTATGGAGTAGGAAATAATCCATACGGATTTCAAGAACTAAATTTAGAAACTTTAGAACCCATTACTAGTTTTAAATTAAAAGAAAACAATTCGTTATATTGTGTGAATAAAATTTATTAAAGGATTAGAGGAATAAGATGAATCAAAGAAAACGAAATGTATTATTTATCATCATTTTAATTGTTTTAAGTGGTTGTGCCTTTATTTTTTATAAAAATTTAAAGAAAAAAAACGTACAAGATACTTATCCCTATTTATTAAGTGAAAATGATACTATATTAGAATCTAATACAAAAGAGGGAATGACGATAAAAGATGCCTATGGAAATGAATGGGTTTGGATTGTAGTTCCTAAATCAAAAGTATTTTTAACGACTAAACATGAACAAGATTATGAAAATATTGAAAAAGATATCAAAGAATATACAAAGGAATATTCAAAAGAAGATTATGAAGATTTTCTTGAAAAAGAAGAATATATTACTCTAAAAAATAAAACTTTATCTAGTATTTATCAATATGGTGGATTTTGGATAAGCCGATATGAAGTTGGCACGACAGAAATTAGAAATAATAAAAATATGCCAACCACAGAACCATTTAGTCAAGCTAATTTATATGTTTATAATTATGTAACATTTAGCCAATCAGAAGAAATTTCCTCTCACATTTCTAATCAGAAATATAACAGTCATTTACTATTTGGTTTTCAATGTGATTTAGTTTGTAAATTTATAGAAGAAAATGGATTTCAACAAAATAAGGAAAAAATAACAAAGGAAATGATTCTTGGAAATAGCAATTCTTGGGGAAATTATTATAGTTCCTTCTTTCCTTTAGATAGAGGATTTTATAGCGAAAATAATGGGAATAATTACTATGATATTTCTACCATAAAAGAAAAAAAGGCTTATCAAAATCTATTATTGACAACTGGTGCTTCAGAACGTAATAAAACATGTAATATTTACGATTTTGCTGGAAATATATCAGAATGGATATTAGAATATCCAAAAAATGAAAAAAAATGGAATGTCATAAGAGATGGTAGCTTTTATTTTAATTATGGAGGAAATGATCCAGCAAATGGAAGATATCAATTAAATGCCAATAGTTCTAGTAGCAGCTATGGTTTCAGAATTATGATTATAAAATAGCTTAAACTATTATGATAGAAAAGGATATTGAAAATGAAAAAAGAAATGAAATTACTAATTATTACTGCTTTAATTATACTAATAATACTTATTTTTGTTGCAACAAGCAAAACAAATCATACAGAAAAACAAATTCTTTCGGCTTATGATGAAATCTTTGAAATTCAAAGGGAAGTAGACATAGAAATTGAGCAATATAAAAATGATTCACAATATACAATGGAAACACCAAAAATAATGCTAAATCCATATAAACTTGCTCCCCTTACTGCTTTAATTATATTTAAAACACCAGATGAAGTAGATATAGAGGTTAAAGTAAATAATACAAAAATGACAACGATGGAAAAAAGTACAGAACATGTTATTCCAATATATGGTATGTATGCGGATTATGAAAATGAAATAGAACTGATAGCTAGTAATGGCAAAAACAAAAAATTAAATATCAAAACAGATGAATATGACGGAGACCCTATCACACTAGAAAAAACTAGTGAAGAAGTAAAAAATAACTTATACTTTATTTCTCCAAACTTTGTAAACAATTGTATTATAGATGGAAATGGAAATATACTTTGGTATATTAAACGGAGACTATGCAGGAGATATTGAATTTTTAGAAAATGGTCATTTTTATATTAGTGACCCAAATCAAGGAATCAATGGCGTAAAAATAAATTATAGTAGCTTTGTAGAAATGGACTATTTAGGCAAAATTTATAAACAATGGATTACAGAATATGGTTTACATCATGAATTAATTCCTTTATCTAATAATCAAATGATGGTATTAGGTGCCAATGATGAATCTAACTTTTTGGATTCTTATATTTACATTATGGATTTAGCATCTAGTAAAATTATAAAATATATTGATTTATATGAATTATTACACAATATTGACCCAGATTTGATAGAAAGTCTAGAAATCCCCTTTGATTTAGTCAATAATTCTGCTGATTATAATGAAGAAACTGGAGAATTGCTTATTTCTTTAAGAGGTGTGAACTCTTTAATGAAATTAAATTTTAATACACATGAAATAATGTGGATATTTGGCAATCCAGATTTTTGGGGTGAAAAATTTGAAAAATATATGTTAAAAGTACTAGATAAT
This sequence comes from Clostridia bacterium, assembly GCA_022792395.1. Classification (GTDB taxonomy): domain Bacteria; phylum Bacillota; class Clostridia; order TANB77; family CAG-508; genus CAG-269. The sequence continues at coordinate 20,031 of JAAWAX010000020.1, forward strand.
ACTAGACTTTTAGGTGGGCAACATTCTGCTTTTATTACAGATAATGGATTAATTGCTGTTCATAATAATGATATTGACCAATTTGATTTAAGCAATTCAAATTTATCTCATTACTTGGATTGCTATACTTCTTGTGATTTACTTAAAGTAGATGAAAAATCTATGACAATTGAAACAGTATGGCAATATAATGCCAACAAAGAACAATTTAGTAATGTTGGTGGTCATATAGAAATACTAGAAAATAATAATAAATTAATTACTTATGGTTGGTCTATGAAACAAGAAGCTTATGAAAATCCGCAAGAAATATTATATACAGACCCATCTTACAAAAATGGTATAATTATACAAATAGATGAAAATAATGAAGAAGTATTTAAAGTCACTATGCCAAGTTTAATATATAGAACTTTTAAAATAGAAGGTTTTTATCAAGAAAATACTGATAATTATTTAATAGAATCCCTACAAAGAATAAATGGCACCAAATTAAATGGGAATTTGATAAAAACTTCTGATATCAAATACGAGTTAAACAAGGCAAAAAAATATTTAAATAAAATAGAAATAAAAACAAATCGTATTTGCCTTCATGATGAACTATCTGAATCAGATATAGAAGATATTATACTGGTAGGAGAAAATGATTTAAGTTATTCTTTTTGTTATAAAAAAGCTGGAAAAGAAGCATCTCAATCTTTTAATTCTGGATATTCTTCTATTATGATAAATTTACCAAAAGGAAACTATGAAATATATATTAAAATAAATGATATTTATTATGATACTGAAACAATCGTTACATTTTAATTATTAGAAGAGTCATTGAAAATTTTCAATGACTCTTATTTAAGAAATAACTATTTATTTTCTACACTTCTATTAGCAATTTCAATTGCTTTTGTTACAATGTTACCACATTGTTTAGATGATACATTTGCCCAACTTCCACCATCTTGTTTTACTTGATTATAAACACCTAATTCTTTTGCTATTTCTTCTCTTAAATTTTCAGATATTAATTTACTATTTCTAGACATAACATCCTCCTATATAAATCAATAAAAGATTTTTATCATAAAACTTAAATTTAAGTTTTATAATTATAGTATAATCAATTTTGAAAATTTTATTTTGACATTTTTTGTAGTTTTTATACATTTTTTATCAAAATATGATATAATAAATTAGATTACTTAATTACAAGGAGAATTATTATGAGCAGTAAGAACAATCTTTTAGAAAAAGAAGAAACAAAGACATCGGAAGAAATTCTTGAAATAGAAAAAAATTCTAAAAAAATCTCAAAAAAAACAGTAGAAAAAAATAAGAAAACAAATGATGTACAAACAGATAAAAAAGTAGAAAAAGATACAGAAGAAGTTGTAAAAAAAGTGGATGAATCTTCTATCGAAACTTCCATCGATGAGAAACAAGAGACAGAAAAGTTAAAAGATTTAGAAGAAGCAAAAGAAACCGAAAAGCTAGAAAAATCGGAAAAAACTTTAATAGAAGCTGACGAAAAGGAACAACCAGAAGAAAATGCAACTGATACTTTTTCTCCTATGAAGCAAAAGCCAACCAATCTAGTATCTATCTTTGCTTTACTATTAGTTATCTTCATTGGTATTTTGTTACTAATTTTTGCCCTATTTACCATTTATAATACTTTTAATACGAATATCATTTCAGGTGTACATATTAAAGAAATAGATGTTTCTGGCTTAAGTGAATCCGATGCTAAATATCAATTAGATAATTATTTAAAAAGTAAAATTCCAGAAGAAATAACCCTTAAACGTGGAGATTTTGAAACTACCATTTCAACTTCGCAAATGGATATGGCCTTTGATACCAAATCTGCCAGCCATTCAGCACTTCAAATTGGAAGAGAAGGAAACATTTTTGAAAATAATTTACAAGTATTGTCTATGATGTTTGGATATGTCAATGTAGAACCTAAAGTCACTTATAATAAACAATTACTAACGAAATATTTAGAAGATATTTCTACTCAATTGCCAGATGCCGTAGTCCAAAGCAGTTATTACATAGAAAATAATGAATTGATTATCACTTCTGGTAAAGAAGGAAATGTTGTTGATATTGCTAATACGATAGAAGCCATTAAAGATTCTATTTCTACTTTTTCCGCTTTAGAAAAGCCTATCGAAATAGCTGTAAAAGCGAAACAACCAGATGAAATAAACGTGGAACAAATTTATAACGAAGTTCGCAAAGACCCAGTAGATGCTTATTATACAAAAGATCCTTTTGAGATTCATCCTTCTGAAGATGGAGTTGACTTTCATATTTCATTAGAAGAAGCAAAAGCTATGATTTCTTCAGAAAAAAAAGAAGAATATACGATTCCACTTAACATTATCACACCTAATGTTACTACAAATATGATTGGGACAGAAGCTTTTCCAGATTTATTATCTACTTTCTCTACTAGATATGCCGCTAGTAATCGAAACCGAACTACCAACTTAATCCTTGCTTCTAATAAAATAAATGGTACTGTTTTAATGCCAGGAGAAACTTTTTCTTATAATAAAGTCGTTGGTGCTAGAACCATTGCTGCTGGTTATAAAGAAGCTCCTATTTACATAGAAGGTAGAGTAGAAGATGGTCTTGGCGGAGGTATTTGTCAAATCACTTCCACTTTATACAATGCCGTTATTTATGCTAATTTAGAAGTAACACAACGAACCAATCATCAATTTGTTCCATCTTATGTGACAGCTAGCAGAGATGCTACTGTTGTATATGGAGCTTTGGATTTTCAATTCAAAAATAATAGAAATTATCCAATTAAATTAGTTTGCTCTGTTTCTGAAGGAATTGCTAATTTCCAAATTTTTGGTATGAGACAAGAAGATGATGTAGAAGTTGAAATTTCTTCTTATGAAACTGGTAGAACTTCTACGGCTATCTATTCAGAAGCCTATAAAATCCTAAAACGTGATGGGCAAATAGTAGATACTCAATTATTATCAAAAGATACTTATAGAAGACATTAACTGATACTATATTTTAGATATCAAAAGACTGTCAGGATGACAGTCTTTTTTACTTATATAGAAAACTAAAATCAAGCCCCTATTAGTCTTTCTCTATGCATTACATTGTCAAAGTTCCATTTGGTGTGTTCGTAATAATTAAAATATCTTCTTCTCTACCATTATCAGCATTGATATAGACTAAAAACTCTCTATCCTCTACTTTTCCTTTGAATTCATAGCACAAGATTTCAGTTTGCCATTCCGTTGGAATTACTGCCAAACCTTCACTTTGTATATCTAAATCTTTATTTAATGATTTTTTAGCTTCTTCTCGTGTAATATTAACTTTAGATACATCTCTTATCGTATGATTATTTAAATATCCTGTTGTTTCAATTCCTAACACTTCACCATTATCTAAAGCTACTTTCACTTTAATTAAATCTGGATACATTACTACATTATTTTGAGTCGCTGCATAATTGATTGTAACAATTCCTTCTTGTTTTAAATAATACGTTTCCTTCATTTCTTTAAAGCCTTTTGATTCTAAATATTCTTTTCCTTTTTCATCTGCTTCTTCTTGGGAAATAATTTCTGAATTCACTTCTCTATTAGCGTTAAAATAAACAACATGTCCTCCCTTTTTAGAAATTGATATATTAATTGTCTTATCTTCCTGATTTGTGATAGAAAAGTCATAAACAGGAATGGTTGCATTCTCTGAAAATCCCAAATTAGAAATTTCCTTTACCTTATCTCTACCGATAAAATCTTCTGCAATTTGTTTTGCTCTATCCTCCTCTATGTCATCCCCTGTAAGCCCTTTTTTCTCACTATTTGTTAAATGTTCTGAAAAAGCACCATCATAAATTAATCCAGAATATTCATGAAAATTCTCTTCCAAATTACTAAAACTTTCTTTTGAAATGTTATCCACTTGTTGGGCAAAAGCAACTGTTTCCTTTTTGGTTAATTCTCCCCAAGAAAATCTTCCACTATTCAAATCATCTGACAATTGATTTAATGTATTGGATAATTCTACACTATAAGAATGTAACTCTTTCAAATTATTCAAATCCTCTTCTGTTAAATCCTCATTATAAATATTTTTTCTAGACAAGGAATAGCTATAATCACTTACTTGATTTAAAAACTTTTCTGTATTTTCTAACTCTTGACTCTCAATTGGCAATCTAGCCAAATAACTTTGTGCTAGATTTGCCTCTCTCCATAAATTAGTTAATGTCTCTGCTCCATGTTCTGAAGTAGATGAAATCAATGATTTAGCTAAATAAGTTTCCACATTTTGTACATAATCTACCAATTCATAAAAAGCCATATTATAACTATTTTCTGAAGTTTGTCTATACTCTTGTTGTTTTTTATATAGGATAATTCCTAATGCCACAACAATAATTAATAATACACAAATAACACTTAACATGTGTCCTTTCTTTAATCTTTCTTTCCAATCTTGCAATTTATTCATACTTACCTCTCCTTTTCCCCACTAGTTCTGGGTTTAATTGGGGAATTTTTCCCCACTATCCCTAAATTAATGGAAAAATTTTTTTCTATCTATTTGCAAAAACGATGTTTACCAATGGTTTTTACCAAAGGTCTTGACCAAATCCACTTATTAGTTGCGGTTGCTGGATTAAAATAATAAATACATCCACCAGTTGGATCCCAACCATTCATGGCATCTTGAGCAGCTTTATAGACAGTAGAACCTTCACTAATTGGTGCATTAATTTGTCCATCTGCTACAGCCGTAAATGCTCCTGATTGATAAATGACACCAGATATCGTATTGGGGAATTGTGAACTTTTTACCCTATTTAAAATGACTGCTCCTACTGCTACTTGCCCTTCATAAGGTTCTCCTCTTGCTTCTCCGTTAATGGCTCTTGCCATTAATTGAATATCTGAAGTTCCTGATGACGCTGCATAGCTAATATTTTCTTTGTTTATGTCATTTTTTATAAATACAAGACATAAAAATATGAGTGATAAAATTAAAATAATTCCTATTATTTTCAGTCTATTTTTCAAAAAATCACCTTTTCTTTTTTTATTTTTCTATATTATTTTGTATTTTTATTTAAAAAATATTCCATTTTTTGAAATTTTATTTTTTTTATGATAAAATGAGGAAAATAAAAAAGGAGAATGTTAAAATATGAAAAATATTTTAATTTTTTATGCTTCCTATGGTGGTGGTCATTTAAATGCTGCCAAATCTATTTATGAATGTATTTCAAATCACTATGAAAATAATTCCATTGAATTAATAGATTGTATGAAGTATGTAAATAAAACTGTAGAAAAACTATCAACCGTTGCTTACCGAGAAGCTGCTAAAAAAGCACCTTGGGTTTGGGGAAAGATTTATAGTGACTCACAAAAAGGACCTTTAGCCCATCTTTCTTCTAGATCTAATAAAATTATGGCAATTAAGTTATTACGATTACTGCGAGAAAAAAATCCTGACTTAATTATTTCTACCCATCCTTTTAGTAGTCAAATGTGTAGTTATCTAAAAAGAAAAGGAAAAATAACAGCCAAAATTGCAACCATTATGACTGATTTTGCTCCTCATGACCAATGGCTAGTTGGTAGTGATTTTACGGATTATTTTTTTGTTGCTAATAGCAAAATGAAAGATTACTTAATTTCTACTAATATTCCACAAAATAAAGTTTTTATAACAGGAATACCTCTATCTAGTCGCTTTTTAGAAAAATATGATAGAAAAGAAATTTTAGCTAAATTTGAATTAGAAGATGGAAAAAAGAATATCTTATTTTTTGGCGGTGGTGAATTTGGTTTAGGTAAATCTAGAACTTTTGAAATTTTAGATACACTTATTAAAACAGCTAAAGATATGCAAATAATTGCTATTAGTGGAAAAAATGAAAAAATGAAAACAAAATTTGATGAAATAGTAAAAAACAATTATGCAAGCAACCGTGTTAAAATACTTAAGTTTACCAATCAAGTCCCTGAACTTATGTCTATTTCTGATGTAGTAGTGACAAAGCCTGGTGGTATGACTACAACGGAAAGTCTAGCTTGTGGTTTACCTATGATTATTATCAATCCGATTCCTGGACAAGAAGAAGAAAATGCTGAATTTTTAGAAAAAAAGAAGGTTGGTATTTGGATTAAGAAAAATGATGATGTTTCTAAAATTTTACATGATTTATTCTCAAATCCTAATCAATTAAATGAAATGAAAAATAATGCTTTATTAATTGGACATCCAAATTCAACCAAAGATATCTGTGATATCTTGTTAAATAGTTAAGGAGAAAAATGGAATTTGTTCGTATGCCAAATTTATGAAATAAATTTGTGTACAATGTATTTTATATATTAGAAAGTCAGTATGACTTTTCTAATATATAAAAAAAGCTAAATGTACAAGAACATTTAGTTTTTTTTATTTCAATAGTTATAAATTAAGCTTCTATTTAAATGATATCTTCAAATTACAAAGTTAAAAAATTTTTTACTTGCTATTTTATAATTCTCTCCTTCCTTCCAATGCTTTTGTTAAAGTAATTTCATCTGTATATTCCAAATCTCCTCCAACAGGAATTCCATGTGCGATTCTAGTGACCGTAATTCCTAATGGTTTAATTAATTTAGATAAATACATGGCCGTTGCTTCTCCTTCCACTCTAGGGTTAGTCGCTAATATTACTTCTTTTACTTGTCCATCCATCAATCTCGCTAAAAGCTCCTTTATTTTGATATCATCTGGTCCCACTCCATTCATAGGAGATATAGAACCATGTAAAACATGATACACACCTTTAAATTCGTGCGTTTTTTCCATGGCTATAATATCTCTTACATCTTCTACTACACATATAAGTGAACTATCTCTTTTGGGACTTCCACAAATAATACATGGATCTGTATCTGAAATATTATAGCATTTACTACAATATTTTAAATTCTTTTTGGCGTTTGTAATAGAAGATATGAATTCATTGGTTTCTTCTTCTGAACAGTTTAAAATATAAAAAGCAAGCCTCGCAGCTGTTTTATGCCCAATGCTTGGTAATCTTTCAAAACTTTCTATTAACTTTTCAATTGATGGCGAATATAAAGACATTTCTATTTTCCTTTCTAGTAATAATTCTGGAAATGTGCCATTATAGATTTTTTTAGCTTGGGTTCTTTTTGCACATCTCCAGAATTATTATCAACTTACATAAGTCCTGGTATATTAAATTTTCCTAATTGAGCAGCTTGTTCACTATCTACTTTTCTTAATGCTTCATTTACACATGTTAAAATTAAATCTTCTAACATTTCTACATCTTCTGGGTCTACTACTTCTGGCTTTATTTTTATTTCTTTCACAACTTTTTCTCCTGAAACTTTTACATTAATCGCTCCTCCACCTGCTGATGCATCAAATTCTTTCGTTGCTAATTCAGCTTGTGATTTCTCCATATCTGCTTGCATTTTTTTTGCTTCCTTCATTAAGTTGTTAATATTCATGCCTCCAAATCCTCCCATTCCTCCTGGGAATCCACCTCTTTTACTCATTTTTAATATCTCCTTTCAAATTTTATAAATTTCTATTTATGTTTTCCGTTCAATTATTAACGAAATACTATTCAATTATATGAAATGGTATATCTGATTCATTTGCAAAATTTTGCAAATTCTCTTCATTTGTCATTGTATGTGGCTTTTCCACTTGTGTCAGATATTTTATTTGCATTTCCTTGCCACAAGCCATAGAAACTAAATTTGAAATTTCCCTTATATTTTCTTGTTTTTCTAACACTGCTTTTCCAAAAGATGTCATACCATTAGGGAATTCGATTCCTACTGTCATATCATTGATTTCCTTCGCTGTTGTTCCCATCAAATTAGTATATAAGACTATTTTTCCATTTTGTTTCAAATCATTTATAATTTGTGGCCAATATTCTTGTGACTTATTCGAAAACTTTTTAGTTTCTTGACTTTTTGTTGCTTTCGAATTAGTTGTTGTTACTGAATTTTCTAATGTATTAGTTTTTGTAGCATTGAAATTTGTGGTAACTCTTGGTGTCATTTGCGTTACATTATTGGTATTACCTAATGCTACCATTCCTTTCCCTGCTTTTAAATATTTTTCAATTTTTTCAACACGTTCTTCTATCTGCTTTTTCTCTTCTGCTTGTTGATTGCATAATTTAATCATTCCCGCTTGAAACATAATTGTTTTTTGCGTTGATGTCTTTATATTATTTTCTAGTTCAGATAACTGATATACTAAATCTACCAATCTATTTTTTGGCACCACTTCTGCCATATCGCTTATTTGTTCTTGTTCTTCTTCATTGTATAATTCCAATTTTTTAGTAGCTTGATATATCAATATATCTTTGACATATTTTATCATTTCCCAAATAAACTGATTAATATCTTTTCCTTCGTTTAAAAGATTATCTACCTTTTCTAGTGCCTTATCTACATCATATTCTATCACAGCTTGTATCATACCGTGTACAAAAGTAACTTTTGGAATTCCTACCAAATCTTTTATCTTATCTTCATCAATTTTATTTTCTCCATCCTGTATACATCTTTCCAAAATTGATAAAGCATCTCTCATGGCTCCTTCTGATAAACTAGCAATAATAGCTAATGCTCCTTTGGTCGCTTCAATTTCACTTTCTTTACATACAATTTTTAATCTTTTGATGATATCCTCATTGGAAATTCTTTTATAATCAAATCTCTGACATCTTGATAAAATAGTTGCTGGTAATTTTTGTGGTTCTGTTGTAGCTAATATAAATTTTACATGTTCTGGTGGCTCTTCTAATGTCTTTAATAATGCATTAAAAGCTCCTGTTGAAAGCATGTGGACTTCATCTATAATATAAACTCTATATTTCGCTTTTGTTGGCAAAAAATTCACTTCTTCACGGATACTTCTAATATCTTCTACACTATTATTAGATGCTGCATCCATTTCTACAATATCTGTTAAAGATCCAGAAATAGCCCCTTTGCAAATTTCACATTCATTACATGGTTCTCCATCTTGCGGATTTAGGCAATTGATGGCTCTTGCCAATATTTTAGCTGCTGATGTTTTTCCTGTTCCTCTTCCACCATTTAACAAGTAGGCATGCCCTACTCTACCTGATATAATTTGATTTTTTAATGTTTTGGTTATATGTTCTTGCCCTACCATTTCTCCAAATGTTAGTGGTCTAAACTTTCGATAAAGAGCCGTGTACCCCATAAATTTCACATCCTCTTACTATAAAAAATGGTCTTTCGTTTAATCTCTCTATGGAAAGATTCCACATAAAAGTATCTACTTATTGCTGCTTCCTTCCAGACCTGACAAGATTCGTAGGCTTTTATTGGATTCTCTCCATACAAAGATTAAATTTATGACCTCTTGTATTATATAATGAATTCCTAATTTTATCAAGTAATTTTAGTATTTTATAAGTTTAATTCCATTTTTTATTTATAACTCCTAATATCACACATTCTGTAATACTAACAGACTGTAGTTCATTGGTCCCCCCGAATTCTTATAAAGAAAAAATAGAATTAAACTTTGTAAAAAGATTATACTCTTTTAAATATAAAATCATTTACTTCTGTTATTTCCTTTGATACCACTCCATCATCAATCACATTACCAATTGGGAAGTCTAAAGAAATCGTTGTTTGAAATTCCTTTCCACTTTCCAATTTTATGATTAAATCAAATATTATCTTTGCTTCTAAACTCTCTTTTGTAACACCTGCTTTTTTTAATAACTCTTGGTGTGTTATTACTTCATCATTTGATTTATACTCTACTAAATTATCAATCGAACATCGAAAAGCAACCAAACCTCCTTGATTAGAAATTTCTAATTGTTTTAAATTAGATTCTATGCTTCCCTTATATTCTATTGTTTGTACTTGATTTTCTTCCTTATTTTTAAAAATTGATTTCTCATCTTCTTCATCTGGTTTGTACATTTTTATTTTATCTTTTTGACTCGATTCCATTTGAATATTATCTATTTTAACTGACTGAATCATTTCTGTTTTTCCATATCCACTATTCTTTTCAATATATAAAAATACATCATTACTTTGGCATACATCAAAGGCCCATTTGGTATCAGTTACTTCTTTATCTATTCCCTCGGAAGAACTAATAACTGATATTTTAGACAATTGAAATGGCATATTAGTCTCACCTTCTACATGATATCTTAAAATAATAATACCAAATACAAATAAAATAGTTGTCATTATCACAAGCATGATTACTCTATCAAAATATTTTTTATTTCTTATGTTTCTTATCACTTTTTCCTCCTATGTTCAATTGGAAATGGTATTTTTCCCTTTCTTGGATTTTTTCATTTCTCTTAACTTTTTAAAAAAATCTTTTAAAACTCTTTCACATGCTTCTTTTTCAATTCCTGTTTCTATTTCTACTATATGATTAAATGGGTAATCTTGTAACAAATTTAAAACCGAACCACAAGCCCCTGTTTTGACATCCATTGTTCCTATATATACTTTCTTGATTCTTGCTTGTATCAAAGCTCCTGCACACATAGAACAAGGTTCTAATGTAACATACATTTCACAATCTAAAAGTCTCCACGATTCTAACTTTTTGCTTGCTTTTTGTATGGCAATCACTTCTGCATGTTTTGTAGTATCTGTTTTAGTTTCTTTTTGATTATGTGCTTTTGCTATTATTTTTCCATCTTTTACAATAACACATCCTACTGGTACTTCTAATTTGTCAGCTGCTTTTTTAGCTTCTTTTAATGCTTCTTTCATGTATCTCTCTTTTTCTTGCATGTTTGCTCCCTTTTTGTATGGTGTGCCTAAGAGGACTCGAACCTCTATCGGTCGCTTAGGAGGCGACTGCTCTATCCTGTTGAGCTATAAGCACATATTTTAGTATCCTTATTTTATTACATTTTAGATGAAAAATCAATACTATATTCATGTTATATTAGAGTAATCTTGACATTTATGTTATAATAAAAAAGGTGATAAAAATGCAAAGAATATTGAGTTATATGCGAAAAGCAATCGAAGAATATAAAATGATAGAAGAAGGCGACAAAATTGCAGTTTGTTTATCAGGTGGAAAAGATTCTATTACTATGTTACACGCTTTAAAATCTTTACAAAGATTTTATCCTAAAAAATTTGAATTAATAGCAATTAGTATCAATCCAGGTTTTGAATTTTTTGATACTAAATTTTTACAAGAAATCTGCGATAATTTAGCAATCCCTTTATTTATAGAAAATAGTAATGCCAAAGAAATTGTATTTGATATTAGAAAAGAAAAAAATCCATGTTCTTTGTGTGCCAATTTGCGTAGAGGTGTTATTAATTCTGTTGCCATAAGAGAAAATTGTAATAAAATTGCTTTAGGTCATAATCAAGATGATGTTTTGGAAACTTTTTTACTAAATTTATTATATACAGGAAGTATTAATACTTTTTCCCCTATTAGTTATATGGATCGATCCAAAATAACTTTGATAAGACCCTTGGTATATACGCCAGAAAAAGAAATGAGAAGATTTATTCGAAAAAATAATTTAGAGGTAATGCCTAAAGTATGTCCTATGGATGGCACATCTAAAAGAGAAGATATGAAACAATTAATTTTTACCTTAACGAAAGATATTCCTATGGTTCGTGCTAATTTATTCGGTGCTATTAAAAGAAATTTAGAAGATTGGAAAATTTAACATCTAAAATCCCCAAAATCCCCACTGGTTCCGGGTTTAATTGGGGAAACCTTTAAGAAAATTAATCCCCATTTACAATTTTCAACATAGCTTCTTTTAACTCTTCCAATTTTTTATTCGCATCTTGCTCTGAATTTCCTTTTACTCCCATATATAACTTAATTTTAGGTTCTGTTCCAGATGGTCTAATACAACACCAACTATCCTCTTCTAATTCATAGTATAATACATTGGATTGTGGTAATCCTGTTTTACTAATTTCACCTGTTCTCATGTCTTTTACGATATCATTTTCAACATCTTTAAAAGTTAATACTTTATATTTTCCTACTTTTTCAATATATGTATTTCTCATTTTGGTCATCATATCTTTAATTTCTTGTGCTCCTTGTGGACCTTCTCTAAAAATAGATGGTTGTGCTTCTTTATAATAGCCATATTTTTCATAGATATCGTTCATAGCATCCCATAAAGTTTTATTTTTAGATTGATAGTAACATGCAGCTTCACAAAGTGCCATAACTGCTGCTATTCCATCTTTATCTCTGGCATAATCACCAATTAAACATCCATAACTTTCTTCATATCCAAATACATAAGTTTTATCTTTTTCCTCCTCTGCTTTTTTCATGACAGCTCCTATGTTTTTAAATCCTGTTAAGACTTCTGGACAATCTAAATGGTAATGTTTTGCTATTGCTTTTGCTAAATTAGAAGATACTATTGTTGTAATAAGCATTCCGTTATCTGGCAATATTCCTTTTTCTTTCATTTGTGAAATTCTATATTCAGCAATTAATAAAGCTGACATATTACCAGTATAAGTCATATATTCTCCCGTTTTTTTATCTTTTGCAAAAATTCCTAAACGATCGGCATCTGGGTCAGTTGCTAAAACAACATCTGCTTCCACTTTTTTAGCTAATTCTAATGCTAATTGAAACGCTTTTGGATCTTCTGGATTTGGATAATCAACCGTTGGAAAATTTCCATCTGGCTCACTTTGTTCTGGTACGACATAAACATTTTCTAGTCCCAATTCTTTCAATAATCTTTCTGTTATGGTATTTCCTGTTCCATGTAAAGGAGTGTATACCACCTTTAATTTTTTTCCTTGCTCTTTCATAATTTCTGGATTTAAGATAGCATTTTTTAAAACATTTAAATATTTGTCATCCATTTCTGTTCCAACTATATTCAATAATCCTTTTTGAACCGCTTCTTCTTTTGAAATTTGCTTAATATCCGTAAATTTTTCAACTGCTCTTACTTTAGCAATTATATCTTTATCCCTTGGAGATACAATTTGTGCTCCATCCTCCCAATATACTTTGTAACCATTATATTTAGGTGGATTGTGGCTTGCCGTAATCATAACACCTGCTGTACATCCTAATTCTCTAACGGCAAAAGACAATTCTGGTACAGGTCTTAAATTTTCAAATAAATATGCTTTAATTCCATTCGCACACAAAATTAATGCCGTTTGCATACTAAATTCTTTTGACATTTTTCTAGAATCATAACTGATAGCTACTCCTTTTTCTTCTGTTCCTTGTTCTATAATATAATTCGCTAGTCCTTGCGTTGCTTTTCCTACTGTATATTGATTCATTCGATTGGTTCCTGCTCCAATAATTCCTCTTAATCCTGCTGTTCCAAATTCTAATTCTTTATAAAATCTATCTTCTATTTCTTCTTGCTTATCTTTTATGGCTAATAATTCCTTCTTTGTTTCTTCATCAAATTCTGGGCTTTCACACCATTTTTTATACTCCTCCAAATAATTCATAATAACTCTCCTTTCTTTTATATCCTCATTATACTTTATATATTTTTAGTTGACAAGAGATTTTTTAATAATGTCTATATATAAAAACTACAATATAAAAAAATCAGAAAGTGAAATAAATTAAACTTTCTGATTTTACTAAATTTCTAATCTAAATGATAAAATTTTTTATATAATGCTCTAGCTGTTTTAGGACAATCTACTCCAGCAGAATCAGCATTTTTAACTGGTGCAAACTCTTCTTCTCTCTTTACACGAAGAATTGCCATATCATCTACTTCTCCAAAAGCATCAAACAGAAATGCTTCGAATTTGTATGCATTAGGAGAATCTGGTACCACTAATTTTCCATCTTTATTTAAATAGGTAGCCTTTTTATAAGCCACATGATATGGTAATGGATTAGCTCCCATTTTTTCAATCGCTTCTACACTAAATAAATTGCAAAGAATATGAGATTCTCCATATAATAATTCACCATTTTCATCTCGTTGTTCTGCCATTTCTTCAGTTATTTCTGAATATTCTATTACATTTGGTTTTCCATTTCTTTTACAAAATACACCTACTTTTTCTTGTGGGTTCGCTTTTACAACTGATTTACAAGCCACCGTTACTTTCTTTTCAAGTGCAATTCCCATCAAAACAGGATCTACCATTTTAACCAAACAGTTATCAACTCCACCTATAAATACCCATTCAATACCTATTTGTTTCATTCTTTTGGTCATTTCACTTTTAACAAGTGATTCATAAATGCCTCCATGTCCATCTGCTGCTTGTTTAATTAAACCATCTTCACCAATTAATATTTTTCCTTCTGTATCTATCATTGGTAATTCGCCTTGAATAAAGAAAAATATATTTTTGTCTTTTTGATAACCAAAATATCTATTTTTTTCAAAAAATTCTATGGTTGCTTCATTATTCTCTCTACTTGTCATAATAAACCATGGAATGGTAACACCATATTTTTTCCCTTCTTCTTTTAAATTATCACATAATAATTCAAATAGTGATTTATGGGAATCTAATCCAATATCGTACGTTCCTTTTGGTCCATCATGTCCAAGTCTTGTTCCTTGCCCTCCTGCCATAGTTACTGCTGCTAATTTTCCTTCTTTGATTGCTTTTTTTCCTATATTTTCATAATATTTATAATCATCATATAATTTGTATTTGTCTAAATATTCAATTGGTGTAATTTCATCATTTTCTCGCTTTTCCTCTTTTTTGGTGTGTGCATACAAACTATTTACCAATTCAAAATCAACTAATTCAATCTGATGGATTAAATCTCTTTGATGTTTATCATCTAAATTTTCATAATGGTTTAATAAATGTTCTTGCCCATATTTTTTTAAGACACTTTGTAATTCCTCTATTTTTCTATCCATATACTTTCCTCATTTCTTTTTCCACAATAAAACAGATAATAGATATTATCTGTTTTACTATTTATACACTATTTTTAAAAAATTAGCAACTATTTTATTATATTTTTTCTATTTCTTTTTCTCCCGTAGTTCTTAAAACTTTTTTATATTGACTCATAATTCTTTCTAGGTTTTCTCCAACTTCTTCTAAAGGATAACAATTAATTAGTTTGATATGATTTTCTTCTACTATCCATTTTTCTATATCTTGATTTACCTTTTGAATATAGTCTTCTTTTCCTTTGATAAAAATTATTAAATCCTTTTCTTCTTTGATTTTTTCTTTTATTGTCTTAAATTTTTCAAAATCATTATTTTTCCAATCTAATTTTAATATTTTTTCCTTTTTCTCTTCTTTAAAATTTACCTTTGATAGGAAGGTTTTCATAGTTTCTTCTAAATTATTTTCTGTTAAAATTATAACTTCATCTTTATTTTTCATTTTTTCATCTATATAAGGCAAACTCATCATTTCAAAATGATAATCACTGGCATAAAATGCACATATTTTTTCTTTTGTATCTTTGTTATTATTCATTCGAAATTCTCCTTTTTCATTTCCAAACCTTTACGGAAAGTTTATTTTTTGGCACTGGTAAATTTTACCATTTCTTTACAAATATGTCAATAATATTTCAAATAAAATTTTCCTACTTTTTTCGACATTACAATTTTTATCCTTATTTAGTATAAAATTTTCTAAATTGTTAATAATTAATAGTAAAGAATATTTTTGAAATAACTGTTTTTTGGAGGTAACGTATGAAAAAAAATTTAAAAATGGTAATAATTTTAACACTTCTTCTTTTCCTTTACATTTCTATTTGTGCTATTTCTTATGCGCAAAATGTATCAACTGATATTGCTAATAGTGTATTTAGATTACACGTGATTGCTAATAGTGATGAGGAAGAAGATCAAAATCTAAAATATATGGTCCGTGATAATTTATTAAATTATATGAACTCTATTTGTAAAGACTGTACATCCAAACAAGAAGCTATCTCTATGGTAGAAGAAAATAAAGAAACTTTTGAAGAAATTGCAGCTAAAACCATAAAAGAACAAGGTTATTCTTATACTGTAAAAATAAATATTGGTAATTTTGAATTTCCTACTAAAAATTATGGAGATATTTCTTTACCTGCTGGATACTATGATGCTTTAAGAGTTGAAATTGGAGAAGCAAAGGGTCAAAACTGGTGGTGTGTCATGTTCCCTCCTTTATGTTTTGTTGATATTTCTTCTGGTGTTGTTCCAGAAGAATCAAAGGAATTAATGGAAAATACTTTGTCAGAGGAAGAATTTGCACTTGTTTCTGATTCATCTAATCATGAAATTCAATTTAAATTTAAATTATTAGAATTTTTTAACCAGTCTGGTTTAATAACAGCTAAAAAATAACATTATACTATTATTAAAAATTTATTATAATTTTGATAAAATGACAATTCGGGGGGACCAACAAGTTACAGTCTGTTATAAAATTACAGACTGTTAGCAGTTGGGAGTCATTTTATCAAAACTATAATAGATTTTCTATCGTAATTATTAATTTAAAAATTCTTGCAATTGTATAAAGTTTATGATATATTTCTATCAGTAATAGAGTGTTGCTAAATACACTCTTTTTTCTTGGAAACATACAATATTGGAGGTTATTTAATTGGAAAAATTAATTGTAAAAGGTCCAACACCTTTAAAAGGTGAAATTACTATTAGTGGTGCAAAAAATGCTGCCGTAGCTATTTTACCCGCTACACTTTTAATTGATGGTAGCTGTACTATTGAAAATTTACCAAATATAAGTGATATAAAAATATCATGTGAAATATTAGAAAAATTAGGTGCTAAAATCACTTGGAACAGTAAAAACAGTATTACCATTGATACTTCAAATCTAACCACTACAAAAGCACCTTTAGATTTAACAAGTAAATTTAGAGCATCTTATTATATTATTGGTGCTATGCTTAGTAGAAAAGGAGAAATTGAAGTTGGTATGCCAGGTCGGATGTAAGCTTGGTGCTAGACCAATTGACCAACATATTAAAGGCTTTGAAAGACTTGGTGCTAATGTAACCGTTGAAAAAGGTACCATTTATGCAAAAGCTAAAAAATTAACAGGATGTCCTATTTATATGGATATTGTTTCTGTTGGTGCAACCATTAATGTTATGCTAGCTGCTGTTCTAGCCAAAGGAACTACTATTATTGATAATGCTGCTAAAGAACCTCATATTGTAGATGTAGCAAACTTTTTAAATACGATGGGAGCTGATATTAGAGGAGCTGGAACAGATGTTATTAAAATTAATGGTGTAGAAAAATTAAGTGGAAATGCTACTTATTCCGTTGTTCCTGATCAAATCGAAGCTGGTACTTTCATGTTAGCAGCAGTAGCAACTAAAGGAGATTTAGTGATTAAAAATTGTATTACCAAACATTTAGAATCCATTACTGCTAAAATCATAGAGGTGGGTGGAAATGTAGAAGATAACATTGATAGTATTCGTGTTTGGTGTAATAAAAGACCAAATAAAGCAACTATCAAAACATTACCTTACCCTGGTTTCCCTACTGATTTGCAACCACAAATGGGAGTTGTATTATCCTTGGCCAATGGAAACAGTATGATACATGAAAGTATATGGGATTCTAGATTTCAATATACAGAGGAATTGAATCGAATGGGAGCTAAAATAAATGCACAAGGAAAGTCTGCCTTTTTTGAAGGTGTAAAAAAATTAACTGGTGCCCCTGTTTATTCTTCTGATTTAAGGGCAGGAGCAGCACTTGTTATTGCTGGAACAGCTGCTGATGGCATTACCGAAATTTACAATTTGGAACATATTGATAGAGGTTATGAAAATATAGAAGAAAAATTTAGAAGTATTGGTGCTAAAATTGAAAGAGTTTCTGAATAAACTTTTAAAATAAAAATAGCAATCATAAAGAAATAAAGGAAAGAAATATCATGTTAAATTTTTGTAGTTTATATAGTGGAAGTAGTGGCAATAGTTTATTTGTAGAAACTGCTAACACAAAACTTTTAATTGATGCTGGTGTTAGTAGTAAAAAAATTGAAAAAGCTTTATCTGATATTCATATTGACCCATCTTCTTTAGATGGTATCCTAATTACACATGAACATACCGACCATGTACAAGGATTAGGTACTTTTTCTAAAAAATTTGATTTACCAGTTTTTGTGAATCAAGAAACATTGGATGCTATGCCAAAACAAAGAGATAAAATAGATAGTAATAATATTAAAACATTCAAAGTTTTTGACAAATTTTCCATAGGGGATTTGGATATTAAACCATTTTCCATTCCTCATGATGCTGCTAATCCTTGTGGTTTCAACATTTGGAAGAATGATAAAAAAATAAGTATTGCTACTGATATTGGACATATGACAAATGATATTTTAAAACAATTAGAAGAAAGTTTATTTATTATGCTAGAAGCTAATTATGACCCTGAAGTTTTACGTTGTTCTTCTTATCCTTTTACTTTAAAATCGAGAATTGCTGGACCAATTGGACACTTATCTAATGAAATTGCTGGAAAAACTATTTCTTATTTATTAAAGTCTGGTTTGAAAAACGCTATGTTGGGTCATTTAAGTAAAGAAAGTAATTTCCCTGAACTTGCTTATCAAACTGTTATGGATGAATTGATTACTAATTCTTCTTTTCATAAGGATTCTATTGGTTTAAATGTAGCAAGTAGAGATAATCCTAGTCAATTAGTTACTATATAAATTTAAATTACTTAATGACAATATTTATTATATTTTAAAGAAGTAACTCTTAAGCCGCATACAGTCTGTAATTTGTTGGTCCCGCGAATTGTTACTTCTTTAAAATATAATAAATATTGTTTAAATTATTGTTTTAGTTTTATATATAAGAAAAAGGAGAAAAGCATGTTAAATATTCAAATTATTTGTATTGGAAAATTAAAAGAAACTTATCTAAAATCTGCTATCGATGAATATCGTAAAAGGCTATCTCGTTATTGTAAATTAGAAATTTTAGAATTACCAGATGAAAAAATACCAGATAAATTAAACATTAACTTATCAGAAGAAATTAAATCAAAAGAATGTAATAATATCATTCATCATATTAGAAAAGATTCTTATGTGATTGCTTTAGATTTAAAAGGCAAAACATTTACTTCAGAAGAGTTCTCTTCTGAAATTGAAAAAATTTCTATGACTTCTAGTACAATTACTTTTATCATTGGTGGTTCTTTAGGCTTAACAAAAGAACTTTTGAATATCTGTCATCAAAAAATATGTTTTTCAACTATGACTTTTCCCCATCAATTGATTCGAGTTTTTCTTTTAGAACAAGTCTTTCGAGCTTTTAAAATTTCAAATGGAGAAACTTATCATAGATAAACTTTTATTGGTTTTGTAGAGAAAATGAAAGAAAAAAACTATATTCATATTCTAGGGGCGAACGCAAAGTTTTCCTATGTTTATATATAAGGGGGATTATTTTCTCTACAAAAATAAAAACTTAAATTAATTGGAAATTTCTTTTTGAATTTTTTTACCTAATTGATAAATTACAATTTTTTTGACAATTAAAAATATTGATATAAATAATAAAATTTTTGTTATCATGGAAGAAATTATATCCTAATTTCTTCCATTTGTCAACTAGAAATTTACGACATAGTCCTACAAATTCCTACACTCACTAGTATCCCAACTATGTCTGCTGCCAAAGAAGCAAGTAAAACAAATCTTGTCTTTTTTATTTTAACTGCACTTGTGTAAACAGCAATTGTATATAGCGTTGTTTCTGTTGACCCCATAATAGTAGATGCCATCATTCCAATTGTATTATCTACCCCATAATTTTTCATAATATCTGTTGCTACAGCAATCGAACCGCTTCCAGAAATTGGTCTTAACATTGCTAATGGCATAATCTCACTTGGAAAATGTATCACATTCAAAAGAGGTGTAATAAAACGAATGATAATATCTAAAATTCCAGAATTTCTTAAGGCTCCAATCGCAACAAATAAGCCTATCAATGTAGGCAAAATATTAAATACGATTTCCATTCCTTCTTTTGCCCCTTCTAAAAAATCATCAAATACTTTATTTTTTTCCATTAATCCATACGCAATAATTAATAAAATAACGAGTGGCATCGCTAAATTGGATAGAAAATTAACAATCTGCATAACACCACTCCCTTTACTTTATTTTTATTAATAATCTAACCGCTACTATTCCGTGTTACTGCTGCACATACTGTTGCAATCCATACAGGAAATATGATACTGGTTGGATTACTGGATCCTAACGAATTTCTAATAGCAATTACCGTTGTTGGTATTATTTGAATTGATGCTGTATTCAAAACAATAAATACTAACATAGAATTACTTAAAGTATCTTTTTTCGCATTTTCCTCTTGCATTGATTTCATAGCTTTTAATCCTAACGGAGTCGCTGCATTTCCTAATCCTAAAATATTAGCAATCATATTCATTGAAATTTCTTTTTGAATTTGTTTATTTTTTCTCATTTCGGGAAATAATACCTTTATAATGGGATTTAATAAATTTGTTAATCGATTGATAATGCTTGTTTTATTAGCAACTTGCATAATACCACTCCACAAACACATTGTCCCAAGTAATTCAATAGATAGTTTAATCGCATCACTTGTGCTTTCAAATATACTTGCATTTAATGGTTCTAAATTCCCAGAAAAAATGGCATAAGAAAAAGATACTAAAATAAAAATAGGCCATATCTGATTTAACATATTTATCACCTAAATCATTTTATTCTAAACTTGAATTTTTATTCCAATACAATTGACCTATATTTTTATTTGTGATATATTATCAATGGGATTGTAAAAATATAACTTTTAAGGAGGATGGATTGTATGAAATCAACTGGAATTATTAGAAGAGTAGATGAACTTGGTCGAGTTGTTATTCCAATAGAGATTCGAAATCAATTTAATATTGTTGAAAAAGATCCTATCGAAATCTATGTAAGTGGTTCTAACATTATTCTAAAAAAATTCGAACCAAATTGTATCTTCTGTGGCAATAATGAAAATTTATTAACGTACAATGATAAATTATTATGTTCTGATTGTGCTAGCAAAATAGGTGCATTGGAAAAAAAGTAATACTTTAAGTATTGCTTTTTTTATATAAACTTCTGATAAATCTCATTTTTGCTAGTTCCCCTATCTTTTGCCATTTTTTTTATAATCTCTTTTTTTTCCATTCCTTGTTGTTCATACCACTTATAATGTTCTTCTATACTTAAGTTTTCAAAATGGTTCTCTTCTTCTATCACTTTATTTCCTTCTATCATTAAAACCATCTCACCTTTTAAATTTTCTGCCTTTTGTATTATTTCGTTAATATTTCCTCTTATAAATTCCTCATGAATTTTGGTTAACTCTCTTGCTAAAACTACTTTTCTATCTTCTAAAATCTCTGCTAAATCTTTTAATGTAACTATTAACTTGTGTGGTGCTTCATATAAAATAATGGTCTTTTTTGCTTTTCTAATTTCTTCTAATTTTTCTTTTCGTAATTTTTTATTTAATGGTAGAAATCCCAAAAAAGTAAATTCTTTTGTGTCCAGACCAGATGTAATTATTGCATTTATCATAGCACAAGCACCTGGAATAGGAATTGTCTCAATTCCTTCTTCTATGCATTTTCTAATTACCACCTCTCCTGGATCACAAATTCCTGGTGTTCCAGCATCTGATACTAAAGCAATATTTTGTCCCTCTCTCAATTTTTCGATTAATATTTCTGTTTTTATTTCTTCATTATGTCTATGACAACTAATTAATGGTTTCGATATTTCTAAATGATTTAATAATTTTAAGGTATGCCTTGTATCTTCTGCTGCAATTAAATCCACACTTTGTAATACTTGAATTGCCCTTAAAGTAATATCATCTAAATTCCCAATTGGAGTTGCCACTATATATAACCTTCCCATTTTATACTACATCCTCTCTCTTATTATATATTTTGTTTATTTCTTCTGTATATTTTCCATTTTCATCGTAAATATATAAATTATTTTGTATTTTTAAAAATGGTTTTGCATTTTTGATTCCTTTTATTAACATTAGTTTTGGTTCACTTTCTTGATTTGTATATACAAAACGTAAAATTTTAGGTTCTATCTTATATTTTCTCATACTATTCACTATATCTACTAATCTTTCTGGTCTATGCACCATATAAAATTCACCTTTGTCCTTCAATAAATCTTTTGAAATTTTTATAAAATCTTCTAAAGTAGCTGTTGTTTCATGCCTTGCAATTATTTTCTTTTCTTCTTCGTTTTCTAAACCTGTCCCTTTTTTCTTATATGGTGGATTGGTTACAATCGCATCAAATGTATTTTTTTCTAATATTTCACTTACTTCCATAATATCTTTATGGATTATTTTAAATCTATTTTCTAAATGGTTTAATTGAATACTTTTTTGTGCCATTTCATATACTTCTTTTTGCTTTTCAATTCCTATTATCTCTCTTAAATTTGTTTTTCCACATAATAATGTTGCTATAATTCCCGTTCCTGTTCCTAAATCAACTACCTTTGCCCCTTCTTTTATTCCCTTGGCAAAATCAGATAACAGTATACTATCCATTCCAAAACAAAATCCTCTTTTATTTTGTATGATTTTTAAATTTCCAAATTGTAAATCTTCTATTTTTTCATCTTTTTCTAATTTTATTTGCATTTTATTTTTCTTTCCTTACATTCATTTAATCTTCAAAATTTGTATCCTATTTTTTCTTTCTTGCATATTATACAATAAAAAAGGGGACTTTGCAAAATTCATATCATTTTGACAAAATATTTTCCCAAATTTATTTTATACCAACAATAAGGAGAACATCAAATGGATAGAATTTTTTTAAATGAAAATAACCAAAATAATAGAGGAGAAAAAAATCCTCCTCCTAAAAAATTTAATTTGTATAAAAATAATACTATAAATTCTTTAAATGATGTTGAACATTTTCTAAATAATTTTCAACATTATTCCAAGTATTTTAAGTTGTTCAAAATTTTGAAAAAATAATTTTAATATTTACTCCCCTTGTTCTCTACTATATACTTCCTTAAATTCCTCACTCTCATTTCCATCAATCAATATTTTTACTTTATTTATTTCTGTTAATTCTGTTAGTGTATTTACCATACAATTTATTAAATTTGTCTTTTCCTTTTCATCTTCTTTATTATAATTCAAAAATTCACTTGAAAAATCTAAGACTACACAATCTTCTTCCAAATACGTTTTATTAATTCTC
The DNA here is from genome assembly GCA_022792395.1 of Clostridia bacterium. Classification (GTDB taxonomy): domain Bacteria; phylum Bacillota; class Clostridia; order TANB77; family CAG-508; genus CAG-269. The sequence continues at coordinate 43,384 of JAAWAX010000020.1, forward strand.
GTTCCTTCTGGAATTATTTTCTTATTTTTATCATTTTTAGGTCCTTCTATTAATAACTCTATTAATTTTTCATGTGCATTATTTATGATTTCTTTTATATCAATCAATCTAGCTTCTGGATTTATTTCATTGGTTTCTCTATTGGGAAAATATAAACTAACAATGGTCTGTCTTGCTTGTTCTTCTGTTATTTCTTCTTCTGGTATATATTCTTCTACTGTTGTCTCTTTTTCTTTATTTTTCACATATCGGATTCCAAAATACCCTCCTATTAAAATAATAATTAATAATACTAGAAAAATAAGTCCTATTTTTTTATTTTTCATACCCTATTATCCTCCTTGTCGTTTTTAGTTATTAACTATCTTATTATCTGTTTGTCCTTTTTAGAACTATTTATTTTCGGATTAGTTACATCAGAATATAAATATAAATTTTTACAAATAAGTTGATTTTTATAAAAAAGCAATATATAATGGATTTACCTTCATTTAGGAGGTGATACAGATGAAGGAATTGAAAGAATTAATGAAGCTTATTCTACTATTAAAAGTTTTAAGCTACATAGAAAAAGAATAAGTAAAAAATAGGGAACTGCAACTTCCCTATTTTTTTATACAAATAAAGTACTAAAAGAATTAATTACTTATTTGCTTATAGTATACTATACATCTTAAAGTATGTCAAGTTTTTGTAAAATATTCCTTATAAGGATAATTTCCAAAGTAATTTATCAAAATGACTCAAATTAAAAGGATATTTTTTGATTCTGTATCAAAAACACCAGTATTTTCCATTTGACAAAAAGCTGTTTTCCGTATAAAATGAAAGGGATTACATAGATAAATTTATTTACAGAAAGGAAGTTTTTGTCATGGAAGATATTTTACATGTTGGGCTAGATGTTGGTTCAACAACTGTTAAGATTATTGTTATGGATAAGAATAAAAATACAATATATAAAGATTATCAAAGACATTTTTCAGATACGAAAAATACGGTTTGTCATGTTCTTGAAAATTTACTATCAAAATATCCTTTAAACTCTTTTACTTTAGCACTTACTGGCTCTGGTGCCATGTCAGCTGCTAAATTTCTAGGCGTTAATTTTATTCAAGAAGTGGTTTCTTGTAAACGTGCTGTTGAAAAATACATTCCTAAAACAGATGTTGTAATTGAACTTGGTGGAGAAGATGCAAAAATCATTTATTTCGACCAATCCATTGAACAACGTATGAATGGTACTTGTGCAGGTGGAACTGGTGCATTTTTGGATCAAATGGCATCACTTTTACATACGGATACTGCTGGTTTGAATGAATTGGCTAAAGGATATTCTACCATTTATCCAATTGCTTCTCGTTGTGGTGTCTTTGCTAAAACTGACATTCAACCTTTGATTAATGAAGGAGCTGCTAAAGAGGATATTGCTGCTTCTATTTTTCAAGCAGTTGTCAATCAAACGATTAGCGGACTTGCTTGTGGTAGACCAATTCGTGGTAATGTTGCTTTTTTAGGTGGTCCTTTGAATTATTTATCTGAATTAAGAACTCGCTTTATTGAAACACTTCATTTAAAAGATGATGAGATTATTGTTCCAGAAGAAGCTCATCTTTTAGTAGCCAAAGGGGCTGCTTTGGATTCGATTCATTCAGATAACATTTCTACCAATGAACTACATGAAAAAATTGAAAACTTAAAAAATTCTCAAGATAATACAACCCATCCTTTAGAGCCTTTGTTTAAAGATAAAGAAGACTATCAAATTTTTAAGGAAAGACATGATAAAGCAAAAGTAGAAAAGGCTTCTTTAGAAAATTATGAAGGAGATTGTTATCTTGGTATCGATGCTGGTTCTACTACAACCAAGTTAGTCTTAATCGATAAAGATGGAAAATTATTATATTCACTTTATGGAAGTAATGAAGGAAATCCTTTAAAAAGTGTTATGAATATGTTAAAGCAATTATATATCGTATTACCTGAAAAAGCTATTTTAAGATATAGTGGTGTTACTGGCTATGGTGAAAAATTAATACAAACAGCTTTACATGTAGACTTAAATGAAATTGAAACCATTGCTCATTATACCGCTGCAAAAACTTTTGAACCAGAGGTTAGCAGTATTGTTGACATTGGTGGACAGGATATGAAATATATTCGTATGAAAAACGGTTCAATTGACAATATTATGCTAAATGAGGCTTGTTCTTCTGGTTGTGGTTCTTTTATTGAAACCTTTGCTAAAAGTTTAAATTTAGAAATAGAAGACTTTGTAAAAGAAGCTATCAATAGTAAAAGACCTGTTGATTTAGGTTCTCGTTGTACCGTATTTATGAATTCTAAAATTAAGCAAGCCCAAAAGGAAGGTTATTCAGTTGGTGATATTTCCAGCGGATTGTCTTATTCCGTAATAAAAAATGCAATTCAAAAAGTAATGAAAGTAAGAGATGTAGAAACACTTGGAAAACATATTGTCGTACAAGGTGGTACTTTTTATAATGATGCTGTTCTACGTGCTTTTGAATTAATTGTTGGAAAAAATGTTGTAAGACCTGATATTTCTGGTTTAATGGGAGCTTATGGAATGGCTCTTCTATCAAAAGAACAATATGAAGCTAACCTTGATATGGAGCATACCTCAAGCATATTAAAAACAGAGGAATTAGACAAATTAGAAATTAAAATCACACACACACGTTGTAAAAACTGCGAAAATCATTGTAAATTAACCATTAATAAGTTTAGCAATGGACAGATTCATGTATCTGGTAATCGTTGTGAAAAAGGTGCTGGTATCATTACAAAAGAAAAAGAATTACCAAACTTAATTCAATATAAACAAGAAAGATTATTTAACTATCAACCTTTAGAAAAGCAATTTGCACCAAGAGGAGAAATTGGTATTCCTAGAGTTTTAAACATGTATGAGGATTATCCATTCTGGTTTACTTTTTTAACTTCTTTAGGTTTTCGTGTTATCCTTTCTGAAAAAAGTACGCGTAAAACTTATGAAAAGGGAATGGAATCTATGCCATCTGAATCTGTTTGCTATCCAGCCAAACTTTCTCATGGTCATATTGAAAGTCTACTAGAACAAGGAATTACTACTATCTTCTATCCTTGTATGCCTTATTCTAGAAAAGAATATGAAAAAGCAGATAATCATTACAACTGTCCAATTGTTATTTCTTATTCTGAAGTATTAAAAAATAACGTAGAAGGTTTAAAAAGCCATCATATTAAATTTCTAAATCCATTCTTACCATTTGATAAGAAAAATTTAGTGAAAAAAATAATGGAATTAGATGAATTTAAGTGTTATAACTTTACGAAATCAGAATTGATAGATGCCGCCCAAAAAGCAGAAGCAGAATATCAAAAATGCAAAAAAGATATTCAAAATAAAGGCGCTGAAACCGTTCGCTATTTAGAAGAAAATAACTTAAAAGGTATTGTACTAGCAGGCCGTCCTTATCATGTGGATCCTGAAATTAATCATGGAATTGATACCTTAATTACATCTTTAGGTCTTAGTGTATTGACAGAAGATAGTGTATCAGATAAAACAGAAGCCAAAAGACCAATCCGAGTTGTGGATCAATGGGTTTATCATGCTAGACTTTATGCCGCCGCTGATTTTGTAGGTAAACATGATTGTTTGGAATTAATTCAACTAAATTCTTTTGGTTGTGGTGTAGATGCTGTAACAACAGACCAAGTAGAAGAGATTTTAACCAGTTTCAATAAGATGTATACTTTAATCAAAATAGATGAAGTAAACAATTTAGGAGCTGTTAGAATTCGTATCCGTTCGTTACTTGCTAGTATGAAAAAACGTGAACAAGAAAAGAAACTAGAAAAACTAGAGGGAGATTATGGTATCAAGAAAAAAATCTTTACCAAAGAAATGCGTAAAGATTATACCATCCTAATTCCACAAATGGCACCAATTCATTTTGAATTATTAGAGTCTGCTGTACGTTCTTCTGGTTACCATGTGGAATTGTTGAGGGAATGTACTCGGAAAAACAGTAGAAACTGGATTAAAATACGTTAATAATGATGCTTGCTATCCATCCATTTTAGTAACAGGTCAAATGATAGAAGCACTTCAATCTGGAAAATATGACTTAAATAAAACCGCTTTAATTATGTCTCAAACAGGTGGAGGATGTCGAGCAACTAACTACATTGGCTTTATCCGTAAGGCTTTAAAAGATGCCGGATTTGAGCATATACCAGTTATTTCCTTTAATATTGTAGGAATGGAAAAAATGCCTGGCTTTAAACTAACTATTCCTTTAGCAGAAAGACTATTAAAAATGGTTGTTTATGCTGATTTACTACAAAAAATGCTAACCAAAAATAGAGCTTACGAAGTACATAAAGGAGAAACGCAGAAGCTATTTGATAATTGGATGGAAAAATGTAAAAAACTATTAGATAAATCAACGAACAAAGAATTTAAGCAAAGTATTTATGATATGGTAGCAGACTTCGAAAAAATTGAATTAGATACTTCTGTTCAAAAGCCTCGTGTTGGTATTGTTGGTGAAGTTCTAATTAAATATCATCCTTTTGGTAATAATTTTGTTGTTGACCTTTTAGAAAAAGAAGGAGCTGAAGTAATTTTACCAGATTTTATGGGATTTGCTAAATTTATGTGTACACACAAAATAACATTTAATAATCTACTAAATGTTAGTAAAACTTCTTCTAAATTAATGAAGGCTGCTATTAAGTTAATTGATATTTTAGAAAAAGATGTAAAAATTGCATTAGCTAATTCTAAAAAGAACTATTTACCACCTTGTGATATTTGGCATTTAGAAGAAAAGGTGAAAGATGTATTATCCATTGGTAATCAAACTGGTGAAGGTTGGTTTTTAACAGCTGAAATGATTGAATATATTGAAAATGATATTCCTAATATTGTATGTGTGCAACCTTTTGCTTGTTTACCAAATCATGTAGTAGGAAAAGGTGTTATTAAAACGATTCGTGAGAAATATCCAGAAGCTAATATTTCTCCCGTTGATTATGACCCAGGTGCTAGTGAAGCAAATCAAGCTAACCGCATTAAGTTATTGATGACAGTTGCTAAAGATAATCTACAAGCAAAACAAAATAGCAAACAATCTTTAGAGAATGAAAATAAGAGTGATAATGACTCAACAAGAATCTTTGGCGAAAATTTGACATAGAATAAAATATATGCTAATATATAGTTAGCAATTGCAAACAAATCAAGTAAAGATTTAACTAAAAAAAGACTAGGAAAATGTTTAGCGACATCCTAGTCTTTTTCTTTGTGTTAATCATTTAAATGTTTTACAATTAAATAAATCATATAAAGTCTTAACAGCTTCAACAAATCTTTCAAGATTTAACCTCCTTCCTACCACTTAAGCAAGTCGGCAAATTAAATATATATTATGTTTCATTTTTCGTCAACATATTTGTAAAATTTTATTAATATGTTATTTGTTGACAACTTTATAAAGCCCCTTGCATAGCAAGAGGCTTTCGATTAAGATACTAACGAACTAACCAGCCTATGAAAATAAACAGTATTATTGCTACAAAGATATACTTACAAGCAGCAATACCTATAACGATGAAAAATATTAAGCTGATTGCAAATTTAATAATTGCATTCTTCCGTTCCTCTCTGTCATCGGTGTCTACAAGTTGAAAAATAAAATATGCACTCCTTAACACAATTACAAATGCTATTACTGTAAGTACGATGATTTTTAACATATTTTTTACCTTCGACACAATATAATCTTGTGTCTTTCCTTTCCTATTATTTTTAATTAAGTTTATTATATCACATTTACATAAAAAAATCAATGTTGTGTTTACACTTTCGTAAATCTTAACTCTTGCTTATTAAATTTTTATATCACGCATATTTAAAAATTTTTTCATCTGTTCATATCCTAATTGATACAATTCATCAACTTTTTTCATATCTAGTAAACCTACTTTATCACTTTTAATTTTTAACACATAATCTGCTCCTTCCATTTCATAATTAGAAAGTTCTTTACATAGCAAATTAATAGAACGCCCCGCTACTTCTACTAAATTTTTATCACAATTTTGATTCTCTTCATCCTCAAAAAGAATACTCAAAACCTTATTAGCTCCTAAAGTTTTTAATTCTTTCCAAGGAACATTTTCTCGAATGCCTCCATCAATTAATTTAATGTTTTTATATGGACAAGGTGAAAAGACAACTGGATAACTACAACTAGCCCTTACTGCTTTTCCTATGTTAATATCATTTATGTACGTAATCTTATCAAAAGAATTCTCTTCTCTTAATTGGCAAGAAGTAAAGCAAATTACTTCTCCTTTGCATAAATTAACACTTGGTATAACAAGAGGCTTTTGAATGTCAGAAATATTATTAATATTTTTTTTATTTCCTATTTTATTGATTAATTTTTCAATTTGTTTTCCACTATTTAATCCATCAATTTTAATTTGACCTGTGAAAATTAAGCCTATTATTAATTTAAGAATATTTAATATATCTACATATTTTATCTTATTACAATATTTTTTGAAAATTTTATACATTTCATCTGCAGAAAACCCCATCGCATACAAGCAAGCTACAATACTTCCGAGAAGAAGTACCTCCTACATATTCAAAACTTATTTTCTTTTCTTCTAATGCTTTAATCGCCCCTATATGTGCAGCACCTTTTACTCCTCCACCAGCTAAACACAATCCCATTTTATTTTTCATATTTCATCTCATTCCTTCCAAAAACACAATTCTTTTTTAACCTTATCACCTATCAAAATTTTATGAAAAAAATGATTGAAAGGTTCTTATTTTTGTGTTATATTACTTTCGAAAGGATGAAATTAAATATGAATAAAAATTATTATGATATTTTACAAATTAATAAAAACGCCTCTCCCGAAATTATCGAAAAGGCTTATAAAACTTTGGCTAAAATGTATCATCCTGATTTGCAATCAGAAGAAAATAAAAAGAGTTCAGAAGAAATCTTGAAACAAATTAATGAAGCTTATGAAATACTATCCAATCCAGAGAAAAAGAAAATTTATGATGATTCTCTATTAAAAGAAGAAAATCTAAATTCTGCTAATATCCCAAATAATTCAGATACCAATCATTATTATAATACCACATCTACTAATGTTAATCACTCCATTCCTATTCATGAGTTACATATTAGACAGCAAAAATTACAGCAAGAAAAACAACAGCAAGAACAATTACAACGTGAACAAGAATTAGCTTATCAAGAACAGTTGCAACAAGCTAGACAACAAGCTTATCATGATGCTTATATTCAGGATTTAAAAAATCGTGGTTATAAAATACGTTATAAAAAATCATTTAATGATTATATAAAAGGAATTATTTCTATTCTCCTTACTGTATTGGTTTTATTTTTATTATATCAAATTCCTTTTATAAAAAATTTTTTTCTAAATCTGTATGAAGAGAATGATATTATCCGTTTGATTGTTAATTTTATTCGTAATATTTTTTGATTTACTATAATAAAAAAGTTTTGTTTGAAAGTAATTAAATTAGAAATTAGCTTGAACAAAACTTTTTTATTTTTATATTTTATTATTTAATATAGAAAATTATCAAAATAAATTTATTTTTATTAAAAAAATACAAATTATATAATTTTATTGAACAATTTGTTCTGGATTTTTTTGATAAATCTATCTAATATAATAAATAGCAAAGCAAAAATTATCATTTCTATGATTAAACCTACTAAAATATTCATATCTTCTAATATTTTAGCAATATACATTAAAAATAATATATTCACTATCATAAATGCATATTGAAAAAATTTATTATCACTTTTCTTGACTACAGTATATTCTGCCTCCCAATTTAAATTTGGTCTTCTTAAATCCACGATTAACATTAGATAACTATTAATCAAATTAATTAACATCGCTATTATAAATATCATAAACAAATATAAAACATTTATACTTGGTACTAAGTACCAGATAATTCCTAAAATCACTATTAAAACGAAAAAATTTAACAAAATTTGAGGAATATTTTTATAAACAAATTGCTTATATAACTCTATGGGAATATATTTTATAAATGTTGCATTTTTTCCTTCTCTTGAAATAGCTGTTAATGAAATATTGGAAATGGAAAATAATACTTGTAATACAATTAATATATCACATACCACTTCTGTATTGAAAGATAAATTTTGCATGGCATTATATATGCTCTCATCTTTAAGTGCTTCTTCTATAATTGGCAATCCCACTGCTAATACTATAATGATAGTAACTAAAATAATAATAACTGGAAAAACACATTGCATAAGATAAATTGGCTCTCTTGCTATCATTTTTAATTCTTTCACGATATAAGTTTTTCTTCGATTTCCTAGCTTAATATCTTTATTTATATCTATATTCTTTCTTTTTTTATTCGTATAACTCATCATATTTCTCAATATATCTTTTAAATAGGTAATCCTTCCAATTGCTATAAAGATAATTCCACCTATTACATTATACATGATTAATTCTAATATAGATATAATGGCCTCGATACTAAAAGAATTAGACAAAATCGATACACTTGGATTAATTACTAAAAAGTACTTCCCAACTTGTTCTGCTTTTTGACTTAAACTAGTAAATTCTTGTAATGCTTGTTCATCATTTTGTATGCCAAATATTCCATTCATCATTTTCGCTTCTAAAACACAAAGTAATGCTATCATAATCACGGTAATTATAAATTGAAAAACATCTTTATTTTTAATAAATCTTGCAAATCTCATAATTACAAGCATTATCGTACTAATAAAAGCTGCTAATAGGATAGGAAATATTGCTAAAATTACGACTTCCCACAAATAAAATGTAAAATAGGCATGTGTTAGCATTCCATATAAAGTAAGTGGCACGAGTCCCAAAATACCTTCTGATATGTATAACATACATAATAGCGTATTAAATTTAGCTAACAATAATTCTATTGGTTTTAATGGCATATGCAAGACTTTTTCTATATCCTTTGAAAAAAAGAATATGTTAGCACAAATTAATATCGTTTGAAATAATATTAATATTGTCAAAACAAAAAAATACAAATTTAAAAATACAGCTTCTTGTCCTACATCTGCTAAAAAAGTTATTATCTCATAACTTATATAGGTAATGCCTAAAAAAACAATGGCAAGTAACCAGAAAAAAATTGATTTTTTGTTAAATTTCTTTTTCTGGGTATCGAAAATAGCAAGATTTTGATAAAATTCTTTAATAAATACCTTGGTTAAACTAAATATTTTCTTCATTTCTTTTCGTTATCTCCATAAATAATTCTTCTAAAGAAGCATTTTCTTTTAATTCTTTTTTCATTTCTTCATGTGTACCAACAAAAACTAACTTTCCATGATGAATGATTCCAATTCTGTCACATAATTTTTCCGCAATTTCTAGTATATGTGTGGAAAAAAATACTGCATTGTTTGCTTTTGCATGTTCTTTCATTTTGTTTTTTAAGTAAAATGCTGCTTCTGGATCTAATCCAGTAAGTGGTTCATCTAAAATCCAATTTTTAGGATTATGCAATAATACTGATATAATAATTATTTTTTGTCTCATTCCATGAGAATAACTTTGAATCTTATCATTTAAAACTTCATATATTCCAAATTCTTTTGCTAACTCTATGATTCTTTTTTCTCTTGTCTCCTTATCTATTTCATATATATCAGCAATAAAATTTAAATATTCGATTCCTTTTAATTTTAAAAACATGTCTGGATTATCGGAAACAAATCCAATTTGTTTTTTAGCTTCTATTGGATTGGTTTTTATACTTTTCCCATCTATTAAAATATCGCCTTCATCAATATCTAATATACCTACTATCATTTTTATAGTTGTTGTTTTTCCCGCTCCATTTGGACCTAAAAATCCAAAAATTTCTCCATCTTTTATTTTCAAATCGATATCACTTATTACTTTTTTTCCTTTTTTATATGATTTCGATATTTTCTTTATTTCTATCATATTTTCCTCCTATTTTTATTCTATTATATAAAATCACTTGAAAATATGCAAGGGATTACTTTATTGTAATCCCTTTTTTATTATTCTATACTAAATGACATCACAAAATCCAAATCATCATTTAACTGCATAAAAATAGTTATTGGTATTTCATTTTCATTCATAATATCTGTTAAAATGATATCTAACAAATATGTTTTTCCTTCTTCTGAAAATTTATCATATTGTATCTCATAATAGGATGGTAACATTTCTCTCATTCTATCCTCAAACTGTTCTTCATTTCCAAATGTATTATTTCGATATGTTTGATTCAATACTTTATAGGCTGCTGTATAATCTCTTGTATTTAACATTTGTACCCATTTATCTACATTCATCATAACTTTATTTTGTACTTTAGCTGTCTGATATTCTTTTACAAATTTTTCTGTTGGTATTGTATAGGTATCAAATTTAAATGTATAATTCATAATAGCTTTTTCTTTAAAAACATAATAATTTTGGTTGTTATCCAAACATACATATTCTATACCATTATCTGTTGAATTTATTGTATATTTTTCCAATTTTATATTGGAAAGTTCTTCTTTATTCTTATTGATAAATTCTTTAAAGTTTTCTATATTTTCAAATTTCTTGTTCCTATATTCTTCTTCCATTAAATTAGTGTAAGTATATTGCATATTATTTATTAAATTATCTTTTAATGAATTAAAATATTGTTTAGCCATATATTCATCTGTAATTTCAACATATCTATACATATTATTGTTGTTGTTCTTTATTTCTTCATTCGTAATATCAATATTTTCGGTTAGCATATCAATCTGATAATTTTTCTTTTCTATATAATCTTCTAAAAATATAGAAAATGTTGTATTATTGGTATCGATCTTTATTAACATTTGAATATTGTTGTCATCTATTTTTCCATATACAAAATATAAGTCTAAAGAATGTGTTATTGGATATAGATACATTTTTTCTATTACTAATTTATAATCCTCATATTCTTTTATTTTTGAGGATAAATCTTCTTTTGTAATACCCATTTCTGATATATATTGCCTATCTAAAATATCATATACTTTTCTAATTCCTTCTTCTTCAATCTCATTATCATCATATTTTTGAAAATCAATAATCCCTTTTGTTTGTTTTATATATTGAATATAGGTATTTAATATTTTTTCAACTGCATAATATTTATTTTTATCACAGACTTCCTCAATGTTTTTTATAATTTCACTATCTCCCTCTGCTACAATATCATCATCCATTGAATTCGTTTTGGAATCATCTTCATAGTTAGAATTTTTTATTAAGATATAACTTATCATGATAATAATAAAAATTATGATTGCTATTATTATTAATATACTTTTTTTCAGTTTTTCTAACATTTTATTATCCTCCTTATTGATATTGTTGCAATTCATTTTGAGCATCTGTTGTCGTATAAAAATTATGCGATCCTCCAACGTTAGCATTTCTCAAAGAATCATTTACATCATTAAATAAAAATATACAATTTTGTAACCATCTTTGTTGGTCATCTCTTATTGATGAAGCAGGAGTCATAAAATATACTGCACATTGTGCTTTATCCCCTGTTGCCACTACATTATTTACAGCATCTATCGTTGTTTGTGATGGATTTGCTCTTTCATAATGACCATTTCTGGTTGGTTGAAACTGATTTGGTGCAAACACTACATCATATACTGTATTAGGGAATTTGGAAGATAAAACTCTGTTTAATATAACACTAGCTACATATTCCTGTTGTTGTTGTGTTCCTCCTCCTCTTTCTGCACTTGTAATTTTATATAATATTTGTAAATCATTTTGTGTTAAATTTAAACTAGCATAATTAGCTCCTACGTTTGTTCCAACATTAGACATATTAGATGGTTCAAATTCACTAAAATCATATGTTAAAACGCCATAACCTTTTCCTCCTGTTGCTTTATATAACAAATATTTTATTAAATCTAACATATTGACTGTACTTTCATTAGTTTCTATGATTTCAAACAACCATTCAGCTGCATCTTTTATTCTACTTTTATTCAATCTATATTTTTTATCTCTAAATATAGTAACAAAATTTGGTTTATCTGAATCGGGGTCTGTTTTTTCTTTCGTTTCTGCTACGCCTTTAACATATTTTTGTGTATTTACAGTATTTGTTACATTATCACTAATATTAATATATCTATTATAATATTTAACTTTAATGTTTTCATCACAAGTAACTTGATAGGTTACTCCACTAGCTGCTGCGGAATCAGGAATCGTACTTTCTTCCGTTGTATCTTGTGTTCCTGGATTCGCAGCTGCAGAACTAGGAGTTGTATTGGAAGTAGTATTTTGAGCTGCTTTTGCTGCTGCATCTGCTGCCGCTGCTGCTTCTCTTACTTTTTTTGCTAATTCTGCTTTTTTGGCATTAATATGTTCACAAGAATAACTGTCCCCTTCACTATTAGGGGTATTTGGATATTCTTGGTCTTCTTTTTCAAATGTACTGGTATTAGTTGTTTCCACTGGTGCATTATAAGTAAATTCATTTTCATAATCTACAATCCAAACATCTGCCTTTGTTAATTCTGTTTGAATGGTATTGGTTTGTGTCACTACCGTTTTGGTTGTTTTATATTCATTCTCTTCATGTGGATCATGTACATCATTCGTAATCGTATCTGTTGCTGTTTGTTCCTTACATTTAGCTGTAATCGTTGCTTCTACAACTGCTTTTATTCGTTCCGTATAATTCCATTCATCCACTTGCGTATTTACTGTCAAATTGTCATGAACTGTTATTTGGATATCACTACCATAAATTAAGTCAGTAAGTTCAAATATAAAATTCTTATCTTCTCCAACTACTAGCAATGCCCATAACATATCAAAAGGCATCGTATATTGTTTTACCATAGCTTCATAATTAATATTAGTAGTTGTCATGGAGTAGGTTGTTTCATCCTTACTTTGAACATTTGGATCATTGGTCGTTACCTCTGTGTCAACTTGTGTCCAAGTAGCCACTACTACTGTATTACCTACTGTATTTCCTCCAACGGTTGTCCCTCCTGTTGTTCCTCCTGTCGGTGTTCCTCCTACGGTTCCTCCTTTTGCATCCGTTACTACAATATATTTACAGCCTCTCATAATTTCACTTATATCATACCATCCATATTTACTTGAACTACCAGGATTACATATATACACTTTTCCATTGCTATCAATATCTACCAGTGCCATAATATGACTTCCACCTGTAAAAATAGTATTGCTATTAACAGAAACCAACATTACTTTTCCATTTCTCAAATTGTCTTGTATTGTTGATGCTGAAGGATTTTGTATTACTTGGGCACTCATACCAAGGGAATTCATTTCTGCTTGTAAAGTTGAATACGATGTTAAGCCATAAGTAGAATTCATTTCAGCGGCAATTACTCCTGGACTATAATTTAAATTTGTCAAACCACTTGCTAAAATAGCTATTGATGTTGGTCCACAACCAGAACTATGGATGGTTCCATCCCAATAAGGATTTTCTGCATAAGAACCTTGATATTGTTTGTAATGTTTATAGGTAATTCCAGCTGATGATGTGTATTCTTCTGTATATCCATCTCCATCTGCTCCACTTAAATTACCATTAGCAGAACCACTTGGTACATTAGCTGAAGCACTAGAATCCGATTGTTTTAAAGTAAAGTGACTTAAGGCATTTTTCTTGGCTGTTTCATCTCCATTATTATTGTAAGCATCTACATAACTTTGAAAAGTTTCTGGATTAACGTAAGTCAAATTAGACTTATTTCCATCCGTATCTGCTCTTTTAAATTTTATAATTCCTTGTATTTTATCAGGATTTTCTATCATCTCATCCCAATCTATTGGGTCATCTGGATTTGGTCGAGTATCTGGATATTGTGTTACCATTTCTGCTTTCATCATTCTTGCTAATTCTTCTGGACTATCTAAATATTCATCTACTCTACTATGCTCTTCTAACATCTTGTCCCATAAATCTTGTGCTGTTGTTTCGATTTCAAATTCTCCATCTTCATTTATTGAAACCCCATCCATATATTGTGCTGCCCCATAGGGTGCACTACTCCAATCACCCTCTTTATAAGTACCATCATCTACTGTTATATAATATAGCGCTGATGATAATAAAACTATCAAAAATACTAATACTATAACTGCTCTTATCACTCTTTTGTAATGTCTTGAAATAAAATTTTTAACTTTATCCATATACTCACCTCAATTCTTGCTTTATTTTTTAGTTCTTTTATTTTTTAAACTTCTGCTTTAAATTCTACTGTTTCACTTAATTGACCATTATATAAAGATAAATCGGAAAAAACAATTTGCTTTATTTTTTTAGTAGATACATAAGAACTATAAAATTTAATGGTAATCTCTTTTGTTTCACCCGAACTAACAGTTAACATTGGTTCTGTTAATTCATGATTATAAGAAGGATATTGATTTTCTTTACTATCCTGTAAATATAATGATCTCCCATCAATTCTATTATCTAACCTCATTAAATCTTCTGTTTGATTTGTAACTTTTATGGTATATTCTTCCTGTTCCATATAAGTATTTTTACTTAATACTTCTATGGCTATATCATTCTTTTCTGTTTTTTTATTGATTTGTGTTTTTCCGATATAACTATTAATGTTTAGTTTGTATCCTTCCTTTTCTTTTTTTACTGTAATATAATCCTGTTTATCCCTACCATCATTGCTTTTTCCTGTTGAAAGCATATCACTTATCATTCTTACTTTATAGGTATTATCAACCCAATTTTCTATGGAACAGGTTTTCTTTTCTCCTTGAAATACATCATTATAATAGGCCTGTTCAAAAACTTCTAACGTATCATACATTTGTGTTTTACATTCATCAGTAAGCAAATCATACGCTTGTTGTAATTCTTTGTTATTACAGTAAGATATAAACTTATCTATGGTATCCGTAGCATTTTCTAATTGAGAATTTGATACCTTTTCTCCTGTAACAACTGATTGATTGGTAGTTAATTGCGTAGTATTACTAATTGTTTTTCCTATTTGACTATTGCCATCATTTGTTGCTATTCCTTTTTCACGATTTATTTTATATATGTAATTCACCAATCGAAATAAGATAAAAGCAGAGACTATAATTATACAAATCCCCCATATCTTTTTTCTGTTTTGATTATAATATCGTATCAGATTCATAATTATTTCCTCCGCTTTTTTGCTTATTTTTTAAAGTCGTAAAATTTGTCAATTTCTTTTAATCTTTGTTCTGCAAATTTATCTTTTTCTTTTACGCCACTTTCTCCTGCCATATCTCCAAATCTTGTTTTCCATTCGTTTCTCTTCTTGCTTGTCATGTGATTTGTATTACCACCTACCATTTGTCCTAATTGCGCAACTGAAATTGCTTCTTCTTCATTTCTTACGACTCCTTCTGTTTTTAATTTGTATGCTGCTGCTATTTCTTTTTTATCTGTAATTTCATTTTCTAGACATTTTTCAACTATTCCGCCTCTTTTTAACATTTTCTTTGCTTCTGCTTTTCCAAATTTTTGCTCAAAATAATTTCTATTTTGTACATCTTTTAGATAATCTTTTACATAGTCATCCATAGCATCTTGTTTATATTCACCTTTTGTATATGCTACATCATGAACAGCTTTTACATCTGGATCATCCATTGGAGATTTGATTGCTCCTACTTTTCCTGAACCTACTGCATATCCTGCTGCAGCTAATCCTCCACCAATTTTGGAAAGATTACCTAAATCTCCTGTGGTTGCTGCTATTGCTACACCTGCTGCTCCAGCTGCTGCTCCTAATGCTGCTCCAGCTGCTACTTTACCCATCGTTCTAATTGGATGTGAATTCTCAATTTTTCTTTTCAAGTTTCTTGGCATACTTCTCATTGCTGCTTTTTGTGCCGCTGCACTCGCATGAAGCATTCTTTTTACTCTTCTTCCTGCTTTTGTTTTTGGCGTTTTTGATTCTTTTTGAGTTCGTATGGATGGTGATTGAGTTGGTAGTTGTCGTGGTGGTGGTTCCATTCCATATGCATCATAAACTTCTCTATCATACTGTCCCCCCATTTCTCCACCTTCGTCTTCACCGGAAGAAAGTGTCGGATTTGCTTGTTCTTCTTCTGGTGGTGCATAAGATGGATCATTATGTGGATTATAATTTGCATCATATTCATCTGTCCATGGATTAAAATACTCTCCATCTGCATTCTGTCCATAACCTTCTGCTGTATATCTATCCATTGCAGTATCTACTTGTGGTGTATTACCTTCTTCTCTTGATTGTCCTCCACCTTCTCCTAGAAAAGCATCCATTGGATTAGCTTCTCTAGGACTTGGTACTTTTCCAGGGTCTCCTTCTCCAGATTCTCCTCCTTTGCCATTTCCACCATCTTTACCTCTTTTTCCTCGATTTAGTAAACTATTTAAAGCTGTTGATGCCATCATTGCACCTGCAGGTCCTATGGCTGGAGCTGTTTGTGCTTTTTCAAATCCAAATAAGCTACGTAATAGTTTTTCTGCTGGTATCATGAATCCAAGTGCTACTATACTATAAATAGTATTCGTTGATGCTAATTCAAATGCAGAGGTAACCAAAATATAATATAGTAATAAATGCATTGGTTGTATTAATAAATTGAAAATATATTCTTTCAGCCATTTATCAAAACCTTGTGCCTTTCCATCATTAATCTTATCAATACAATAAGTAAGTGCTACCATTGGTGCTATTATGGTTAGAAAAGCTAAATGTAGAACTCTTTTTAAATACACAACTGTAAAATATAAAGTAAATAAACAAAGAATCAAAAAACATATACCTAAACCAATATATTGCGCACCATATTGTTCCATTTGCAATTGTAGTCTTAAACTTCCCATAAGGTTAGTTGGCCATACCAAATAGTCTTTTCCACCCTCTTCTTGTATGTATTCTTCTAAATTAAGATGGTCGGCATCTACAGCTTCTTTGATTTTATCATTTGCTTCTATCGTAACCGCATATCCATCCTCATCTACTGCAGTTTTTACAACATCTGTTAATTTTTCTACTAGCATTACTGAAAATGCCATAATGTAATGCATTAAAAATAACAAACAGAGTCCTATAAACCAATCCTTTAACATTGTCAGATATTTCGATTTGTCAGAAGCTACGCTTGATAGTATCATTCTTATAGCAATATACACTAATATTGATAGCATTAATACTAAACATATGTTTCTCAAAGCATTATACCATGAACTTATTGTATTTTTTAGAATTACTGATGAATTTTGATTGGAGGTTTTTATTTCCTTTCCATCTTTTTTATAATAATAATAGGATAATTTTCCATGTTTGGCAATTTCCTCATTCGCCTCTTCTAAACTATCATAGTCACTTAATTTAATACTTTTTCCAGTATCAGTCTTTGCATATATTTCTTTTGGATTGTTAAAGTAATTTACATCAAATAATAAAATATTACCCTTAAAAATTTCCTCTGCACTATAGGTGTACATTGGTAAATATAAATCATCTGGTAATACTTGATCATTAAACCAAACTGCTGCCATAAGTGCTGATGCTCCCGCTGCTATAACAGTACCCATTCCAACTGTTACAGTAGCTACAGTACCAGTTATTGCTGCTGCCACAATAGCTGCCGCTCCCATTGTAGCAACAATTAGAACAATGGCTATTGCTGCTGCAGCTATAGCAACTAAAATCGTTCCTAAAGTTTCCCAAAATGTACTTCCCATCTCAATTTCATATAATGTAGAGGATGATCCCATTATAGTTCTACCTATCGTATCATTAATTCCATCTCCAAGGCTTACTAGTAAAGACATAATAGGTCCCATCAATTTACCACCAAATTCTACTACATCTGCTTGAACTGGTTGCATGGTTATTATTTGAAATGACAAGATAATTAATAAGGCTATTACTAATTTTTTCCATATACTTTTATTCGTAAAAATCTTCATAAGGTATTAACCTCCCAAATTTAGTTCATTTTCTTTTTAGCCAATTGATTTAAATTTGTTTCCACAAATTCAAATTCTTTTTTCGTTGGTACTATTTTCAAAATTGCTGTATCTGCTCCAACTTTTAATAATCCTTCTCCTCTTTGGCAAGTTACTAAAAAGTTTGCTTCACCTTCTGAAAGTTTAAATACTTCTTTTAAATAAGCAATTTCTGACTTATCTTGTGCCAAAAATAACTTGGTATCAGAAGATGTTAAAACAGCTTGTGCTTCTTGTTTTTCATAAAAATCTTGAAATCTTTGTGATATAATAGCAAGAGATACATTCCTTTTTCTGGCACGTCTTGCCATTTTATTTAAAAAGTCTACCGCTTCTGGATAAGGAAGTAACATCCATGCCTCATCCACTAACACTCTTTTTTTACTAGCTTTACTCTTATCTTCACTATTTTTCTTAACGAATTTTTCCCAAATCCAAGAAAGTAATATTTGTTGTGCCAAAGGTCTAGCAAACCTTTCTTCTAATTGAGAAATATCCAAATTAATAAATGGTGCTCCATCTAAAAGGTCAAAAGTAGATTGTCCATCAAAATATGCCATTTGACCATCATATTCCCTAATATATTGCTTCATAACTTTTAATAAATAACTATAATGATATTGATAATCAGGATTTTCATTTTCTTGTGCTTTTGCTTGAATTCTTCTATACCAACTTCCTATGGTTGGCATATTCTTTTTACGTTTTGTCAATAAACTTCCTTTCGCTACATTAATATCATTTGATTGATACAAACTATTTGGATTACTTGTAATTCCAAGAGCTGCATATTCTTCTGCTACTGATTCTGCTATAATTTGTTTTGTAAGTTCATTCACCTCTGTACTTCTTGTACTACCCTTCGCCATGGTTAGTAATCCTTGTGTAACATCTTCTACTTTATTTTCAATTCCCAAAATAGTTCTTTCTTTTCCTGTTATTTCATCTTTTACTGTTTCTGTTTCGATATCAAATATATTAATAACAGTTTTGGATGTTGGACTAATTACGACATTAATTCCACCTAAACTTTCAGCAACTACTGTATATTCTCCTTCTGCATCTAATGCCAAACTTTCAATTCCCATAAGTACAGAAGATCTAGATACTAACGTTTTCATAGTAACAGATTTACCCGCTCCAGATTTTGCAAAGATAACCATATTATAATTTGTAAGTGAACTATGGAAATTATCAAAAAGAATTGGTGTTCCTGTTTGTTTGTTAAATCCTAAAGGTACGCCAGAAGGATGTCCAATTTCTGAAGTGGTAAAAGGAAATACCGTTCCCATAGAAAGTCTATCGAATGTATGTAATTTTTGAACTTGATCTTCCATTAATGGTAAATTAGATTGGAATGCTTCCTCTTGAATTCCCCAAGCAGTTTTAATTCCAACCAATGTTTTAGACATTTCTGTCGCTAACATCTTTGAGAATCTATCTAAATCTGCTAAATTGTATGCAAATAGAGTAGAAACAATAGATGCTTCATACAATTTGTTAAAACCTGCTGCAATTTCATCTCTTAATTGTTCTGCCTCAAATCTTTTTTGTGCAATTGTACTCTCTCTATTTATATTTCCTTTATCTGCTGCTACAATTCTTTCTGTTTCTAATTCATTAATAACTCTATTTAACTCATTTTGTGATCTTTCTTCTTTAATTGGATTAATGTAAATAGAAGTATTAACATCTCCAAATAAGTACATATCTCTAAATAATTCTGGGAATGTACACATTCTTGGAAGAGTAGAAACAAAGAAACTTCTTGCATATCTTTTTGTATTAGAAATAATTTCTAAATGGTCAATGTTAGATACATCTATACCTGAAGGTGCTATCAAATCTTTTATAGTCTGTCCTTGTAAGAAATTATCCTTATTTTCTTCAGGAGATTTTTTTCTTTCTTCTTGTTGTTGTTTGTTTTTCTTCATTTTCCTTTCCTCCTTCTCCTTTGTCTTCTTCATCTATCTTTTCTTTTGCTTTTTGTGCTATTTCTGTCCCTACTAATTCTTGATTTTCATCAATTAGCATTTTAGCCATTTTACTAATTAAAGCTTGCATATCTTTCTCTTTTTTCTTGACTTCTTTTTCTCTCTCACTTTCTTCTGCTGCTTCTGTTAATTTTTCGTTTGCTTTTCTTATCGCTTCTTCTTCTATTTTTTGATCCAATACTTTCATTCTTTTTTCTAGTACATCTTGTGCTGTTACATATAATTCATCATATTTTGCATCTAATGCTTGATTTAATTGATAAACATCTGCATCATCCCTGTTATATGCCATATATAATAATTCTGCTAGTTCATTGGAATTTAGTATTTTCCCCTTCAATCCACAAACTGCTAAAGATGCAATTGCTGATTGACATTTCGTGTATAGTTCATTAAAAGCCATATCTCTTATTTCCGATTTTTGAATATCTGGGTTACTTACTTCTTCTGGTATATAAGAAATTACAATATAGTAATGTCTTCTTAAGATATTTTTATTTAAATTCATTCTTTCTGTATTATTAATAATATCTTTTCCATATTCGTATAAGTTTCTTTCTCTTACTACATCTACTCGTTCTTTCATAAGTTGCTCTTCTGTATATTGCTTTGAATTAGCTTTACTATTATATTCTAATTGCTTGCTAACTAATCTATTCTCTATTAGCTTTAGTCTCTCCTTATATTTTTCAATACTACTTCCTAAATTGACAGTTCTTGTTTGTGTATATATTTGTATTGGATGTTTCAATGTATTTAAAAATTGTAAAAAACCTTGTTCAACACTATTTTTTTCCATCCCTGACATTAAATCATAGTTAATTCCTTGGCATTCAATTACCATTAAAAATTTTGTACCATTTTTTCTAATAATCATGTCATCTTCTATTTTATCAAATTTCATAAAGGAAAATATAGACTGTTTACTATATTGTATGGTTCCTTTTTCTGCATTCGAATTTTCTTTCGATGAGTTGTTAGTGATGCTTTCTTCACTTCTATGTTTTCTTTTACTTTCTCTTACTTTTAACACTATGTATATAACAGAAAGAAAAAATAATACTCCTATCATAATTAATAAAATAGTGGTTAATAAATTTGTCACTTGATCATTATTCATCTTTTGTTTCCTCCTTCATATATACATATATCCTATTTTTCTTTTGCTTAAATTTTATGGCTCTTTTTATGACATCATCAATGTTTTCTCCACCTGTTTTTTCTGTTATTTTAAATTTACGTGTATCTGGAACTTTAAAGGTTCCAATTGCAAAACCAATTCCACCACAAATTATGGTTGCTATTATTCCTGGCATAGTAGCTCCAAATGAGCTAAAGATAAAATAAAATATTAATCCTGGCACAATTCCAATTGCTGTATACATTAATGCTTTCATAGAAAAAACATATAATATTCTACTTTCTCCTTTATAATTTCTTGGTATTTCATAAGTTTGCATAGTTTTTCCTCCTCTGTTCTTTTGATACAATAAACATAATTATAACTAAATATATTATAGCATAAAAAGTAGATAATTGTAACTATTTATGCTATTTTTTTGTTTTTTAATGAATTTGTAATATTTCTGTAATATTATAACAAAAAAACAAGAGATAATATATTATCTCTTGCTCTAATTTTATTAATAATTTTGCTTCTATTACACAGCATTTTGCATAAAAGTATAAACAATATTAGCAATTCCTGATGCTGCAAATACTAACCCTGCACCAATTATATAAGGCATTAATGTTTTCTTGTATTCTGCTTTTTCTTCAGCACTTCCCATCATATATTTAATACCTAATACTACCAATACAATAACAGATGCCACAATTCCTACGGTTGTTAATACTTTAACAATACTATTACCTAGACCTGATATTCCTGTTACATCTACCTTTGATCCCTCTCCTGTAATTAATGAAGGTGTTATAGCTGTAGACGAATCACCATCTGCTGCCATTACAGTTGTTGCTATTGTTAACATCATCATTGCTATTAATATTATTGATAATATTTTAGACATTTTTTTCATATCTTTTTCCTCCTTTACTTTGCATGATTTTTTATTCCTCTCTCTATGTTTGTAGAGAATTTTAATAACAACTCTAATTTTATTATACTACATTTATAATTTAATTGCAAGACTATATATTAATTGTGCTATACTAGATGCCGCAAATACTAAACTTGCTCCTATTACATAAGGCATCAATGTTTTCTTGTATTCTGCTTTTTCAGAGACACTTCCCATCATATATTTAATACCTAACACAATTAACATTACAACTGATACTACAGTACCTATTGTTAAAACTACACTTACAATATTATTTCCAGCCTTTTTTAATGTCTCTACTTCAGTCTGTGTTCCTGTTAACTCATGTAACTGAAATCCATAAGATACAGTTGCAAAAGTACAAATTATTATGGTTAGTATTATACTTGCTATTATTTTCTTTTTTTCTCTCATGTTTTCCTCCTTACCAACTAGATAGTATCGTTATTGCTAATTTCCAAATTCCTATTGCTCCAAAGGCAACTGCACATCCTACAACATAAGGTACTAAAGCTTCTTTTACTTTTGCTTTTTCATCTATACTTGCTACCATAAATTTGATTCCTATTATCATTCCTACAATTACCGATACAACCATCGCAATACCTAATACAATGGTAAATATATCATCTGATGCATTTTTTAAATTGACTTCACTCACAGGTGCATCTTTTCCTTT
The DNA here is from genome assembly GCA_022792395.1 of Clostridia bacterium. Taxonomy (GTDB): domain Bacteria; phylum Bacillota; class Clostridia; order TANB77; family CAG-508; genus CAG-269. The sequence continues at coordinate 66,286 of JAAWAX010000020.1, forward strand.
ATCTAAAAACTTATCTGCTCCATTCATAACACCATCTATTGTATCTCCCCAATCAGCATATATATCATAACAATATAAATTAATTCCCATACATATAATCATTATGATTATACTTGCACTTATTATTTTTTTTGTCATTTTTATCACCTTCTTTTTGCTTATCTATTTAAATATATTTTGAGCAATCTTACCTATAATACCTAAAAGATTAGTAATAGCAAATACCATAACAGCACCTGTAATATAAGGTCCCATCGTTTTTTTGTATTCCGCTTTTTCTTCTGCACTTCCTACCATATACTTAATACCTAAAATTGCTAAAACGGTTACTGATACAATAGATCCTATCGCTTGTAAACAACCTATTATGATATTTGCCATATTCTTTAATTCAATTGCATTATTAACACTATCTATTGTTACTTGTGGATCATACCAATTAGTATTAATAGGTGCTTCAGCAATTTTAACAACTACATTTGGTATTTCTACTTCACCACATACATCTATTCCATATATTTCATAGCAAAATCCATTAATACTTATTCCTATCAGCATAATGATTGCTATTCCAATTATATTTTTCATTCTTTTTGTCATTTTTATCACCACTTTTCTCTACTTCTTCTATTATACCTTATTTTTCCTCTTTTTTCAACTTGTATTTTATTTTTAATATAAATGTTATCTATTTGTAATAAAATTGTCTTAAAACAAAATATTGTATACTAAAATTAAGAATAAAAATGCTTTTTTTATGCTTTAAGGTTATTTCAACGTTAAAAAACACTAGCATAAAAGCTAGTGTTTTTTGGCGGAGATGAGAGGGTTCGAACCTCCGCGCCGTTTTCACGACCTAACTGTTTAGCAAACAGTCCCCTTCACCACTTGGGTACATCTCCATTTTTATAAATAAAAGTTAGATATCTATCTTACATCTAACTTTTATTATTTGGCGGAGAGGGTGGGATTCGAACCCACGGTACGCTATTAACGCACGCCAATTTTCAAGACTGGTGCCATAAACCAACTCGACCACCTCTCCATATTGTTAAGCAAATCTTTAATTTGTCCAACAACGATATTTATTTTAACATTCCTGTAAGAGATTGTCAAGATAAAATCCGAAAAATAAGGGATTTTTATTTTAACAAATTAATCTTTCTGGATTTCTTTTGAAGTCATTGCTTTTTGAATTGCTTCCGCTTCTTCTTCTGAAATAGCATAAGTAGATTTTCCATTCTTAATTGGTTTGGCATATATATTAGATGTTTCTCTTGCATAAATACCATTTAAAACAACGCCATTATTATTTTCATCTAATAAAGCTAGAGAAAAACTCAAGTCACTTCCCACATCTTTAAATGCATTGTATCTTACCATTCCCATTTTTTGAATACATTTTTCCAAATTGTGACCCAAATTTTCTATTTGATTAGAAATTTTTGCATTTTCTTTTTCTACTTTATCTACTCGATACATATAAGTTTCTAAATCTTCTTCCAAATTTTTACCATCGCCAAGTTTTACCATAAAATTTTTATACTTTTTACTTAAACTTGAAAATTTAGCTAGTAAAACAATAAAGGCTATTAATAATACAACCATAATTCCTAATAAAACTAACAAAAAATTATCTGTTCTTATAATTTCCATTACGCTATCCATAACTATCCTCTTTCCATTTTTTATTTAATCAAATCTAAAATTCTTTCTAAATCATCATTAGAAGTATATTCTATAATGATTTTCCCTCTTCTCTTGCCAGCATCTAATCGAACTTTACTGCCAAAAAAACTTTGGAAGTTATCTTCTATACTTTTATATAAAATATGATTTCTTTGTTGCTCTTCTTTCGTTTCTTTGATTTTTGTTTTTTTCTCAACTTGCCTTACAGTTGATCCTCTTTCTAACATCTGTATTGCAGTTTGATATTGTTTTTCTGGGTCAGTAATAGCTAATAATGCTTTACAATATCCTTCTGATATTTTTCCTTCTTTTGCCATTTCTAATACACGAGGTTCTAGATTTAAAACTCTTATCCAGTTAGCAATTGTACTTCTTCCTTTTCCTAACTTCTTTGAAATTTCTTCTTGTGACATACCATAATTGTCAATTAATGTCTTGATTCCCATTGCTTTCTCTACTGGATTTAAATCTTCTCTTTGCATATTTTCAATTAAAGCAATCTCTGAATTTATTTTTTCATCATCTTCTCTTATGATGGCTGGAATTTCTTTTAATCCAGCTATTTTAGAAGCTCTCCATCTTCTCTCTCCTGCAACAATACTATAGTATCCATCTTTTTTAGTAACTACAATTGGTTGAATTAATCCATATTCTTGGATGGATCCAGCTAATTCTTCTAATGCTTCTTGATCAAATTTTTTTCTTGGTTGATCTCTATTTGGCTCTACTTCTGTTATCTTCAAATTTTTTAAGGTATCATTTTCTTGTATTTGTTCTTCTTGTGGTGCTGGACCAAACAAAGCATCTAATCCTTTTCCTAATCCTGTCATTTTTGCCATTCTTTTATTCCTCCTCGTATTTATCCTTCCTTATACTCTTATCGATTCTTTTTTGCTATTTGCATTTCTATTTGCATCCTAGCTCTCTATTATGTTATGAATGCTTTGCCTTTTTTTCTTCTTCGTTCATAGTTAAGAATTCTTTTGCAAGTTTAATATAACTTTTAGCTCCTTTTGATTTTGGATCATATTCCGTAATTGGTAATCCATAGCTTGGTGCTTCACTTAATCTTACATTTCTTGGTATGACAGTTTTATATACTTTATTGTTAAAGTATTTGCTTACCTCTCTTACCACTTGATTGGAAAGATTGGTTCTTATATCATACATAGTAAGTAAAGCTCCTTCAATTTCAATGTTTTTATTTAAATGTTTTTTTACTAAATTAAACGTATTTAATAACTGCCCTAATCCTTCTAATGCAAAATATTCACATTGTACTGGAATCAAGACACTATCAGATGCCGTAAAAGCATTTAAAGTAACGAGTCCTAAAGATGGTGGACAATCGATAAAAATATAATCAAATTTTTCTTTTATTTTGTCCAGTTTTTCCTTTAATCTTTGTTCTCTTGACATCATAGGTACTAATTCCACTTCTGCTCCTGCTAAATTAATAGTAGCAGGACATACTTTTAAATTTTTTATCATTGTTTTTTGTAGCGTTTCTTCAATTTCTGTTTCATTTACTAAAATATCATAAGTAGATAATTCAACATCTTTTTCTACCCCTAATCCACTTGTCGCATTTCCTTGTGGATCAGCATCTATTAACAATACATTTTTTCCTTTTTTAGCTAAAATTGTACATAAATTAACAGTTGTTGTTGTTTTTCCTACGCCACCTTTTTGATTTGCTACTGATATCACTTTTCCCAATTTCATTGCCCCCATTTTTTAGTTAATATTTATCAATATATTCTTATTATTAGCTATTCTAATCATATAAAAATATAAGAAAAAAGTCAATAAAAAACGCAAAATTTATCGACTTTTTTCGAAAAGTTTCTTTTTTTCAATTTTGGCTATGGTTAAATTGGGACAGGCACAACTTAACCAAAAATGGCTAATTTGGGACAGGCACTATTTAACCAAAAAAAGGATTTAAAGCTATCTTTTACATTCTTCCCGAAAAAAATGGTCACTTGGTGCCTGTCCCAAATTGACCAAAATGACCAAACATTTTACTTTATAGGTTCTTTTGCCGGCATTCCTGATTTTCTAGGATATTTCGTTGGCGTGTTTTTTACTTTTCGAAGAATAATTATATTTCTGTCCATATCGCTAAATGGTAATTGAAATTTATCAATTGCTTCTATGTTTCCTCCTAAAACGGAAATAGCCTTTTTGCTTTGTTCGATTTCTTCTTCTACTTCAGATCCTTTCATGCTAATACAAATCCCCTTTACCTTTACTAATGGGATTAAATATTCTGACAAAGTACTTAAATTAGCAACTGCTCTTGAAGTAGCACAATCAAAGTTTTCTCTATATTTAGGATTCTTTCCAAATTCTTCTGCACGAAAATGAACGGCTTCTATTTTCGATAAGGACAATTGCTCTATTACTTCTTTTAAAAAGCTAACTCTCTTATTTAAAGAATCCAATAATGTTATTTCAATATCTTCTCTTAAAATTTTTAACGGAATTCCTGGAAATCCAGCTCCTGTTCCCACATCAACTACTTTTGCATTTTTTTCTATATATTTAGCAATGGTCACAGAATCAATGAAATGTTTTAAAATAATTTCTTCTGGTTTGGTAATAGCCGTTAAATTAATTTTTTGATTCCATTCTAATAATAATTGCATATATTGATAAAATTGATTGATTTGCTTTTCTTCTAGTAAAATCCCTATTTCTTTTGCTTGTTCTTTCATTTTTTGACTAAATTCTTCCATAATTGCTTGTATGAACATTCTTCTCTTAAATACTCATACACTCCTTCCTTTATCTATTACATTTTTATAAAAAGCCTTTCTAGTTATTCTTTTTATTATATTTATATTTTATAAAAACTGTTTATCTATAAACTGTTAACGATTATTCCATTGTTGTAAATAAACTAATAGCACTGCTATATCAGCTGGTGAAACTCCTGATATTCTTGAGGCTTGGCCTATAGAATGTGGTTTAAATTTATTTAATTTTTGCCTTCCTTCTAAACTAATACCATTTATTTCTTCATAATTTATGGTTTCTGGTAAAATTTTGGTTTCTAATTTTTTAAATTTTTCAACTTGAGCTTCTTGCATTTTTATATATCCTTCATATTTAAGTTGAATTTCTACCTCTTCCTTCTCTTGTTTGGTTAACTCTGGCCTTTCGCTATCAATACGAGCCAATTTTTCATAGTCTAATTCTGTTCTTTTCAATAATTCTGACATCTTTGTGCCAGTTGATAACTCTGAAGTTCCATTTTCTTTTAGTAGCTTATTTACTTCTTCTGTCGGTTTTACAATGATTCCTTTTAATCTTTCTATCTCTTTTTGAATATTTTCCTTTTTTCTTTTAAACTTTTCATATCTTTTTTCTGAAATTAGTCCTATTTTATAACCAATTTCTGTTAGTCTTAAATCCGCATTATCTTGTCTTAATAATAGTCTGTATTCTGCTCTTGAAGTCATCATTCGGTATGGCTCATTGGTTCCTTTGGTAACAATGTCATCAATTAAAACACCTATGTATCCTTGTGTTCTATCTAAAATAAGAGGCTCTTCTCCTTTTATTTTTCTTGCACTATTAATTCCTGCTATTAAACCTTGACAAGCTGCCTCTTCATAACCAGAAGTCCCATTAATTTGTCCTGCCATGAACAATCCTTCAATCCCTTTGTATTCTAGCGAAAGTTTAAGGTTTGATGGGTCAATACAATCATATTCAATCGCATAAGCTGGTCTTGTAAATTCTGCTTTTTCTAGTCCTGGAATTGTATGGTATAAAGCAATTTGAACATCTTCTGGTAAAGAAGAACTCATCCCTTGAATATACATTTCTTCCGTGTCCATTCCAACTGGCTCTACAAATGCTTGATGTCTTGGTTTATCGCTAAATCGAACCACTTTATCTTCAATAGAAGGACAATATCTTGGTCCTGTTCCTTCTATCATGCCAACATACAAAGGAGATCTATGTAAGTTTTGGCGAATGATTTCATGTGTCTTTTCGTTTGTATAAGTTAAATAGCAATCTACTTGTTCAAAGTCTTTTGGTTCATTTTCAAAAGAAAAAGCTTCAATTCCTTGGTCTCCTTTTTGTATTTCCATTTTACTAAAATCAATACTTCTTTTATTAATTCTAGCTGGTGTTCCTGTTTTAAAACGAATTAATTCAATTCCCATCTTTTTTAAACATTCTGATAATTGATTCGCTGCAGCTACACCATCTGGTCCACTTTCCTTGGAGAACTCTCCGGATAAATATTTTTCCCTTTAAATAGGTTCCTGTTGCTAAAATAACTGTTTTTACCTTATAAATAGCTCCTACATCTGTTTCAACTGCTTTTATTTTTCCATCTTCCACTTGAATGTCTATAATTTCTCCTTGTTTTACTTCTAAATTTTCTTGTTTTTCTAAAGTATGTTTCATTTCTGCTTGATACTTTTTTCTATCTGCTTGTGCTCTTAAAGAATGTACAGCTGGTCCTTTTGAAGTATTTAACATTTTAATTTGTATCATCGTTTTATCAATATTTTTTCCCATTTCTCCACCAAGGCTATCAATTTCTCTTACTAAATGTCCTTTTGAACTACCTCCTATATGTGGATTACATGGCATATTCGCAATTGCTTCTAAACTAATTGAAAAAATTAATGTTTTCATTCCTAGTCTAGCTGCTGCTAATGCTGCTTCACAACCAGCATGTCCCGCTCCAACTACTGCCACATCATATTCTCCTGCTATATAACTCATTTTTCCTTCCTTTCTCATATGGAACAAAATAGTATGTTGTACCTCTCCTCTTTTAACAAAAATATTTTATTTATGTCTGTCTCTCTTTTGTCATTTTTTTGTTCCACGCTCATGTCCTGCATTCCTTGTGAAACAAGAAGAACTGTTTTTTCACTTTATAGGATTGTTTTTTACTTATTTATTCCATTTGCTTTTATTCTGCTTTTCGTTTTTTCTTTTAATTAATAGTGTTTTTCTTGTTTTTTCTCATTGTATTAAATTTTACTTTTTAGTTATTTTATTTATGTAATTTCAGTGTTTTTTATCTCTTTTACTTTATTTTATTCTCTTTTTTCTTGTTTTTATATTATACTATCACACTTCAAATTTCTTTTAAATTGAATTTATTTGCTTTTTTTCTTCAAGATATAAAGTTATATTGTTTTTTTATAAAAATGCCTTATTTTTCATTTTAATGATTTATTTTTTGTGTTATTTTCCTAAACAAAACTTTGCAAAAATTTCATTGATGATATCTTCACTTACAACTTCACCTGTTATATTAGCTAAATCTTCTAAAATATCTTTTATGGAAATAGCCACAATATCTAATGGCATTTTTGTAGCAACCGTTTCTTTTGTCTTTTTTACATTCTCAATTGCTTTTGTAATTAAATTTTTATGCCTAATATTAGTAATGACTATTTCATTATCTAAATTTATTTCATTTAATTGAAATAACTCTATAATTTGTTGATATAAATTTTCCAAACCAATATGGTTTAAGGCTGACATCTTTATAATGTGGTTACTTGCCTCTTTTAACCCCCTATCCTTTTCTGTTAAAATTGATTTTAAGTCAATTTTATTTAATATTATAATAGATTTCTTATTTCGAATTAAATCTAAAATTTCGACATCCTCATCGCTTAAAGGTTTCGTACTGTCAAAAATAGCAATAATTAGGTCTGCTTCTTTTGCAATTTCCCTAGATTTTGTAATCCCTATTTTCTCAACTTCATCTTTGGCTTGTCTTATCCCTGCTGTATCAATTAGCTTTATTGGTATTCCATGAATGGTAACAAATTCTTCTATTGTATCTCTTGTTGTTCCTTCATATTCTGTAACAATGGCTCTATCTTCTTTTAAAATAGCATTTAAAAGTGAAGATTTTCCTGCATTTGGTTTTCCTATAATGGCGGTTTTTATGCCTTCTTTTATTATCTTTCCATTATCAAAACTCTTTTCTAATTTTAATAATTTTTCTTCTGCTTTTGCTAACATATCTACTATTTGTTGATTGGTCACGTCATCTACATCGTATTCAGGATAATCAATAGCCACTTCTATATCAACCATAACATCTAATATATCTTGCTTGATTTCTCCTATTTTTTTAGACAATATACCTTCTAATTGCTTCATTCCTGTTTTCGCTTCTCTTTCTGATTTGGCATGAATTAAATCAATCACTGATTCTGCTTGTAATAAATCAATTCTACCATTTAAGAAAGCTCTTTTCGTAAATTCTCCAGGTTCTGCCAATTCTGCTCCATTTTTCAAGCATATTTCTAAAATCCTCTTAACCATTACATTTCCACCATGTGAATTAATTTCGCACATATTTTCTGTTGTATAACTTTTTGGTGCTTTAAAATAAGAAACTAAAACTTCATCTACTTTTTCTCCCTTTTCGATAATGTTTCCATATTTTATCGTATATCCTTTAATATCTTCTATCTTTTGTTTTTTCTTTGGCTCAAAGATTTTTTCTAATATACTGAAACAATCTTTTCCACTCATTCGAATGATTCCAATTCCTCCTATTCCGTGGTGCCGTAGAAATTGATGCAATTGTACTCATTTTTTTATTTCCTTTCCTACCAAAAAAGCCAAAGATAGATTACAAAATACATTGTAAAATCCGACCTTTGACCTCCGATTTTATTTTCTATTTATTTTTTAAAGATACTATAATTCTTCTATGTGGTTCTTCTCCTACACTAGTTGTTTCAATTTTTGTATTTGTTTGCAATTTGCTATGAATTATTTTTCTTTCAAATGCTTGCATAGGTTCTAATTTAATAGGTTTTCTAGTCCTAATTACCGTTCTTGCTACTTTTTCTGCTAAATCTTCTAATGTTTTTTCTCTTTTTGCTTTATATCCTTCTATGTCTAGAATTACTCTAACTCTATTTTCAATCCCTTTTCCTGCAATAGCTGATAAAATATTTTGCATGGCATATAAAGTTTCTCCTCTATATCCTATTAAATATCCTAAATTTTTACTAGTTATTTCTACATTAATATGACTTGTTGTTGTCTCTATATGATAAGCTACATCTTCTGGTAATTTAGTTATAAATTTTTTCATGAAGTTCTCCACATTTTCTTTTGCTTTCTCCTGTTCTTCTTGACTTAATTCAATTTCTTTTTTAGCTTTTATTTCTTCCTCTTTTGCTTCTTTTATTGTCATTTCAACTTTCACAACTCTAGGAGTTAAAATACTAAAAAAACTCCTCTTATCTTCACTTTCTAATACTTTTATCGTAACAGAATCTCTCGTAACATTTAATTGTTTTAATCCATTTTCAATGGCTTCATTGGTAGTTTTACCTTCTGCTATAATTGTTTTCTCCATGGATTATTCCTCCCCATCTTCTTGCTTTATTACTTTATTTAATATTAATCTTTCAAAAATCATAAGTACATTACTTACTAGCCAATATAATGCTAGTCCTAATGGTGCTACAAAAGCAATTGAAATAGACATGATTGGCATCATCCAAGACATCATTTTATTGGTTTGCATTACAGCATCCATTTCATTCTCTTTTTCATCTACTTCTTCTCCTGTTGCTCCATCGATTACCGTTTCTTTCTTCTTTTTATTTTGTTGTTGCATAGCTGTTGTCATTCGAATAGAAATAAAAGATGATATAATATATAAAATTGGTATGATATAAACCGTATAATCTGCCATATTTTGTTGTGGTATTTTACTTAAATCTAATCCTAAAAATGCCATTTGTAAATCTAATTTTTCAATATTACTGTCTTCTGGATTTTTTCCCTTTAACCAGTTATATTCTCTTATTAAATCTATTTCTGGATATGCTTTACTTACTTCTTTTCCTTCTTCTTGTAATTGTGTTACATACTTATTAATATCTTCTGATGCTATTTTTTCCATATAAGTAATCGGACATCTTACTAAATAAAAAATAGAAAGTAATAACAACATTTGTATAATAGCTGTTAAACATCCACTAAATGGACTCATTTTTTCCGTTTTATATAAAGACATTATTTCTTGGTTCATTTTTTCTGGATCATTTTTATATTTAAATTGAATAACCTTCATCTTTTCTTGTAATTTTGCACTTTTTTTCATCGTTCTTTGTTGCTTAATCGACAATGGCAATAATAATAATTTTATAATAAGGGTAAATAAAATAATGGCTATTCCGTAATTATTAACAATATTATATAAAAATGCTAATAAATAACCAAAAATACTTGCAAAAAATTCAAACATTTATGAATTCCTCCTCTTTTTATTTTAAAGGATCATATCCACCTTTTGAAAAAGGATTACATCGTAAAATTCTATAAATTCCTTTCATGCTCCCCTTCCCTACACCATATTTTTGAATTGCTTGTTTGGTATATTCGGAGCAAGTTGGATAATATTTGCAATGAATATTTTTACTTTTTAAGACTTTGGATATATGTTTTTGATATCCATTAATTAGCCATATCAGTAATTTTTTCATATTATTCCTCTAATGTTAGTTTTGCTTTATCAAAAATATATTTCATATCATTTTTTATGTTTTGAAAATTAGAATCTTTTATATCTGCTTTCTTCTTCCATAAAAAAACCATAGCATATCCCTTTTGAATTTTTTTTTCATAATGTCTATAATTTTCTCGTATCAATCTTTTAATTTGATTTCTTCTTACGGCTTTCGCCAATTTGACTCCTATTGCTATTCCTAAAAAATTCACATTATCTTGCTTTGTTTTTTTGATAAAAGCTTCGAGATACTTTCCAGAATAATAGGTTCCTTTTGATAAAACATGTCTAAATTCATAATTTTTTTTCATCATTTTGGTTTTTTTCATTTCTTTTTTCCTTTCTTTCAAGGCAAATACAATGAAAAAATCTAATTTCAATTATGCTAAAAGGCTCGCAGATTGCGGCCTTCCTACCTAGCATAACTTAAGCTGTTAATTTTTTTCTTCCTTTTGCTCTCCTTGCTTTTAATATATTTCTTCCAGCTCTTGTTTTCATTCTTTTCATAAAACCATGTTCTTTCTTTTCTTGTCTGTTTTTTGGTTGAAATGTTCTTTTCATTTTTTGATTGCACCTCCTATTGTTTTTTTATTACACCCCAATTTCTTGGGAATTGTTTTTATCATTTAACAAGTATATCGATTATACCGCAAAAGGGTATCAAAAGTCAAGTGATTTTTCAATATTTTTGTAAAAAAACTTAAGGATTTAAAGGTTTGCAGTCTTTCTTTTTTTGGTTGCTTTTACCTACTTTATGTTTCTTTAATTAGATTTCTTGTCAAATTTTATAAAATTTTAATCGGTTTTCCACAGTTTTTTCTTCTTTTATCCACATAAAAAAATTTTTTTCCACAATTTTATTGACTTCTTCTATCAAAATCTGTTATGATTGGGGGGTAAAAAATTATGAGAGATTTTTACTGAAAAAGCTTGAATTTATGTTCGTATAAATCATCTTTATTTTTACAAAAATGAGAAGAAGTTATCAACACTTGTGGATAACTTTGTGGATAAACTTATTTAGGAGGGATGATTTTAGTTGAGTATTGACAAAAAAGAATTAATGGAAAAAATAAAAAATGAATTAAGACCTGAACTTACCCAAATCTCTTTTGATACTTGGATTAAACCATTAGATATTAGAAGTATCGATGGAAATCATATTGTTTTTACAACTGTTTCCGAATTTCAAAGAGATTTTGTAGAAACAAAATATAAACCATTACTTTTAAACACCTTGAAATTTATTACCAATAGAGATTGGGAATATACAGTAATTGATTTAGAAAAAGAGGCAAAAGAAAAAATATTAGAATTTCCAACAGAACAAACAAATTCTGAAACAGTTTCAACAGAAGTAAGAGCACATAATTCTGGAATCGATCAAAAATATACCTTTGATAATTTTGTTGTTGGTGAAAATAATAAATTAGCTTATGCAGCTGCTTTAGCTGTTGCCAATGAACCAGGTGAAGCTTATAATCCGTTATTTCTTTACGGAGGTGCAGGTTTAGGAAAAACCCATTTAATGTATGCGATTGGAAATTTAATTTTAGAAAATGATAAAAATTGTAAAATATTATATGTGACTTCTGAAAAATTTACGAACCAATTAATTAACGCCATTCAAGAAAATAAAACCGAAATGTTTCGAAAAAAGTATAGAACCATTGATGTTTTATTAATTGATGATATTCAATTTATTGCCAAAAAAGAAAGAATACAAGAAGAATTTTTTCATACCTTTAATACTTTACGTGAAGAAGGAAAACAGATTATCATTTCGAGTGATAAACCACCTAGAGATATTCCATTTTTAGAAGAACGTTTAAAAACTAGATTTGAATGGGGACTTCTAGCAGATATCTCTTGTCCAGACTATGAAACTCGTTTTGCAATTTTAAGAAAAAAAGCAAAAGATGAAAATATTGTTATTGATGATTTTATTCTTTCAACAATTGCCAATAAAATGGACTCTAATATTAGAGAATTAGAAGGTGTATTTAATAAAGTCGTAGCAAGAGCTTCTTTAACACACAGTCCAATAACTATTGAATTAGCTGAAAAAATTATAAACGAATTTAAATATGAAAGTGAAAAGGTTATATCTTCTAACTTTATTAAAGAAACGGTTGCTAAATATTTTGGGATTAATAAAGATGATTTATCTGGAAATAAACGTTCCAATGAAATTGCTTTTCCAAGGCAAATTGCTATGTATCTATGTAGAGAAATTGCTAATATGTCATATCCTCAAATCGGTACAGACTTTGGGGGAAGAGATCACTCAACCGTAATGCATGGTTGTAAAAAAATAGAAAAAGAACTAAAAGAAAAAAGTAATACCAAGTTAATTGTGGATAGTGTGAAAAACATTATCATAGATGGCAAACAAGCATAGGGAAAATAGATTTCGAACTTTTTTAAAATTTGTGTTTGAAAAAATATTGTTTGTGTCAAAGATATTCAATCTATTCTTACGGAACCAATATATTGGATATCCACACCCACTTGTTAATAAGCTGTTAATAAACTGTGTATATCTCAATTTTACACAAATCTTTTGGAAAGATGTGGATAATCAAACCAGTTATCCACGAAGTTATAAACACCAATTTTGTTAGAGATTCTAAATATCAACATGGTTTTCCACATTTTCCACAGTACCTAATACTATTACTACTAATAATATTATTATAATAAAAAAGGAGGAAGCAAAATGAAAATAGTTTGTCATAAGGATACAATCCTTAAAGCTATTAATTCCGTAGTAAAAGGGGTTGCATCTAAAACTACAATGCCAATACTAGAAGGAATCTTAATCCAAACCAATGATAATGAAATAAAATTAACAACCTATGATTTAGAAATAGGAATTGAATATGTAATGGAATGTGATGTAAAAGAACAAGGAAGTACCGTTGTTAATGCCATCATGTTTAGTGAAATTATTAGAAAATTACCAGATACAGAAATTCATATTTCAATAAACGAAAAAAATTTATTAGAAATTGAGTGTGAAGGATCTTTATACAAATTAGCAACGATGAATCCACAAGAATTTCCAGAACTTCCAAAAATAGAAGTAGAAAATTCTATTGAAGTAGATCAAAGTATTTTAAAAAATATGATAAGAAAGACAATTTTTGCAGTAAGTAATGAAGAAAGTAGACCAATTTTTACGGGATGTCTATTCGAAATAGAAAATAATAAATTAACATTAGTTTCAGTAGATGGTTTCCGATTGGCTTTAAGATCAATTTTCTTAAATAAACAAAGTAAAGACTTTAAAGCAGTTATACCAGGAAAGACTTTAAATGAAGTTAATAAAATTATAGGAGATTCATTTGAACCAATAAAAATAGGGGTTGCTAAAAATCAAGCTTTATTTGAAATGGATAATTGTAAAGTTGTTACTAGAATTTTAGATGGTGAGTTTTTAAATTATAAAAATGTAATTCCAAGTAATTGGGAAACTAGAATTAAAGTAAATAAAGGAAGTATTCAAAATAGTTTTGAAAGAATTAGCTTGATTTCAGCATCAACAGTAGAAAAAGAAAAAAAATATCCTGTAAAAGTACAAGTGGATATTGGAAAAGTACTTATTTCTTGTACAAACCAAACAGGTGATGCCAAAGAAGAATTATATGTTTCTACAGAAGGAAAAAATTTAGAAGCTGGATTTAATCCTAAATATTTTTTAGATAGTTTAAAAGCAATTGAAGATGAGGAAGTATATATTGAGTTTGGATCAAGTATTTCACCATGTTTGATAAAATCAATAGAAAATAATGATTATACTTATATGATTTTACCAATTCGATTAAAAGAAGATTAAATTTAGATTAGAAAAATAAAATTAGATTTTCTAGGTTAATAACAATTATTAGAAAATCTAATTTTTAATATATATAAATAATTTTTTATGCCATTTTCCACAAATAATAAAAAAAAGTGGAAAAAACAGAAAAAATTTAAAACAAAAAGAATTAAAAAGATATAAAAAGAAAAAGTAGTATAAATAAGATGAAATAAATTGATAAAAATGATAATAAATATATTTGATTAAATTTACAAAGTTAGTTTTTATAAAAAAAGATAAAAATTATACACAATTGGAGAATAATATGTGGATAAATAAAATTAAAATAAATAATTTTAGAAATTATAATCAACAGGAATTAAGATTAGAAGAAAATATTAATATATTGTATGGAGAAAATGCACAAGGAAAAACGAATATTATTGAAGCTATCTTTTTAGGAAGTATGGGAAAATCCTTTCGAGCCAGAAAAGATAAAGAAATGATAAATTTAAATGCTCAAAAAGCAGAGATAGAAATTGAATATCAAAAATCAGATAGAGATGGAAAAATAAAAATAGAATTAGGAAACAGAAAAAATATTTTTCTAAATGGAATTAAGATAAAAAAATTAAGTGAATTATTAGGAAATATTAACATTGTAATTTTTACACCAGATGATATTAATATTTTAAAAGGTGGACCACAAAATAGAAGAAGGTTTTTAGATATTATGATAAGTCAATTAAAACCTAATTATATGTATCATCTTAATTTGTATTTGAAAACTCTGGAGCAAAGAAATCAATTTTTAAGACAAATAAGAGAAGAAAGAAAAGATGAAAATTTGTTAGACATTTGGGATGAGAAATTAGCAGAACATGCCGATATTATTTATCAGTATCGAAAAGAGTATATAGAAAAGATAAAAGAAAAAATAAAAAACGTACATGGAGAAATTACAGAACAAAAAGAAGTGATTAAACTTGAATACAGAACAGAATGTACTTCAAAAAATTTTTTTTTAAGTTTATTAAAACAAAGAAGAAAATTAGATATCATAAAAGGGTATACAACAAAGGGAATTCATCGAGATGATTTTGTTCTTTTCATTAATGATAAACAAATTGATATTTATGGTTCACAAGGACAACATAGAACAGCTATCCTTTCTCTAAAATTAGCAGAGTTAAATATTGTAACAGAAGAAATTGGAGAAGAACCTATTTTGTTATTGGATGACTTTATGTCTGAATTGGATGAGAATAGAATCAAAAGTTTTTTGAATAAAATAGAAAATACACAAGTTATTATAACGGTTACTGAAAAAATAAAGGTTGAAAATAAAAAAGTTTTAATATATAATGTGAAAGAAGGAAGCATTAATTAAGGAGGAAAACAAATGGAAAAATTTGAACATGAATATGGAGCTGACCAAATTCAAGTATTAGAAGGGCTAGAAGCTGTAAGGAAAAGACCAGGTATGTACATAGGGAGTACATCAGTAAGAGGATTACATCATTTAGTTTATGAAATTGTGGATAATGGTGTGGATGAAGCTTTAGCTGGATATTGTAGAGAAATAAATGTAATGATAGAGCCAGGAAATATTATTAGTGTAGAAGATAATGGAAGAGGAATTCCAGTAGAAATACATCCAAAAACAGGAATATCAACAGCAGAAACTGTTTATACGGTATTACATGCAGGTGGAAAATTTGGTGGTGACAGTGGATATAAAGTGTCTGGAGGACTTCATGGTGTTGGTGCTTCTGTTGTAAATGCATTATCGAATTGGACAGAAGTTACAATTAAGAGAGATGGTAACTTATATCAAATGAAATTTGAAAAAGGAAAAACAGTACAAGCTTTAGAAAAAATAGGGAAAGCAGAAGGAACTGGAACAAAAGTTAGATTTTTAGCAGATGATACTATATTTGAGACTACAGATTATGAATATGAAGTATTAGAAAAAAGATTTAGAGAGATTGCTTTTTTAACAAAAGGATTAAAAATAACAATTGAAGATCAAAGAGAAGAAACGCCTAGAAAAGCTGAATTTTGTTTTGAAGGTGGATTAATTTCCTTTGTAGAATTTTTAAATAAAAACAAAGAAAAATTACACAAAACACCAATTTATATAGAAAAAAATGGAGAAGTACCAGTTGAAATAGCAATACAATATACATCAAGTTATTCTGAAAATATATATACATTTGTTAATAATATCAATACCATAGAAGGTGGAACGCATTTAGAAGGATTTAAGAGATCATTAACAAAAGTATTTAATGATTATGCAAGAGGTCACAATATATTAAAAGAAAAAGATCCGAACTTACAAGGAGAAGATATAAGAGAAGGAATTACAGCAGTTGTATCAGTAAAAGTAAAAGAACCACAATTTGAAGGGCAAACAAAAACAAAATTAGGAAATAGCGAAGTTACTGGAGTGGTACAAAGTATGGTAAATGAAGCTCTATCATCATTTTTAGAAGAAAATCCAACAGTAGCAAAAGCTATATTAGAAAAATGTATTAGTGCTTCAAGAGCAAGAGAAGCAGCAAGAAAAGCAAGAGAATTAGCAAGAAAGAAAAGTTCTTTAGAAACTTCAACTTTACCAGGAAAACTAGCAGATTGTAGCAGTAAAAATCCAGATGAATGCGAAGTATATATTGTAGAGGGAGATTCAGCAGGAGGAAGTGCAAAACAAGGAAGAGATAGAAAATTCCAAGCTATTTTACCATTATGGGGAAAAATGTTAAATGTGGAAAAATCAAGAGCAGACAAAATTTATGGGAATGACAAATTAAATCCAGTCATATTAGCAGTAGGTGCAGGAATTGGTAGTGATTTTGATGTTACTAAAATTAGATATGGAAAAGTAATCATTATGGCGGATGCAGATGTCGATGGAGCACACATAAGGACTTTATTATTAACATTTTTCTTTAGATACATGAGGCCATTAATAGAAAATGGAAATGTATATTTAGCACAACCACCATTATATAAGTTATCAAAAAAAGGAATGGAGGATAAATATTGCTATACAGATGAAGATTTAGAAGTAGCTTATAAAGAATTAGAAGAAAAAGGAATTGCAAGAGAACAACTAGGACTTCAAAGATACAAAGGTTTAGGCGAAATGAATCCAGAACAATTATGGGAAACAACTATGAATCCAGAAACAAGAACATTAGTTAAAGTAACCATGGATGATGCGATAAAAGCAGATGAAATATTTACGTTATTAATGGGAGATGAAGTAGAGCCAAGAAGAGAATTTATTCAAGCTAATGCAAAATATGTAAAAAATCTAGACATCTAATTTAAATAAATTTTTAATGGCAGACAAGATTTAATACTTGTCTGCCATTAATCATAAAGCTAATAATAATCTCCACTAAAACTAATATATCTAATATTTAAACCTAATATATATTGCTATATAAATAAGCCCCATACCACATATATTAATCCTTCGCTCGACTATTAGTACACCACAAGTAACTATATTCATCCCAAAGGGACTACTAATAACCACTTCATAAAAACATACACTAGATATAAAAATAATCTTAGCTCGAATATATTATCTATCATTTGACCATACTTTTTTTGGATAAAAGAACAAAAATTAAAATAAAGGGATACAGCCTACAAACAAATAATATACTCTTATCGCCGACATATTATAATATATAAAATACACTATAATATATCTTTGTCCGAATATAAATAAACTAATTAAAATCTATTTACACTCTTGGCTCAACTATTATTAACCTTATAATTTTATTATAGACAAAAATAAAAAAAATATTCAAAAATAAAAAATTAATCAGAAAAAATATTGTTAATAAAAAAATAAATAATAAAAAATTAAAAATCTAATTACTATTAAATAAAAAGAATTAAAAAAAATGAAAAAGTAAAAACGAAAAGTGTCGAAAAAAGAAGACGAGTTTTTCTTGACAAAGAATGTAAAATATTGTAAAATTATTTGCAAAAAGGAGGTGAAAAAAATAAGACAACAAGAGACCACACAAAGCTGGATTCCGTTGGAAGACATTTGCGATAATGGTATTATGAAAACCAAAAGTAAGTACATAAAAATATTAAAAGTGACACCAATCAATTACAATTTAAAATCTGATTTAGAAAAACAATCAATTATAAATTCTTATAAAATTTTTTTAAAGACATGTAATTTTGATATTCAAATTTTAATTCAAAGTAGTAAAGAAAATTTAGAAAAAAATATTTTTAATATTCAAAAAAATATTCAAAAAAAAGAAAATAAATATTTAAAAAAAATATCCGAAAATTATATTGAATATATTAATAAAATTAATTCAAGTAAAAAATCATCTTCCAAAAATTTTTATATTATTATTTCTAAAAAAATCCCCAAAGAAGAATATAATGAATCTTATGAAATTATAAAAAACGATTTGAAAGAAAAGTATTTTAAAATAAAAGAATGTCTATCTAGATGCGGAAATAGTGTATTTGAAGTAAATACCAAAAAGGAAGTTTTGAAAATACTAAATTCTTTTCTCAATACAAGAAAAGAGTTAATTTTAAAAAATAATCAAAAGGAGGATAAACAATATTAAAAAAAATAAAACGAAAAAATCAGAAATTATTTTAGGGTCTATTTCAGATAATGATAAAATAGCTCCTGCTTATATTAATTTACAAAATCCTAAATATATAGAAATTGATAATTTATATTATGGAGGATTAATGGTTGTAAATTATTATAGAGAACAAACAGATATATTATTAAAAACTTTGATTGAGACAAATATAAATATGAATTTGTCTATGTTTTATGAAAAGCAAGATAGTTATAAAACCATAAAAGATTTAACTTATCACATTGGAAATGTTGGGGTTGAATTAAAAGAAAGCAATCCCAATAGGCAAGATATAGATATTGCCGCTTATGCATATAATGATGCTAAATATATAAGAAAAGAAATTCAAGTAAATAATGAAGATATTTATTTTTTATATATTTATATTAATGTTTATGCAGAAAATATAAAAGAGTTAGAATACTATTTAAATAAAATAGAAGGAATTACACAAAGTAAAGGTATGCAAACAAGAAGAGCAAATTTTAGGCAAGAAGAAACTTTTATAGGATCTTTACCAATTATGGAAAATCCAATAGTAATAAAAGAAGTAGCCAAAAGAAACATTCTAACTTCAGGTCTAATATCTACTTATCCTTTTATATCATCAACAATTTTTGATGATGAAGGAATTTTTATTGGTACAAATATTTATAATAATTCATTAGTTTTTGTAGATAGATATGATACCAATAAATATAAAAATGCTAATATTTGTATTTTTGGGACAAGTGGTGCAGGAAAATCCTTTTATACAAAACTATTAATTTTACGATATAAACTACAAGGAATTAAACAATACATTATAGATCCTGAAAGAGAATATGGAAATTTATGCAAAGAATTAAGAGGAACACAAATAAAAATTGGTCCAAATTCTGAAAATTATATCAATGTATTAGATATAAGAAGAGAGAGTATTGAAGAAGGAGAAAGTGGATATTTAGCAACTAAAATAGGAAGATTAATTGGATTTTTCAATTTAATTTTTGGAGAATTGAATGAAGAGGAAAAAGCATTATTAGAAGAAAAATTAATAGAAACTTATAAAACGAAAAATATTACTTTTAATGATGATAGTTTATATAAAAAAAACAATGAAAAAATATTAGGAAAAGAATTTAAGAATACAAAAGATATGCCTTTATTAGAAGACTTATATCATATTTTGGGAAAAGATGAAAGAACAGAAAAATTTAAAATAAAATTAATTCCATTTGTAAAAGGTTCAATGAAATTTTTTAATCATTATACCAATGTAGAAATACTAATTTTGAATAAATATAAAATATAGTAATATAAAGGAGAAGAACAAGAAATAATGAAACAATACAATTTTAAATTTTATTATATAAATCAAAAATATATAAATTACATAAGACAATTTGATGATAAAGTACCAACTAAAAATAGACCATATTTAGGAATAGTATTTAAAAATAAAGATTATATTTATTTAGCACCTTTATATTCAGCTAGAGAAAAACATAAAAATTATTATATGAATAATACATTTTTTAGAATTTATGATTATTATAATAATTATATAGGTTTAATTAGATTTTCAAATATGATTCCAGTTCCTAAATTTTATTTAAAACAAATTAATTATGATTTTTCAAATAAATTATATCAAGAATATTTTTATATTTCTAAACATCAATCCCAAATATTAAAGAAAGCAAAATACACATATAATAAATACAATGATTTTGATAATCTATGTGTAGATTTTAAAAGAATAGAAAAAATATGTAAAAATTATTAAATAAACCCTTGTTATTTTTTAAAACTTATGATGTATTGACAAATTTAAAATTAGCTCTTAAGCTATTAGTCAGCTAGAGCTACAAGTGATACAAGAACATTATATTGTATTATATATACGATTAGAAATGATATTATGTGAGATTTAAAATTTATATTTAACAGCAACAAATTAGCCTAGTAAATAATAAAAATTGATTTAAGTCAATTCTAGTGGGTGAGAAAATGGATTTTAAACAAATGATATATTATGATTTAGAATTAGTAGGAAAAGATGAATGGCTCTTATATATAGGTAAAACAGATTTAGGACATAAAATATATATGATAATAAATAGTTCACGAGATTTTCCATTTTTCTTATGGGATAAACATTCAGGTATTAGAATGGATAAAGGAGATTATGTATTACATTCAATAGGAGAATACAACTTAAAGGCAGAAGATATAAAAGATGTAACAGATTTTCTAAAGAGTAACAATAGATATGGAATTACTAATTTTAAATATATGTTAATAGTATGGAACTATTTTAACAAGAATAAAGTTGATGAAAACTTAAAAATACCTAACTATGAGGAATTGCCAGAGTATAGTCCTATATACAAAGATTTTTGGAAAAAGATTTGTTATAAGTAAAAGAAGGTGGATAAAATGGAACTTTTAATTGAAGTAGTTAAAAAAATAGCTGATAAGTACATGGATAGAGTAAATCTAATAATTTCAGGTAATACATTAACATTAGAATATATGTATTACAGAAATGGAATCAAAGATTTATACAAAACATTAGAAATAGAAGAATTTGAAGGAAAGCTAAAAGTTTTAGTCTATCCAGACCATTTAGAAGGAATTATTGATGTATCTGAATTAGATGAAATTATTTTGACACTTGATAAACAAAGTAATACTATAAAACACACACAAGAAGAAGTACAGAATATAAAAAAAACATATACTAAAGGAACGAAAGTACAATTAATCAAAATGTATGATTTAACTAATTCTGTATTAAGTGGAACAATGGGAATAATTGATTTTGTAGATGATGTAGGAACTATTCATGTAAATTGGGAAACAGGTAGTACATTAGGATTAGTAGTTGGGATAGATGAATTTAAGGTGTTTAGAGAGGGGAAATAATGATTTTAGGATATGATATAAAAAGAGTAAAAGGATAATATGAAACACAAAAAACACAGGATTTTAAATAGTAACTTATGAAAAATGTAAGTTACTATTTTTTATTTTCTGTCAGTAAAATATTAATGATGATACAAAATAGTATAACAGGAGATGAAGGATAGAATGCGAGTTTACGAGGTTAAAGAACATATCCAAAACACGAATGTAAATAGAGATATTTTTGATATGAGTAGAATGTTGCAGAAATTAACATTTTATACAGAATTCGTGCAGGAGCTTAATCATGATGACAGCGATTATATTTCTATTCTTTCATCTAAAGCTAAAAAGTTAATTTGTATCATATACAATATATTTGATGTCTATATGAAGGAGATGTTAGAAGATGGAGAAATTCAATAATCAAATTGATGAAACTATATTTTTAGAAATAGAAGAACTAGAGAGCCAATTTTTAGATATTCAAGGTTTTGCAAATGAAATTGAAGGAAGTCTAAAAGATGGTGTTCATGATAATAAAACTTTTATATTCCTATACATTTTAAGTGAAAATATTAAAAAATCATTAAAAGAAATATTAGAAATGGTTTCTAATGAAGAAGAATAAATTACTTGACATATTTTAAAACTTATACACTTTTTTTGAAAAAGCTATTTACTGACAGAAAATTTTGTGTTAAGCTACTTCATCAGCTGGGAGAGTAAGAAAATCAGGATTTTATCAACAAAATTCAGCAGAGATGAGGTGAGCAAAAAATGGGAAATGTTCCGTTGGAAAATGTATCACTAGAAGAAGTTGTAAATTATAGTAAGCAAAAAGGAAGTCCAGTAATTACTCTATTGGATAGTATAACAGATGATGAATTTAGAGAAATAGGAGAATTAATTTGTAGATTAAAACTCCTATTTCTTTGCGTTCCAAGAAATAGACTAGCATTTATTAACAATGTAGATGTAGCTTTGAAAATTGCTAAAGACTTTAAAAAGAAGGTACAGGTTATGTATTATGATTTCTTTAAAAGACCAAGTGGCTCTTTAGTAAATTATGCACTAACTGGATATACAAAAAGTTGGATAACTTTAAGGGATAATGGTTACATAGTAAAAGCCTATGATGAAGAAGGACAAGAAATGCAACAGCCATGGTTAAACACAGATATTGAAGAAGTAACACCATCTAATTTGAATAAATTAGGTTTAAAGAATTTTGAAATATCCCTAGGAATTAGAGAAATAAACAGTAGTGGAAATAGTAACAAAGCGATTTTAGAGTTATCAAGACATCATTTTATAAATGATGGAATATACAATGCAGAAAGAAATTGTTATTATCCACGAGATAGGACAACAGCAAGAGGAACAGCAGAATATAACAAATTAGAAAAGTTATTCAAAAAATGGAGATTTCAAAAATTTCATTAATTAAAAATTAAGAGAGGTAGAAAAAGATGAGTAGACACGAATTACTAAAAGATATTTTTTATACAGTTTCTCATAATTTATATTGTTATTCAGAAGATACACGAATGACTAAACCTAAAAAAGAATATGAGGAATCTTGGTACAAAGAGAAGGAAAAATTAGAACTTATAGAAGAATTATTGGAAGAAGAAAATAACAGTTCTTTTAAAGTATATACTTCAATGTGCAATTTATATCAAGAAAGAGATATAAATTTTAATGTAGATTTAGCAAATTTAGATGATAGAGAAAATGGAGTTAGCTGTCATGTAACAGTTTATGAAAAAGATGATAAAAATAAACTTATATATGAATTAATTTTAAATATTCATAAAAAAGATGAATTTGATGATGAGTTTGAGAATGTTTATTCTACAATTTTGCCAAAGGAAACATTTAAGAATAGAGAAACATTAAAAAAGAAAATGGAAGAAGAACTAAACAAATTTAAGAGCTTTATTGAAGCTGATAAGAAAGGAAAGAGATTTTATAATAATTTTTATTAGTACATTGAAGTAATATAGGACATTTTAACGAGGTTTTAGGACATTCAAATTAATAAATCATAAGCAACAAATTATACCAGTTAAAATTAAAGTTGTTTAAAATGGAAATCTGGAAAGGATAAATTGAAAATGGGAAAAGAAAAATTTGAAGCTAGAATAAGCATAGGAGATTTACACGAAGAAAAACATTTAATGATAGAAATTAAAGATGTTGAGGACGGACAATATGGTTTAGGAACAGCATATCCAATTAAAAATTTAAGTAATGAAGAACTGATACAAAAGTTTATAGAAGAATTAAAGCATATAGATAACTTAGGTTATATTATACATTATCAATAAAAGAAGGAGAATTTGAAAAATGAATAAATATGAAAGTGTAATAATTATCAAGCCAAATTTAGAAGATGAAGAAATTGAAGGCATAATAACAGAAATAACAAACTTAATAAATCAAAATGGAAAAGTAACAGCAATAGATAAACTAGGAATTAAGAAACTAGCTTATGAAATCGAGAAATGCAAAGAAGGCTATTATATAACATTTGATTTTGAAGCAAAATCAGAAATCATTATTGAACTAGAAAGACATTATAGAATAAATAAAAATATAATTAAATTTATAACATTAAGAAAAGATGATTAAAGGAGATGTTGGAAGATGGCAATATCAATGACTAAAAAACAAGTACAAGAGTTAAATAATAAGTGTAGTAGTAATTGGAGATTTGATACAGCATTTTTTATATTTCATTCAATAAAAACATTGCATAAGAAATTAAAAGTAGATGAAGCAGGATATTATGAGTTTAGACTTTATTACAATAATCAAAATCAAATAACTCTAAATATTAAAAGGTTTGATTATAAAGAAAATGTTACGATGGAAGGAGAAATTAAAAGTATTATATTAGATAAAACAGAAGTTAAAAGAAGAAACAACAGTAAATTGTTGGATATGACAGAAAAACTAACAGATGAAAAATTACTAAAATTATATGCAGAGAATAAATAGTAAAAGAAGGTGGTAATAATGGCAAATGAACTTATACTAAAAGAAATAAAAAGTTTAAACATATTTGATTTACAAGAAGATGAAGTAATTGCAATGAAACAAAATATTATATCTAATGTAAATCTAAATAAGATGAGAGAACAAGTAGAAAACGCTTGTAGAAATTTAAGTCAGGTTACACCACCATCATTTGGAGCAGATTTAAAATATATTGCATTAGATAATCAAAAAAGACTAGAATTAATATTTAAGTTATTAGATGGGTTTAACAAGTTTGAAAAAGATGTGAAATGTTTTAGAAGAAATAAGTACAACTGTAATAATAACTATGAACATATATTTAATTTTTTGTTAAATACACAAGATTTAGTAAATGCAGTATTAGAACATGGTAATTTTAAAATAAAGGAATGGGAAGAAAACAACAGACAGGTACAAGAAATTAAAAGACTAGAAGAAAAGAAATTATATTTAAGGGGTAATGCAGAGTGAAAAGAAAATGTAATGAATATAGTAATAATGATTTTATAAAGGCTTTAGACACTAATAAAAAAGTACATATAATTACAGCTCATTTTAAAGATGGGCAAAAAGTAGAATATACAATAAATATTTTAGATATGTTAAAAGATGAAAAAGATATTAAATGTATAACAGATAATGAAACAGGAGAAATCATCTGGGAAAGTGAAGGTAAAAGTAATTAAGAAAAATGAAAAAAAGATACAAACAATTATTAGACCAATATTATAAAACAGAAGATGAAGAAACTAGAGAAAGATTAAAACAGAAATTATATAAAAAATATGGAACTAATAAAAGATGTTTTAGATGTAAAAGTCAATTATTAGTAAGTGATTTAAAATCATATTCTTACTTATGTTTAGAGTGTGATGAAAATATGTATAGTTTTGAAGGAGTTGATTAGAAAATGGGAATAGAAACAGGATATAAAAATATTGATAATATAACAGGAGTACTTTCAGATTTAATCTGTATAGCTTCAAGACCAACAGTAGGAAAAGAAACTCTAATATTAAACATAGTAAGTAATGTAATAAAACAACAAATACCAACTCTTATATTTAGTTTAGACAATAGTAGAGGTTTAATTAAAAATAGAATAATGAATGTAGAAAGTACAATATCCAGTAATTTCGTAGAAACTGCAAGAAATTTATTATTGTTAGAAGAAAAACTTTATATTTGTGATAATATCCTAAACATTTCGGATATTGAACGAAAGTCAATAAAGTTAAAATTAAAGAAAAATATTGGTTTAATAGTTATTGATTATTTGCAGTTAATAAAACATGAAGGAGCATTAGAAGAAGTAATTATTAGACTAAAAACACTTGCGAAAGAGCTAAACATACCAATAATTGTATTATCTCAATTATCAAAGGAATTGGAATCAAGAGAAGATAAAAGACCTGTATTAGCAGATTTTAAAAATTCATCTGCAATAGTAAATTATGCAGATACTATAATGTTTGTTTATAGAGATGATTTTTATGATACAAATTGTGAAAGAAAAGGTATAGTAGATGTTATAATTGCTAAAACAATAAGAGGAATAACAGGAATAGCTGAATTATTAGATATTAAAAATAAATATGTAAATTTAGATTAAAAATTTTAAAATAAGGAGTAAAACAGAAAATGTCAGGTAGAAAAGATTTTGAAGAAAGAAAAGAAATAAAAAGAGAAATTTATGAAAAAAGAATTGAAAAAGCAAAACAAAATAGTAAAGCTGAATATGATAAACACAAACAAATATCAAATTGTATTCCTATGGGTCAGCCTATATTAGTAGACCATTATTCAGCAAGTAGGCATAGAAGCGACTTAAATAAGATGGATAATGCAATGCGAAAATCAATAGCAGAAGATGAAAAAGCAGACTATTATAGGAATAAATTAAAAAACATAGATAATAACAATGTTATTTCATCAGATGACCCAAAAGCTATTGATAAGATACAAGAAAAAATAGATGTATTAGAAAAACATAAAACAAATATAAAATCCAGAGAACATAAAACCTATGAATTACAAAATATTAATGCAGAAATAAGAAGATTAAAAAAGAGAAAAAAAGAATTAGAGGAATTAGATGAGTTAAATTTTCAAGACATAGAATTTGAAGGTGGAAAAGTAATACTAAATAGAGATGTGAACAGATTACAAGTATTGTTTGATGAAAAGCCAGATGAAAATATTAGAAATATATTAAAAAATTATTCTTTTAAATGGGCTAGAAGTCAGGGAGCATGGCAAAGACTATATAACAAAAATGGTATTTATGCAGTTAAATGGATTTTAAAAGAAATATCTCAAAATGAATTTAATCAAGTGAAAAAGGAAGTTGATGGTTATACAGAAGAAGAACTACTAAAACATTATGAAACATTAACAGGTTTAAAACAAGAAAATATGAGTATAGAAGAAATTAGACAATATTTAAAAGACTACTGGAAAGAACAAATATATAAAGATGACAATATTGTAGTGCAATAAAAAGGAGTTTAAAAAATTGAAAATATTAGTTATAGAGCCAAATAAAGAGCCATATATAAAAAAGGTAAATAACATAGATAATGCACTTATAGAAATTTTAGGAGATAATTTGGAATACATAAAATTAAAAAAGCATATAGACCTAGTTTATGATGATGAAGCTAAAATTAATGATTTAGATTTTAACAGAGTTATAAAAAATGATGTGGTCTGTGGAACTTTTGTAATAGTAGCACAATATCAAGATAAATGGAGTTCATTATCAAGTAAACAGATTAGATATTATAAGAAAAGGTTTCAATTAAGACATGATGAAGGTCTACTACAATTTATGAGGGAAAATATCAAACATAGTAGTAACTTATTAAGTTTAAGATTAGATGGAATTGAAAAGTTAAATAAAATTATAGTAACAGATAAGGAGATGAAAAATTGGAAGAATTAAAACAAGAGGCTATTGAAAGATTAAGAATAATAGGTTTAGATTCCCAAATAATAAAAGAGTTTGCAGAAAATAACAAAGTATATGTAACTAGAATAAATGATAAAGGAACAGAATTTATATTTGATAGTAAAATTATGGATATGATAAAAATTTTTGAAAAAGAAAAAACTATTAAAATATATCATGTAATAATATATGAAAATGATTTGTATATATTATCTGTACATAAGCATAAAGAAAATTGGAATAAAGAAAAAGTAGAGTTAAAAAGAGGATTTGTAACAATAGTATTATGTAATATTATAGATGGTGGAATTGTAGAACTTATTGCTCGAGATATAGGCATAGAAATAGAAACAGGAAAAATTCAAAGGGTGGTTTATGGAAAATAGAATAAAAGAAATACGAGAAGAAGAAGGAATAACACAATATGCACTAGCAGAAATGAGTAAACTTTCGGTAGGATATATATGTCATTTAGAAAGAGGAACTAGAGGAAATCCAAGTTATAGGACAATGTCTAAAATATCATCTGCATTAAAAAGAAAAGTAAAAGAAGTATTTAATGTAGGTTAAAACATATAGGACATTCAAACGAGGTTTGCGATATTTAAAAGATGAAATCATTAGCAATATAATTTATATAGCAAAAATTAAAATTGTTTAAATCAAATTCTGGGAAAGGAGCAATAAATGAAAATAGATAATGTAATTAAATTTACAAAACAATTTAATAAAGAGTTTAAAACTAAAATTAAGATTTCTAATAAAGACATTCGTTTACTTTTGAATATGTTTCAGGAATATATAGAACTAACATTTAAAGTAAGTCCTGTCTATAATGAAATTTTAGATAAAATAGTACAACTAGAAGAAAAACTAAAAAATACTTTGACAGATGAACAGCAGGATTTATTTGATGAATGGGATATTTACAAAGAAGAATTAAATCAATATACATCAGAGCGTTCCTTTATATATGGTTTTTGTTGTAATAAACAATTTAATATTGAAAAGGGAGCATATAAAAAAATTAAATAACTAAAAAAGAGAAATAATTGATATTACTATAAAATCAGCTATTTCTCTTTTCTTTTTTTCAACCAGTCTTTAGCTTCAGCTTCCTTAAATCTTTCATCTGCAAAGAATTCGGATAAAGTTATGCCAATAGCTTCACAGATAATAAATAAATTTTCAAGTCTTATTGTTTTGGTTTTTCTAGTTAAGAACTGTGAAATTGTAGAATTGTAAACACCTGTTAAGTCTTGAAGTTTATAAGTTGTTATATCTTTTTCAGTCATTAACTCTTTTAATCTAACTGCAACTAAATCAGAAAAATCCATATATCCCCCATCCTTCCAAAGTTTGATTTAATTTTAGCAAAAGATTATCTCAAAACCTCTCAATAAATTGAGATGATTTGCAATAAAATATTCAAAATATTGAGATATTGTGTTATAATGGAGCATGAAAGGAGTTTTTTATATTATGCAGACAGTTTTAAGTAATTATTCAACATTGGAACAAAAGAAAATACAACTAGAGAAAAAGGCAAAGGAAATAGAATTACTTAAACAAAAATTAGAAAAACATTTTAGATTTAAGATACCAAGATATGTAATAATGGATATAGTAGAAAATGAAGATTATAAGCATTTTTGTTTAATGATAAATTTAGCAGTTATAAACGAGAGATTAACAAAGGAAAATGGGAAAATATTTAAAGATGGAATCAAAGAAATGTTACAGATACAAAATGAATATAGTAAACTAGAGATACACAAGTTATTATATGACTAAAATTCCCCTATCCCCTACCATTGTTAATAATCTTGTTTTATTTTTAAAATAATATCTCAATATATTGAGATAAATTTTAGCCAAACTATTTAAAATTAAAAAATGTTATGATATAATTTCAATGAATATAATATTATGTCGAAATATGGGGTATTGTCAAACATAATATTATAATTTCGAAAGAGAGGTAGAAAAAATATGTTAAAGACAAAAGCTAGATTTAAGCTATTACTAGCATTAGGCATTATGATATTAGCAATATGTGTATTCAATATGAATACAGTAAATGCAGCAGAAGTTACAAGCCAAGACAATAAAGTTCTTATTAGAGATGAGGTGGTAAATGGTTTAACTGATACAATAGATGTTTTGGATAATAATGAAAGAACATATTGGATTGAGCTAAATCCACTAAAAACAATAGACCTTATATTAGATACTCAAAAACTAAATAGTCTAATAGAAGCTGATAACTATGTATATCAAAAAGTATATTATAAAGTACCTGATGATATAACAAAAGCAACAATTACATATAATCCTTATAAAAATACAAAAGAACAAGAAGTTAATATTGTTACAATAAATAATACTAGATATGCAGAAGTAAAATTGGCTATTGCAATAAAGATAGATGGCATATATAGTCATGCAGGTTTAAACTGTGATGGAGTAGGAACTTTAACTCCAAATTCTTGGGGAAGAATTAAATTATATAAAAATTCAGAAGTAATAGAAAATGTAATTTTAGATTGTATTCCAAGTGAGAATATAGATAAATTTAGTACAAATTTTGCAAGTATTGAAATAATTAGTGATACAAAAAAAGACTATTTTATAGGTGGTGCAGGTATAGCTACTGTTACAGGAAATACTTATAATAGAGTTTTAGCAGAGGGAAATTGTTATGTATATGCCCATATAAGTACTTATATAGGAGAAACATTTGAACTAAATCCATTTGGAACATTAACATATAAAGGTGTATCAGAAGAAAATGGGTTTAAAACATATACATATCAAAAAGAAATAAAGGATAAAACCATATTTAATAAAGATAGAATAGTATGTGCTATAAACTCTAAAGAAAATAAAATACTTACTACTAATGTGTTATATTTTCAGGGAGATTTAATAAAAGAAAATGTAAAATTAAATGATAAAGAAACTAACATTACATTAGAAGCAAAAGATGGTGTAGTTCCAAAAGATACTATATTAGTTGTAAATACTATAAACAATAATTATTATAATTATCAACAATTAGCAAATATATTTCATAATTCTAAAAACTTTAAAATGTTTGATATAAGATTAGAATCAAATGGAGTGGCAATTCAACCTAATGGAAAAGTTAAGATTAGTGTTCCTATACCAGCAGAATTTGATAAATCAAATTTAGTTGTATATAGAGTTGAAGAAAATGGAGATAAAATAGAATATACAGTAACAGTAAATGGAGATGTAGCAACATTTGAAACAGACCACTTCTCAACTTATGTATTAGCAGAAAAAGAAACTACACAAAACACAGAAAACACAAATAATACAACAGATAGAAAAAAAGATGATACCCCAAAAACAGGAACAATATCAAGTATTTACTTTATGATACCAGTTGCAGTAATTTCAGCAACAGGAATAATAGCATTTAGAAGAAAAGAAACAAAATAGTATAAAGTACATATTTCACATAGGGCAGACTTTAAACCTCTGCCCTATTATTAACTTAAAGGAAGGTGTTACAAGATGAGTAGAAAAAAGAGTAAACATGGAAAACAAACAAGACATTATATTCAAATAATATTTATTATTATTTTCATTATTAGTATTTCTGCCATTGCATACTACTTTTATAATATGAATAAAAATATATTAGAAGATACAAAGATAGATGAGGAACAAGTAACAGAACAAAGAACGGAAAGAATGTTACAATTAGAAGAATTAAAAAAAGAAAATCAGGATATTGTAGGTTGGATAGAAATTGAAGGAACAAATATCAATTATCCAGTATTACAGGGAACAGATAATCAATATTATATGAAACATACATATAAAAAAGAAGATTCAAAAGATGGTTCAATATTTTTAGATAAGAGTTATGACTGGAACATTCCAAGCAGTAACTTATTACTATACGGACACAATAACAAGAATGGAACAATGTTTCAAGATTTATTGAAATATAAAGAAGAAAGTTTTTATAAAGAACACCCTACAATAAGATTTACAACAATAGATGAGGATTGCCAATATGAAATAATATCAGCTTTTCTATCAAGAGTATATTATCAAGATGAACAAAATGTATTTAGATATTATTATTTTATTAATGCCAATAATGAAGTGGAATATAATCAATATATAGAAGAAAGTAAAAAAGCTAGTTTATATGATACAGGAAAATCTGCAACTTATGGAGAGCAATTATTAACTTTATCTACTTGTTCATACCATACAGAAGATGGAAGGTTTGCAGTAGTAGCCAAGAAGATAAAATAAAGGAGATGTTTTTGAATGAAAAAGATATTACTAAAAATAATTATAGGAATTATAGCAGTACCAACAATTATAATTGGTGGATTATATTTGACTAGAGGAATACCAGCAGTAAGTAAATATGTTGTAGCACCATTAGCAAAACTTTCACAGAGTATAGGAGTTCCAGTAATAGTAATGCCTAGCGATAATTATTTTAAACAAGAGGCAAGAGAAGTCTATGACCAAGCAGTACAAAACTATAATAACAGAGTTTTAGATTTGAAAGATGAGCCAATAAGTGAGCAAATGGCAAAATCACATCAAACAGAGGGTGTAACTATATATCAGAATTGTTTTGCAGGTGTAAAATATGGAGATTTAATTATTAAACCTTATGAGCAATTTGAGAAAGAATGGGTTGAATATAGCAAAGAAGAATATAAGAATAGAAAAGTACCAACACAAGAAGAAATTGATAATTATAATGCAAATATACAAGATGCCAATAAAGAAATGTAAAAACAAAAAAAATTGATAGAATTAAATCAAGAGTTACAAAATGCACAATTAAATAAAGATATGGAAAAAGTACAACAAATACAACAACAAATAGAAGAATTAGAAAATCAATAATATATTTATAGGAAGTGAGAAGATATGTTTAAATGGTTTATGACTAAAACATTAATAACTAAAATAATAATAGTTACATCATCAGTAGTAATTATAGGTGGAACAACAGCAGGAGCAATAATAGTTCCTAAAGTAATAGAAACTAAAAAGGAAGAACAAAGACAAGAACAAATAAGATTAGAGAATGAAGAGGATTTGGCAAATATATCAATAACATTAAAACGAGATAAAATAGATGGGATAACTTTTCCATATAAAGGAGTTACACAGGGGGTTAGTATAGAAAGATATGAGAATTTTGAAAAATATCTAATAGACCACGAAGGTAATAATCCTGATTATGGAAATAAAGAAGCATTAGATAAAGAGTTAATAAATTTCTTTGTAGAAAACTACACAGGTGGAGAAATAACAGTTGAGCAAAACATTGATATAAATACAAGAGGAGAATATCCAGTTGTATTTACTGTAACATCAGAAAAAGGAAATACAAAATCAGCAACAATAAAAGTAACTGTATGGAACTATTCTAAAGTAAATGTATATGTAGATAAAACTGATATAACAGTAACTAAAGGAACAAATGTTGATATAATGGAAGGTGTAACTTTTGATTCCATTCTACCAGAAGAAGAAAAAGGACATATTGAAACAGTAGGAACAGTTGATGTAAATACAGCAGGAACATATACTATAATATATAAATATATTCCTAAAGATGAACACGAGGGTGTAATATCAGAAGGAACAAGAACATATAAAGTAGTAGATGAAACAAATGTAAATAATAATAAAACAAATTCAAATACCACTACATCATCAAATAATAATAAAGGCAATAATAACAATAATAGTAATAATTCAAACCAGTCTAAAACGGAAACAACAGAGAACACTGTTCAAGAGGTATTTGTTAGTGTATCAGCAAATTATCTATCGAAACTAGCAAATATAAATCCTGATGATTATTTAGATAATTATTACAGGAATATATCAATAAAAATTAATGGTATCAGTGTATGTAATGGAAAATTTGATACAGATACTAGACATAGTGGTAGTAATGTATTTTATGTTGGGACTTATACAGGAAAAGTTGATCATTTTGATTTTGACATAGTTTTTGAAGGTAGAAAAATTACTCAAAAAATAAATTATCAATATAATGATGGACATTTAGAAATTAAAGGTGTTAATGAGAATGTATAAAGATATATAGCAATATTTAAAAACACCTAGAAATCAATTCTCGTTGTAAAGCTAACTAAATAAATTGATAATATATGAATGAGCTTCTAATTATAGGAGCTTATTTTTTGTAGCTTTGACTTTTTTAGGGTCTTGGTGTATAGCTATTAATAGCCATTAGAGGAAGAAGGTGTAATA
Organism: Clostridia bacterium; assembly: GCA_022792395.1. GTDB lineage: Bacteria > Bacillota > Clostridia > TANB77 > CAG-508 > CAG-269. Next base: position 100,116 of record JAAWAX010000020.1, read on the forward strand.
ATGGATAGAGTAACAAAAGCAGAAGTCAAAGAGGAATCTATTGAAGAAAAGCAAACAACTAAACAGATATTGAAAAGTTTAGATTCCTGTTTAGGAATTACAACAAGAACAAAAGAAGTAATAAAAATGTATGCAGATTATATTAAGTTATATAAGAAGGATAAAATCAAAATAGGAAATCTAAATATGATATTGTACTGTAACAATAACAACTACACTAATGTAGTTAATATAATAAATAAACTATTATATAAAGAAGGAATAACAAGAGTTTCAGATTATGAATTATTAACAGAATTAGGTTACAATAGAAAAAAAATAGGAGAAAATGATTTATGTGTAATCTATGATGATAATTTGAAAGAGTATAAAATAAATAAATTATTCAGAGATTATCCAAAAACAATATTTATAGTTATATGCAATGATAGTAATAGAAAAATAATAGATAATATAAGAGGATATTTCACATGGGAAATCAAAATTGATGAACCTACAGAACAGGAAAAAGCAAAATATATAAAAAATACAATAAAACAACATGGACTAGAATGTAAAGTAACAACAGCAGAACTAGGAGCATTAACTGGATATGATATAGAAACAATAGATAGTTGTTTAATAGGTGCAATTTTAAGAGCAAATAAAAAGAAAATAGATTACATTAGTAAAGAAGAATTACATATAATGAAAATACCTAATAATAAACAAGGTTTGAAGAAATTAAATCAATTAGTAGGATTAGATGAAGTAAAACAACAGGTACAACAAATTATAAATTATATCCAAGTACATAAACAAAGAGGAACAATGCCTAATCTACACATGATGTTTAAAGGAAATCCTCGGAACAGGTAAAACAGAAGTTGCAAGAATAATTGGAGAGATATTTTCAGATTATGGAATACTAGAAGGAAACTTTACAGAAGTATCAAGAGCAGATTTAGTAGCAGGGTATGTAGGACAGACAGCAATAAAAACTCAAAAGGTTATAGACCAAGCTATGGGTGGAGTATTATTCATAGATGAAGCCTATTCCCTATTCTCTACTGACAATTATTCTAAAGAATGCATTAGTACACTAATAAAAGAAATGGAAGATCACCGAGATAATTTATGTGTTATTCTTGCAGGTTATCCTCAAGAGATGGAAGAATTGTTGAAAAGTAACTCTGGATTTGAGAGTAGAATTGCATTTAAAATTGACTTCCCTTCTTATAAAGAAGCGGAACTATATCAGATATTTACAAATATGTTAAAAGATGAAGGATTTAAACTAAACAGAAATTGTAAGGCAATAGTAGAAGATTACTTTAGAAATGAAATAAATAATAATAAGGATAATTTTAGCAATGGTAGATTAGTCAGAAATCTAACAGAGAAAATAAAGATGGAACAGGCAAACAGAATTATAAAAGAGAAATCAAACAACCTAGATTTAATAATAGCAGATGATATAAAAGCAGTAGTAGAAAAGATTAAAACTAAACCATCTAATAATAGAATAGGATTTATAGTATAAAGAAAAGAGGTAGTAAATGAAACAAGAAATTAAAATATTAGATTTTAATAATACAGATTTACTAGAAACTTTTTTTGACTGGACTGCAATGTTAAGTATAAGAAGAACAGGTTTAAAAGTAAATATTTGGAGTAAATGGGATTTTACCAAAATATCAAAAGAAAAACCTAATATAATAATTGGCAGAGCTGAATATTGGAATAGATATATTGTAGTAGTAACAATTTCTCCTAATCCTAAAATCATAGCAAAAACTCCTAATATAACAAATGAGCAGAAACAGGAATTAGAAGAAGGAATAAAGTATGTAGCAAGAAATTATGGTTTATTCTTAAAACATTATAATAATGATGGAAATAATGGAGCAGGATTTGATGATGAAGATTTGATAAATGCACTAAAAGAAAAAGGAGAATATAAAAGGTATAAGTAATTTGAATTTATAATTTAGATAAAGGAGCAAAAGAAAATGAGTAATTTAGAGGATATACAAGATTTATTGGATAGGGCAAACAAATTTAGACAGAAATTACAACCTAGTCCTAAAATAAATAAGGAAGAATATTTTACAAATACTTTTCAAATAAACGATATAGATGGTGGCAGAGGAATAGAAATAGTAACATCAGGAAATATACAAGAAAAATATTATATTACTAGAAATGAAGCAATAACTGGTTGTACTAAAACATTAACATATACGAAATTAAACAGATTTCATAAAGAGATAGAAACAAATATACAATTTAATATACCATCAGGAATAAAGAACGGACAAGATATTGTGTTAGAAGGAAAAGGCAACTATATGAAGGATAGATATAGCGATTTAATAATTAAGATAATAATAAGGTAGTAGATACAGGAGATGTACCTACTATTTTTGATTTTTAAGTTAGTAAATTTTTTAAATAAAATATTAATGAAGGAATAATAAAGAATTAGAAAGAGGGAGATTAAATGAAAAGACTTGTAAAATTAGGACTTGTTTTTGAAAATGGAGATGTTATAGAGATTCCAAGAGAAAATATAGTATATTATAATGTCTGTAATATTCAAACAATTTTGAACTTCTCTAGTGGACTTACAATAGCAGATAGAGAAGATATATCAGAATATGAAGTTGCAGAAGAATTTGAAATAGCACTATTAAAGGAATGGTTAGATAATAACAGAATAGATTATACAGATTTTGAACAAGAGGCAGATTTAGAAAATGCAATATGCAATGGAGAAGAATTTAAGCAAACAGTAGAAAATCTCACTTATACACAGAGAATAAAGAAATATAAAGACTTTATTGGAATTACACAAATTTTTAATGATGATACAGAAAGAAGTATAGAAATTGATTACTATAAAGAATCAACACAAGATGTAGAAGATAACGGAGTTATAATTACTATTAAAGAAACTGTATGTAAAAAATAAAATAAAAATAGTAGATACATGAGATGTACCTACTATTTTTACTTATTGTGAAGTAGTTTCTTATAATACATAATTATAGCTTTAAACCTATTTATAAGTCATGCAATTAGTACCAAAAGTAACGATTTAAAAAAATGTACCAAAAGCTATTGAATAGCTTGGGAGAGCTGTGTTAAGCTAACTGTACCAAAAGAAACGAAGGTTAGATTTGGTACTAATAAAGAGGTAGGAGAAATTAAATTATGGAATATGGAGTTGGAAGAATTAGTACAAGAAAGCAAAATATAGAAAGACAAGTTAGAAATATATTAGCAAAATATCCTAATGCAAGAATAATTAGAGAAACTTATACTGGAACTAAATTAGAAGGAAGAAAAGAATTTGAAAATCTACTAAAGATAATAAAAAAAGGAGATACATTAATTTTTGATAGTGTTTCAAGAATGAGTAGAAATTCAGAAGAAGGTTGTAATCTGTATGAAGATTTATTCAATAAAGGCATAAATCTAATATTTCTAAAAGAGGGATATATTAATACAGAGGTATATAGAAAAGCCCTAGATAATCAAATTAATATTGTATTAAATACAGGAAATAAGGCAACAGATGAATTAATGCAAACTATTATATCAGCATTAAATAAATATACATTAGCATTAGCAAAGGAACAGATTAAAAAAGCATTCGACCAAGCAGAAAAAGAAGTAAAAGATTTACATACTAGAACAAGTGAAGGAATATTGACAGCAAGATTAGATGGTAAACAAATAGGTTTGACTAAAGGAACTAAACTAACAACTAAAAAAGAAAAAGAAACTAAACCTTTAATAATAAAATATTCTAAAGATTTTGATGGTACTTTATCAGATATAGAATGTATAAAATTAATTGGAATATCAAGAAACAGTTATTACTTATATAAGAGGGAATTAAAAGAGATGGTGGCATAAATCATATCAATTATAAATTTAATTTGTTTAAAATAAAACTCACTTTAACATTTCATTAATACATTTATAGTAATTACCTATTATAAGAAACTACTTTTTAAAATTATTAAGTGTAAAAGTGAGTTTTAGTATGATGTTAAAATTTAGGTTTCTTAACTTTAAATATTGGTTGAGAAAGCTTTTGATTATTTCTTACTTCCTTCACAAAATCTTTATATATTTTTATATATTCTTTTTTCTTATTATCATTAGTACAACCTTTTATGAATTGTTTTAAATCCTTTAATGTAGATGTAAAAATATTTTTATTTCTTTGTAGCATTTGTATTTCTCTTTGATTATTAGATTTTTTTATATAATAATTAAAAAATTCTCTACTAGAATTTACATCTTTATCTAAAGCATCTAATTCCATCTCCCAATATTCCATATCTAAATCATGATTAACTTTTTTCCTGATACTCCTACAAGTTTTTGAATAGTCAGAAGGACAGGGATTTTCACAATAGCGAGTTTGTTTCCTTTTAGTAACAAAGAATTTATTACAATTAGGATATATACATTGTTTTAAATAGTATTTGTTATTAGATAATATATAAAAAGAAACAGCTAGTAAGTCATCTAATGTATAGATAGTATATGTATATTTATATGATTTATTTTCATCTAAAATTGAAGTCATATAACAATAAGGAATTTTTATATCTTTAAAGGATAAGCGACTAATAGAGTAACATTCAAAGGAAGTAATAATATTTATAATGTTATCTAAAAGTCCTACTGTTTCTTTCATATAATTATTATAGTGTTTTAATTTCATTTTTATAAGCAATTCTTTAGTTAAACTAGGTAAGTTTTTTCTTTGTTTATTTAATTCATTAAAATCATTGAATATATTTGTCATTTGAGATTCCTTACTTAATTTATTAAATTTATTAGATAAAATTATAAAATACTTATTTATATGTATTAAGTTATTATATGTTAAATCAATTATTTCTTTTATTCTTAATAATTCAATTTTATTAGAATATTTATTTATATATGTTTTATCAAAGTTTTGTTTCAAAGCAATTACTTTATTTTTATCATTCAAAATAGAACAAAAACAAGTTCCAATATCCTTATTATCCATAAGTATTTTTTCATTTTCATAATATTTATTATGAATTTCAAATATTTTTTCATTGTTTTTTGCATATTCAAAGATGAGATTTATATTGTTATTATCCATATTTACTCCTTATATATTCCTGTGTGAAATTTATTTTATATAAAAATTCACAGAACACAGACATTAAAAATATTGTACTATATAAGTGTATCACAGAGATACACAAAAGTAAATTATTTGTTGCAACAATAATTTCAAATTTTATTTAAGGAGATGAGATAGATTATGAATGAAATCGGATTAAAAATGTTACTAGGAGAAATGGAAATTAGTTTAAATGAACTAAAAGAAATCACAGATAAAATTGAAAAGAAAAAGCTAACATCTAAAGATATTGACTTTATTGAAACAAGATTAATCATTGATACATTTGTTATTAGAAGAAGAGCAACTTTAATATCAACATTTACAGCAGACTTTGTCGATAATTTAAACCTGTAATTACCTATTACAATAAACTACTTTTAGATGTTACAAATACATAAGTATTGATGATAAATAACAGTTTTATAACTAAATACATTTACTAACATCTATTATCTTCATCTTTTAATTACAATACAAAATTATATAAGAAAGGAGTTGATAAAATTGATTAAAAAGAATAACAAAATACTAACACTTGATGAAATATTGGAAATAACAGACACAGGAAAGACTGATACAATGCAACTTAAAATATTTTTACCTGACTGGATAACATCTCCATCTTACTTATTTGATTTAGTTGGATACATAATTGAAATATCATTTGTAGAAACAGAAAAAGTAACTGTATGGGATAATGAAAATAAAGAATATAAAGATATAACTATATATAAATGTTCTAGCAAATATAAAGATTACAGCTTTCATTATAGAAGTAATACAAGATGTTTATTTATTCAATTACCACATCATCATGTACTGGGTGCAAATCAAGAAATAATTATTAGAGAATTAAAACAAGTTATGAAAGAACATTTTAATATTACACAGGAGTACATAGATAAGTTAGATAATTATACCCTACTCTCTAGGATAGATTACAAAAGAGATTATAGATACCATGATTTAGAAGAATATTCACTTATTAGAGAAATAGTAGATAGAGTGGCAACAAGAAGTATTGTAAGAGATAACTATAAATTTGATGTGAAAGCAGATACAGAAGATAAGTATATGATAGCATATAAATCTTCATCTAATAGAACTGTTGAAATTGTTTGTTATAACAAAGATAAAGAACAACTTAACAGGTATAAGAAAAAGAAAATAGATTTATCTACATATAAGAGTAGTACAAATCTCATTAGATTTGAAGTAAGAATCAAGAATTTAAAACTTAATTCTTTAAAATATAGAGATGATACAACTAAAGAAATATGCAATTATAAAAATAATCATGCACCTGATAAATTATTTTCAGAATATATAGAAAAAATATATTTCACTGAACCATTTTATAGAATTGATGTAGCTTTAAACAAAGTAAAAGAAAGTAACATTAGACAAGATGTGAAAGACAATTTATGCAATGTATTAATAAGTATTAATGAAAAAGGCTATTCAGAAACTAGGGCAATTTATAGTAAATCTAACAGTAAAACTGGTAAACCTAATTATTCAAAATTTAACAGATACATTAATAAATTAAGAGAGCTTAAAATAAATCCATTAACTTTTAGTATGACATGGTTAGATGGGCAAATAACAACTTATGAACAAATACCAAATTTTACACTTGCAGAGAACTGTATAGAGGAAGAAGCTTTAATTATTTAAAAAATATATTTAGTGTAATGTATTTGATTACTTACACTAAATATATAAAACACTTGACACAATTTAAAACTAGCAGAATAAATTAAAAATTTTAATTATAAAGGAGAGATTGATTATGAGTAAATATTTAATAGAAAATAAAGATAATGAAGTTATTTTTAGAGAAATAACATTTAATTTAGAAGAATATGGAGATGGTTTAGTAGAATTAACAAAAGATGAACTAGACCAACAACTAAAAGAATATTCTAATCAAGATTTATATGTATCTGTTTTTCATCAAGTTGAAACTGTAAATCATGGAATACAATTTGTTAGAAATAGATTTACTGTTGATATTTTTACAGATAAACCAGAGTATAAATGGAAACCTATTGAAAAAGATATAAATCTAGAAAGGGAATATTTTATAAAAGAAAACTTGACTGATATGGAAGTAATAAGAGGAGATGAGAATTTTCTAACAGAATTTCCAAGCCTTGAAAAGTACCTAACAGAATTGGAATTTTTAGATAAAGTAAGAGATTATTTGAATAAAGGTCTAGATGTACATTTTACACAGTATGAGTATAAGTGGAAAAAATGGAAACTTACAAAAAATGAATTTGTAAAGGGGGTAACAGAAGATGGGAAGATACTATATAGATAAGAAACTATGGTCAACAGATATTTATATTTTAGATGTTATACCAAGATCACAATATAAAAGATTTAAAACAACAGGAATTGAAATCAGTGATAGAGAATTAAAGAAACTAATCATTGAAGAAGAAGCAAAAGGTAAGAAAGTAAATTTGTGGTGGAAACCACGAACACGAAAAGCAAGAATAAGTAATTTTCAAAAAGATATTGAAAATAATAGATACAACCAAATAATGAATAGTGATAAATAAATATAAAAGGAGAGATAAGTTATGAATAAAGTAATTAAATATGGTAGATTACCAAGAAAAAATCAAGAAAAAGCATTACAAAAACAAAAAGAAGAATTAATGCAGTTTGCAAAAGAAAGAGATTATGAAATTGCAGAAACAGGAATATTAACTAGGAAAACAGAAGAAACAGAAAAGTTACATGGAATGTTTATAGATGAAGGAACTTATAAAAAAGAAATTATAGATAATAAAAATTCATTTATTACCATGTTAGATGAAGCAAAATATGGCGAATTTAATCAAATACTAATAGAAGATACATCTATATTTGTGAAATGTGGTGTATTTAATATAGATAATAGAATATTAGGATTTAATCCAATGGAATTAATTGAAGATTTAAGAGTTCATAAAGTAAATGTGCATTTCATGAAGGAAAATTTAGATACTATTGACAATTCAAATAATATGATTTTATCAATATTATTTCATACAGCAGAATTTGAAATTATAGAAGGAATAAAAAGACATAAAAGGAATCAATAAATTTGATAAAAAATTACAAGATGGAGTTGTTTTAAATTTATAATTTATGTTAATATGATGTCTTGGGAAATCAGGTATATCAGCAATGCAAGAGAAAGGGGGGATAGTATGGATATGTCAGTAGGATATTGTAGGGTATCAACAATATATGAGGAACAAAAGAAATCATTAGAGGAACAACAGAAACAATGGAGAGATTTAGCCAAAGATAAAAATTATCTTACTGCCAAATGTGGAGCATTTTATAAAAGGAATGGAGAAAAACAACAATGTTCAGGTATGTATGTAGATGAAGGAATAACTGCCAAAGATTACAAACACAGAGAAGCATTTAAACAGATGGTAGAAGATGCAAAGGCAGGTAAATTCAATAATATATTTGTTGAAGATGTTTCAAGATTTAGTAGAAATGCAGAGTTAGGAATAAAGATTTATAAAGATTTAAGGCAACATGGAGTGAATGTGCATTTTAGAAAAGAGGGATTAGATTCAATGAATATAGATAATGACTATATTCTAACATTTGCATTTGGTATGGCAGAAAAAGAAAATCAAATGAAATCCGAAAGAGTAAAATGGGGAATTTCAAGAGTACATAAAGATGAGAGAATAAATACAACACCATCAATAGGATATAGAATGAAAAACCTAGAAGAAACAGGAGGAAAAAAAGGTGTACTAGAAATAGACCCACAAGGAGAAGAAGTTGTAAGATATATATTTTATCTTTATACAGAAAAATTATATGGAATGCACACTATTGCACAACAATTAAATAGGCAAAATATTAAGACAAAGAAGAATAGAATTTGGTCACAAAACACAGTAAGAGTAGTATTAGAAAATGAGTTATATATAGGTAATCAAGTAATGCACAAAACAGTATCAGGAGATATAACAAGAAGAGAGAGAAAGAAAGTGCCAGAAGATGAGCAGATTAGAGTACATAAAGAAGAATTAAGAATAATAGATGATGAAACATGGGAAAAGAAAGAAATGATACTAAAGGAAAGAAAAAAGAATTTAGGAGAACATCATGGACATTCAACTAAACATATATTATCAACTTTAATGTATTGTGCAAATTGTAATTCAGTGTTTTTTAGAACAAAAGTAAGTGAATTTCATAAAATAGATGGAACAATAAGTGGTGGTAATTATGAATGGGTATGTATGGGAAGAAATCATCATGGAAAGGATTATTGTAGTGGAGATAGATATGTTATAGATGAGGAAAAGATGATAGCATTTCTTAAAAGGCAGTTGGAAAAGAAACAAAAGGAAGATGAGGGATACTTACTAGAAATATATAAAAACAAGAAGATGGAAGAGTTAGATAATATAAATGTAAAATTATTGCAGGAAGAAGAAATATTATTAAATAAACAGATGAATGAATTAAGGACAGAGAAAATTAAATATAAAATGAACGAAGAAGTATATCTAAATCAATTTGAAATAATACATAATAAAATAATAGATATTAAGAAACAGTTAAAAGATTTTGAAAATATACAAAAGGATATTCAAATTGCAAAATTAAAATACAAAGAGTATAAGGAAACATTAAACAATATAACTAAAAAGGAATTAACAAACGAAGATTTAAAGAAAATATTTAATAAAATTGAAATTTATGGAGAAACAGTTGATAAGAAGAAGTACATATATGTTTATTTAGAATATAAGTTTTTAGATGAATTACAAACAGAATTATTAAGAGAAGATGAGATAGATATGGAAACAGGACAATGGGAAGGTACATCTATAACCAAACCTTTTATTCCATTTATTCAATAATTATAGAGGGGTATATTACTATATTTAGTGATATACTTTTTATTTATTCAAAAGTGGTAATTATACAAATATAGAATTAAATAATGATTTAATTGTTGCTGATGTTTATGATTTAGGAGAAGAAAATCTAAAATATGGAATGTACATTTTTATTGAAAATTTTTGGAATTGTGTAAAAGAAAATAGAAATGAAAAGAAAGCAATTTATTTAGATGAAATTTGGAGACTAATAGGAGTAACATCTAATAAAGAAGTAGCTAGTTTTATTTATAAAATATTTAAAACAATAAGAAAATATGGAGGAAGTAGTGTAGCAATTACACAAGATATTTCAGACATTTTTAGTTTAGAAGATGGAATCTATGGAAAAAGTATTTTAAATAATTCTAGCATAAAAACATTTTTTGCGTTAGAAGAAGAAAATATAAAAATATTATCTGAATTTGCTAATTTATCAGAAAAAGAAAAAGTAGAAATAAAATCATTAAAAAGAGGAGAATGTTTAATGTTTGTTGGAGAAAACCATATCTTAACAAAAATTGAATGTTCTGAACTAGAAAAAGAAATTCTTGAAGGAGATAAAAATGAAAAAAATAATAACAGCAATTAATAATCCTAAACTAAATGAAGAACTAAAAAAGGAAAGAAAATTTGAAATTATAGGAAAGGATATTCAATATAGAGAAGCCATTTTAGATATATTAGAAAAGAATAAATTAGTGGATTTAATTATCATTAGCGAGGAAATACCTGGGGAAATAGAATTAGAAAGTTTAATTGAAAGAATAAAGATAATAAATGAAAAAGTAAAAATAATATTTATTTTAGAAAAGCAAAATAGTGATTTAGAAAAAATATTAATTAAGAATAATATAATAGATATTTATTATAATGATAAAATTAATTTAAATGAATTGATAAAAATAATAAATAAAAAAGAAATTAATATGGAAGAAGAAATTATAAAATTAAAAAAAATAATTGAAGAAAAAAATATTAGTTATAATAATGAAAAAAAACAAAAAGAAAAAAATAAAAAAAGTAAAAGAAAAATAATAGATTTGATAAAACAGATTCAAAAGAAAATAATAAGTAGAATAGAAAATAAGATAGAATCAATAGTAAATGATAAAAAAGGGAACTATAAAGCAAAGAATATGTCAACTAAAATAATAAGCTTTTCAGGTAATCACAAAAGTGGAAAAAGCACGTTAGCTCTAATTATTAGTCAATATTTATCACAAAGAAACTATAAGGTTTTATTAGTTGATGGTGATATAGAAGAACAAGATTTAAGTGTTATATTAAAAAAGAATAAGAAAGAAAAGAAAAACAAAAAAATAAAAAAGAAAAATTTTTATGAAAAAAAACAAAAGAATAAAAAAAGAAAGTTAAAAAAAATAAAAGCAATAAATAGAAATACAAAATTAACGAATAAGAAAAGAAGAGTTAATTATCTTTATTGTAAAAAAATAATAAAAACTTTTACAACAAAAATAAATAAAAATTTATATTTTTTTAATGAAGTAAAGTATTTATTAAAAAATAAAGAAAAGAAAAATAAAGAAATAATTTTTTTATTATTAAAAAAAATAAAACAAAATTATGATTTTATAATGATAGATTTGTCGAAAAGTAATCAAGATGGAATTAATCAAGAAATTTTAGTAAATAGCTATATAAATCTTATATTCATGGAACCAACTTTGCTAGGCATTAAAGAAATTCAGAAATTATTAAAAGTGTATTTACAAGAATGGAAAATACCAAAAAACCGTTTACATATCATAGAAAACAAGAAGAACTTTTCTTCTATAAATAAAAAGTTAATATTGAAATCTATTCCTTTAAAAAATAAAATTTATGAAATAAGAGAAAACAAATTTTATCACATTTTATCGAATCATTATTTCAAAAGAAAAATTTTAATAAAAAACAAAAGTATAAAATATAACTTAGACAAAATTGTGAACAAAATAATACTTAAATAAGATAAGAAAAAATAAATGAAAAAACAAATAGAAAATAATAAAAAAAATTTATAAAGAAACTACAATCTAAATAATAGAAAATGAAAAAAGAAAAAGTATTATTATAGAAAAGAAACAATAAAAAAGAAGAATTTGAGAAAGAAAGTTACTAGGCAACAAAGAAAAAAGAAGACTCCATTCCAAAGAAAAAGAAGAAAAAAACAAGTTACATAAAGAAAAAAAGGAGCAAAAAATTTTAGAAATAGGGTAGAAAAATTTTGAAAAAAAAGTTTAAAAAAGAATTAGAAAAAAATAAAAGGATAAAAATAGAAGAAAAAAAAATAAAATTAGTAAATAAAAAGAAGAAAGCAAAAATAAGAAACCAAAAATAAAAAGATAAATAAAAAAGATATTTATAAAATTAAATAAAAAAGCAATAAAAAATTTTTATAAACAAAAAATAAAAGATTGAATCAAAAAACAAAAGATAGAAGAAAGATGAAAATAAAATCATTATTCTAATATAGCAAAGTAAAATAAGTAAAGATGTAAAAAACGAAGCTTGATGAAGACAAAATACTAGGTAAATAAGGGAA
>JAAWAX010000054.1 GCA_022792395.1 Clostridia bacterium
ATATATTCATGATATTTGACCCTAAGACGTTGCCTATCGCCAGCCCCGCGCTGACCTTTAATGCCGACGTGATACTTATAGCAGCCTCCGGCGCGCTTGTGCCGAATGCAACTATTGTGAGACCTATGACGATCTGCGGTATGCCGAATTTTCTTGCTATCATGGACGCGCCGTCCACAAACCAATCTGCGCCCTTTATCAGCATGACAAATCCTACTATCAAAAGCGACGCCTGCGCCGCAATGCCCCAAAAATCAATACCTGCCGAAACCGTCAAAAGGCTTAAATTCATAGATACCTCCAAGTATATATAATTGCCGCTCTCATCTCACAAAAAGCAAAGAGTTGAGCCACGTCAAATCAAGCGATATTCTGCCTGAATACGATATCATAATTATTATACTGTGCATTCGAATTTATTTATCCATATTTATCTTGCATATTTTACAAATAGTATGTAGAAATTATAATTTTTATGTAGATTCTACACGATTACTCATCATTCTCGGCAAAAAGAAGTCAAAGGCAAAAAGTTAAATGCTTAATCGCCTATGTCGCAAATATCAATTCCTGCTTGCTTTTCCTATTGTTTATTGGGCAGTTCGGAACTAGCCTCACCCTTATCAGTATCCTTTAAAAACCTTTCCAATTTTGCATTGCTTTCTCCGTAGAGTTTATTTCTTATCAACTTAATATCGCAAAGATAGGACAAAAGCAGTTTAGAAAATACCCACATAAGCAAACACACAAACCATCCTGCGAAAGCCACTAAAAAAAGCACGCTGCTTTCCATTACTATTGAAAGTACAATTCCCAACACCAACGACGCTACGGCAAAAATAAAGATGGCAAAGTATAGGATTATTTTTGCTGCAAATAATATCCTGTCATTTTTTTCAAACATTTTATACCTCCAAAATATAATAACGAATTATCATATTAAAGCATCTATAAACAAAATTCCCCGATAAAAGTAAATAAAAACTCATTGCAAATCTTTATGCTTTCTGTTATTTGGCTATATATGATAGTTTTATATTACCATATCCCACAACAAAAATCAATATGCTTGTAAAAATAACCAAAACTAATTATGAATAAACAAAAAAACTTTCCACTTTTGTCACACTTACGAAAACAAAAAGAACGTGAAATTTACAGTAATTCCCATAGGGAATTTTAGGCAAGCAGCAGGCAATAGAAAATGTATGGCATAAAGCCATACATTTTCCATTGTATTTTAAGCGTGGACGAACTTGGCTACTCGTAGCCTAGTGAGATATAGATATGTTTTATATTTCCCGCAAAATTCAATCGGTTGCGTTCTTTCATTTTTCGTGATATAATAATTGTACGATAAACAATAATTTAACGGAGCAAATAGGCTATGAGATTTGAATACACAGATGGTTGTAATAAAGATTTTGTTGAATTATGCCATGAATTAGATAAGTTTTTAAATGAACTTGTAGGCGGAGAAGAAAATAGAGCCGAATACATTCAGTATAACAAATTGGAAGATATACATGATGTAGTAATTGCCTATGATGGAAAT
>JAAWAX010000021.1 GCA_022792395.1 Clostridia bacterium
AAAAATAAACCTAGTATTGTAAAAATTCCTAAAATGAATTATATTGCAGTTAGAGGAAAAGGAAATCCTCATAATGAAAATAGTGAATACAAAGATTCAATTGGACTTTTGTATGCGATTGCTTTTACGATAAAAATGAGTGATAAGGGAACATATAAAATAGATGGTTATTTTGAATATGTAGTTCCTCCATTAGAAGGCTTTTGGTGGCAAGAAGGTAATGATAAAGATATAATAGACTATAAAAGTAAAGACAAATTTAATTTTATTTCAATTATTAGGCTACCAGACTTTGTAACAAAAAAAGATTTTGATTGGGCAGTTCGTGAAGCAACTAATAAGAAAAAACAAGATTTTTCAAAAGTAGAATTTTTAACCTATGATGAAGGAATCTGTGTTCAATGTATGCACATAGGCTCTTATGATAATGAGCCAAAAACGATTAGCTTAATGCACGAATATATAATAGAAAATGGATATGAACTAGATATTACTGCTACTCGTTTTCATCACGAAATTTATTTAAGTAATCCAAGAAGATGTGATGTAAATAAATTAAAAACAGTTATAAGACATCCAATAAGAAAAAGGAAATAGTTATGGAATTTATAGAAGCAAAGACAATACTTCAAAGAGCAACACATGGAGAAGAATGGTTTGGAATTGATTATAATATGAATCTATATAAAGGTTGCTGTCATAAATGTATTTATTGCGATAGTAGAAGTGATTGTTATCAAGTAGAAGAATTTGATAGAGTAAGAAGCAAAAAAAGAGAAATAGAAATATTAAATCAAGAGTTAAGGAATAAACGAAAAAAGGGAGTAATTGGAGTAGGTGCAATGTCAGATACTTATAATCCTTTTGAAAAACAATATGAAATAACAAGAAAAGCACTAGAACTGATTTCATACTATAAATTTGGAGTATCAATAGAAACAAAAAGCAATTTAATTGTTAGAGATATAGATATATTTAAGGAAATAAACAAGAAAGCAGATGTAATACTTAAATTTACAATTACATCAGCAGATGATGAATTATCAAGAAAAATAGAACCCAATGTATGTGTTTCTTCTGAAAGACTAAAAGCAATGAAACAATTATCTAAACAAGGATTATTTGTTGGAACATTATTAACACCAATTATTCCATTTATAACAGATTCAGAAGATAATATTAAAAAAGTAATAAAATTGTCTTATGAAAATGGAGCAAAATTTGTATTTTCAATGGGGGGAATTACATTAAGAGGAAATCAAAGAGAATATTTTTATGAGCAGTTAGATAAAATATTTCCTAAACTAAAAGAGAAATATATAAAAACTTATGGAAATGATTATTTTTGTTATCCATTAAATAAAAATTTAGATAAAATATTTAAAGAAGAATGTGAAAGATATGGGCTACTTTATAGAATGAGTGATATAGTAAAGGCATATAAAAAAGAAATTAAACAAGAAGAACAATTAGCCTTTATATAGAAAAAAGGAAGAATATGAATGAATATATAAATTTAACTTTAGAAAAGACTTTACTATTTATTATAGCCTTGAATGTCCTTATGTGGGGTACGAAGAAAATGCTAAATCGTTTAAAAAGTTAATATAGTAACAATAGTTATGAGGAATAAAAATTTTTCGCAATAAAAAATAAAATATTGATGTTGTGTAACTACAAAAGTTGAACTTCTTTGTGATAAAATAAAAATTTTGTCACAAAAGAGTTTTTTAATGAACAGAAATACCATATTACGATACCATAAATAATGTATTTGAAAAGCTTGAAATTGAAGAATTGAGGAAAATACAAAAATATATGGTAAATAGATTAATAAGAAGTAAAATTTTCAACAAATACAGATTTAGAGATAAATATTTTCAAATAGTAGTAGATGGAATAGGAACAATGAAATTTAAAGAGAGACTTTGTAAACATTGTTTAAAAAAAGTATATAACAAGGGTGAAGAAATAAATAATATAGAAAAAGCAGAAGGATAATGTAAGAAGGAACTTAAATAAAAATATAAAAATTTAATCTTTATACTTTACCTAACAAATTATAATTTGACAAATATATCTAAAAGATGTATAATTTTATATGTTTTTAAGAGAAAAGGAGCAAAAAGAACAATTCCCAATTATTAAAAAGAAGGAGTAAAAAATGAACAATCAAAATATTAGAAATATTGCAATCATAGCACACGTAGACCATGGAAAGACGACTTTAGTAGATGCTTTGTTAAGACAAAGCCATATCTTTAGAGAAAATGAACAAGTACAAGAAAGAATAATGGATTCCAATGACCAAGAAAAAGAAAGAGGAATTACGATACTTTCTAAAAACACATCTGTTATGCATGGAGATGTAAAAATCAATATTGTAGATACACCAGGACATGCTGATTTTGGTGGAGAAGTAGAAAGAGTTTTAAAGACAGTAGATGGTGTTTTACTATTAGTAGATGCCTTTGAAGGTGCTATGCCACAAACGAGAGAAGTTTTGAAGAAATCTTTAGCTTTAGGATTAAAACCGATTGTAGTTATTAATAAAATTGACAGACCAGGAGCAACACCTGAAAAAGTAGTAGACCAAGTAATCGAATTATTCATTGAATTAGATGCTACTGATGAACAATTAGACTTTCCAGTTGTATATGCATCAGCTAAAAATGGAATTGCTAAAATGGATTTAAATGATGAAACAGAAGACTTAAGTTGTCTATTTGAAACCATGATAAATACGATTCAAGCACCAGATTGTGATGAAGAAGGAACAGCACAAATGTTGGTATCTAACATTGACTATGATGATTATGTAGGAAGAATAGCTGTCCGGAAGAGTAGAAAGAGGAATTATAAAAGTAGGAATGCCAGTAGCAATCTGTGGAAAAGAAGACAAAATTACACAAGGAAGAATTGCTAAAGTTTATACTCATGTTGGATTAAATAAAGTAGAAGTAGAAGAAGGAAAAGCTGGAGATATCATAGAATTAGCAGGACTTCCAGATATCAACATAGGAGATACGATTTGTGATTTTAATAACCCAGAAAAAATCCCATTTGTAGATATTGATGAACCAACGGTTTCTATGACATTTAGTGTAAACAATGGACCATTTGCAGGAAAAGAGGGACAATTTATCACATCAAGACATATTAGAGATAGATTATTCAAAGAACTAGAAAGAAATGTATCTTTACGTGTAAAAGAAACTGATTCACCAGACTCTTTTGAAGTATCTGGAAGAGGAGAATTACATTTATCTGTATTGATTGAGACAATGAGAAGAGAAGGATTTGAACTTTTAGTATCCAGACCAAAAGTTATCATTAAAGAAATTGATGGAGTAAAATCAGAACCAATCGAGAGTTTAGTAGTCAATGTTCCAGATGATTGTGTAGGAAATGTAATTGAAAAATTAGGAAGAAGAAAAGCAGAAATGGTAAACATGGAACCAGCAGAAGCAGGACATACAAAAATTGAATTCAAAATACCAGCAAGAGGATTAATTGGATATCGAACAGAATTCTTAACAGACACCAAGGGAGAAGGTACTATGAACCACATCTTTGATTCTTATGAACCATATAAAGGAGATATCCAAGCACGTGTAAGGGGAACTATAGTAGCATTTGAAAACGGAAAATCAGTAACCTATGGATTATACAATGCACAAGATAAAGGAGAATTATTTATCGGACCAGGTGTAGAAGTATATGAAGGAATGATTGTTGGACTTAATTCAAGAGGGGAAGATTTGGCAATTAATGTATGTAAAGAAAAACATTTGACTAATACAAGAGCCTCTGGTTCAGATGAAGCACTTCGTTTAGTACCACCAATTCAAATGTCATTAGAAAAGGCAATTGAGTTTATTCAAGATGATGAATTGGTAGAGGTTACACCAGAATCTATTCGTTTAAGAAAGAAGATATTAGATAGCAAGGAAAGAGAAAGAGCAAATAGAAACAAATAAAATAGAAAATGAGGTGGCTTGAACAAATTTAGCCACCTCTAACTCGAATAAAATCAAGATTACTAGGAAAGAAAATGAAATAAAGACATATAGAACGAACTAATGAGTCAAGTTTGGAGGGAAAATGAACCAACAAGAATTAGAAAAAATAAAGAAAAAAGCATTAGAAGAACATATACCAATTATTATGGATGATACTTTAGCCGTAATGGAAAAGTATTTAAAAAAAATGAAACTAGAAAGAATACTAGAAATAGGAACAGCAGTAGGATATTCCGCAATGTGTTTTACAAATTTTCTATCTCCTAATGGTAAAATAGATACCATAGAAAGAGAGGAAGAAAGAGTAAAAGAAGCAAGAGAAAATATTAGAAAAGTTGGAGTAGAGGATAAAATTAATATTTATGAGGGAGATGCTGTTGAAATCTTGCCAACTTTAAATGAAAAGTATGATGCTGTTTTTATAGATGCGGCAAAAGGAAAATATCCACTTTTTTTACAAGAATCTTTAAGAATGATTAAGCCACAAGGGATTATTTTTGCAGATAATATTTTATATAAGGGATATGTTTTAAGTGATTATAATAAACACAAACAACGTACAGCTGTTAGAAATTTGAGAGAATATATTAAAGAAGTTAGCGAAAATCCAAATCTTGAAACTGAAATTTTAGAGGTAGGAGATGGATTGGCTGTGAGTCGAATAAGATAATAAACAGAAAACACACCCAGAAATAATTTCTGGGTGTGTAAAGGTTTTGAGGGGTATGAAAAAATTTTCAATTGCTTAAATAAACAAGCGTTGGACTTATTTTCCGGACAATAAATTTTTTTGAAAAGTGAATACCATCGGTATCATCATCTTTTGAATCATAACTGGTAAATCCATCAATATGGATTTTTGAAAAATCATTAACACAAAAAATTCCTTTGGTATCTGGGCGCCGTTCAGAGCTGTATTTAGAAGCATAACCTCTTTCCGCATTATCATGCATATCATGGGTTCGAAATTGAAGTTCAAATTCAAATCCAGGAAGAATTGATGAAAAAGGTTCCAAAACTAAAACCCAATGCAATGATTGGTAGGTAGAATCTTTTGGCTCATTTACATAGTCTTTATATAACTCTGGATCAAAGCTTAAAGGAAGATTTAAAATAAATTCAATTTTTGCAATAGAAAGTTCATCAATGTCATTGCTAGAATGAACCCAAGATAGAAATTCATTATATAATTTCCTATCCTTTTGGGTTAAAATATTAACAATACAAGAAGAAACTTGAAGAAGCATATCGTTATTTTCTTCAATATTTTCTGAAACAGAAATGATTGTACGAATCCCAAATCTATCGTGTATGATGGGTTTTACCCATAATTTTTCAAGTTCTGTTTCCAAAGCTTTTCGCCGACCAGTTATATCAGCATGTAAATGCATTTGTTGAGTAGAATTTAACCAAATAACAATATACATAATGACTGATACAATATCTGTAGCAAGATTTGTTATTTGAAAGGTTTGTCGGCGAATCATTTTAGAGGTATAAAGACCTCTTAAAAAGTTTTCAAAATCTTCCATATCTTCGCTAGGAATATCAGAAGTTTCATGCAATAATTTGTACAAATTTTCAATGATTTCCAAAATATTGCTTGATTTTTCTACAGCAGTTACATAAGTCCGGTGTAATAACATTTTTGTCTTTTTTCTCATAATAAAAAATCCTTTCTTACATATTTTATTAAAATAATTATACCACAAAAAATAAGAAAAGTACAGTTGTAAACATAAAGTGGATTTGACAAGTGAGGAAACTAAATATATAATAGTTCAAAAAGGAGAAATAGAAATGAAACCAATCGAACTATTAGCACCAGCAGGGTCATACGAAAAAGCAAAAGTAGCCTATTTGTATGGAGCGGATGCTGTCTATTGTGGAACATCATCACTATCTTTAAGAGCAAGAGCAGACATGCAAGAAGATGATTTAGAAAAAACCATAAAATATGCACATGAAATAGGAAAAAAAGTATATGTAACACTAAATATATTTGCTTGGGATGAAAAATACGAAGAAATTATCAACATGGCAAAAAAATTAGAAAAATTAAAACCAGATGGAGTGATTGTAGCAGATGTAGGTGTAATTGAAGTATTGAAAAAATATGCACCCTCTGTGCCAATTAATATAAGTACACAAGCCAATATCATCAGTCTTCAAGATTGCAATTTTTGGTATAAAAATGGAGCAAAAAGAGTTATTATGGCAAGAGAAATGAACAAAGAACAATTAAAATACATTATGGAAAATAAACCAAAAGATTTAGAAGTAGAAATATTTGTGCATGGAGCAATCTGTTTTGCTTTTTCAGGAAGATGTTTTTTAAGTGATTTCTTATCTTGTAGAAGTGCAAATTTAGGAGATTGTGTACAAAGTTGCCGATGGTCTTACAATTTATATGCAGAAGAAAAAAATAATCCTGGAGAGTTGATGCCAATTGAAACAGATGAGTATGGTACTAGTATTTTTTCTTCCAAGGATTTGTGTCTAATTAAAGAATTGCCAGAAATTATTGATATGGGAATTGATAGTTTGAAAATAGAAGGAAGATTAAAGACAGAATATTATATAGCAAGTGTAATAAATGCCTATCGAAATGCTATTGATGATTATCAAAAAGACCCTGAAAATTATGATGATACCAAATATAGAGAAGAACTAGAAAAAGTAAAAACAAGAGGATTAACTACTTTTTATTTTAATGATAGAAACAACAAAGACATCCAAGAATATGGTGGAAGACAATATAATGAAAATTATGAATTTGGTGGAAAAGTAGTAGAATATGCAGAAGAGAAATCAGTAATAGAAATTAGAAACAAATTGCAAATAGGAGATACATTAGAAATTATTGTTCCTAATAAAATAGAACCTTTTGTATTTCAAATAGAACAATTGTGGAATGATGAAACAGGAGAAGAAATTACAGAAGTAAGTCCAGGAGTAAAAGGACAAAAGGTAAAAATGAAATTACCAATAAGGTGTGAAAAAGATTGGATTATAAGAAGAAGAAAATAAAATTCCCCCAATTTTCCCACTGGTTCCGGGTTTTAGTGGGGAAATTGGGGCGATTAATTTAGAACTTCAAGAATAGAAGCAATCATAAATCCGTAAAAGGCAAGACAAGCTACCAATAACAATGTCAAGAGGAGAAGAAAAATTGGGTAGCAAAACAAAAATAGAACCAATTGTAAAACCAATAATACAGTAAAAAGTAGGAGCATAGAAATGTTCTAATAAAAACTTTATTAATTTCATAAAACAAAAACCACCAACAATTACACCAATAGAAATTGGAATTAGAATAGGAAAATATAAGCTAGATACAGAAGAAAGATAGATAGAATATACTCCCATAAGCATTAGAATAATAGTGCTACTAACACCAGGAACAATAATACCGAATAGACATGAAAAAACCGCAAACTACTAAATAAAGAAAATTGACATTTTCAGGTGTCTGAATCGGTAAAATATTTTCCAAAAAAATAGAAGAAATACCAATGAAAAGAGCAAGCAAAAAGAAAAGCCAATAAAATGGTTTTGCTTTTTGCTTTTTATGCACTTCTTTTAGTAAACTAGGAATACTTCCTAAAATAAGTCCAATAAAAACAGATTTTGTTTGAGTAGGAAATTGGTATAAACAATAATTTAAAAGGTTACCAAATAAAACGATACCAATTCCACAACCTATTAAAATAGGAAAAAGAAATTTAAAGTTATTTTTAATATCACTAAAAAAATTCAAAATACTATCCAAAAGTTTTTCATAGATACCGAAAATCACGCAGAATACTCCACTACTAATTCCTGGAAGAATAGCACCACTTCCAATAGCAATTCCTTTTAGGCAATTGAATAAAAAATTCATCTAACAACACCTCATCTCATTATTTTATTGTATGAGTAAAATGAAAATGGCATGATTAAAATATTATGTAAGAAATGTTGAAAAAATGGAACAGATATGGTACAATGTAAAAAGAAATGAATAAAAGAGAATAATGCTAAAGAAAAAGAGGAGATATTTTTATGAGAACATTTAAAAATAATAGAACCAATAAGGGGATAACATTAATTGCACTTGTAATAACCATAATTGTTTTATTGATATTAGTAGGAATAAGCATTGCCATGTTGACAGGTGAAAATGGAATTTTAACAAAGGGAGAAACAGCTAAAAATAAAACAATAGAAGAAGAGGAAAAAGAACAAATTAAGTTAGCTTATGGAACAGTATTAGCCAATAAACAACAAAATGAAGATAAAACAGTTTCAAGGGAAGAACTGGAAAAAGAATTAAAAAATCTAAATGTAAATGTAGTAGTAATAGAAGATGAAAATAGTTCGATTAAAGTAACATTTTTCAAAACCAATAATGCTTATATAATAGATAATGAGGGGAAAATTAATAAGTTAGATGATTCTGGAGAAATACCACCAGTAGATGAAATAATAACAGCAAATGATATTGCAACAGATACAGATAAAAGTAAGTATTATGGAGCAATGGTAACAGGATATACACTAGATACAGTTGAGGGGAAAGATTATAATGAAGCAGTAGAAAATTGGAAAATATTTTATGCAGATAATACTAACATTTATTTAATAGCAGATGACTATATTCATGCTAACTATTGTCCACCATCTAAAAATCAAACAATATATAAAAATTCTGATTATAAATTATCATTTAATAATGTAATATTAGATTACCCAGAGGGTTCTTCTCATATAACGAATATAAAATTACAAAATCTGAATAGCAATTATTTTAATTATTTGACTACCAATAATATTAAAAGTACGAATGATAATATGAAAGCAGTAGCTTATATGTTAGATACAGAAATATGGAAAGTATTTAAGGGAGAAAAAGCAGATTATGCAATTGGAGGACCAACGATAGAATTATTATTTAAATCCTATAATGAAAAATATGGAACGGATTATCAAATAAGTGTGACTAATATAAATGGATATGAAATAAGTAAAGATGGAGGAAATAATTGGGCAGATTATTATGAGGAAATGTTAAATGTAAAGGATGGATTATATATAATAGAAAGTAGGGAAAAGGCAGATGCTATGAGAGTTTCTTCTCCTTCTGTAGGCTATAGTGAGTGGATAATGCGACTTTCTTATAGGGGCGCAGTAAGTTACACAGGTGTAATTGGAGAGAATGATGGTTTTCGACCAATTGTATGCTTATCCTCTGGAGTAAAATTACAGAAAGTAGGAGAAAACATATATACAATAAAATAATATTATTTTGATGATAATAGTAATTAAAAATTAAAAAATAAAAAAAGGATTAGACTGACTTGTCAGTCTAATCCTTTTTTTTAAAATTTGTGATATAAAATATACAAGAAAAACGAATGAGGAGAAAAGTTTGAAAAAAATAGATATTTTATAAAACTTAAAGGAAACCTTGAGAAAGGAATGAAAATAAATGACATCTGAAAAAAAACAAGATTATATGAAAATAACGAATTTAAAAGACATGTTAAAAAAATCAGGAAAAGAATATGCCCAAAAAACGGCATATCAAATTAAAATAGGGGAAGGAAAATATAGAAATATAAACCATAAAGAAGTAAGAGAAATGATAGATGGACTAGGAACAGCTTTAATAAATATGGGGTTAAAAGGGAAAAGAATAGCTGTTATTGGAGAAAATCGATGGGAATGGGAAATTGCATACTTATCGATTGTATGTGGAACTGGAATTGTAGTACCATTAGACAAATCTTTGCCAGCAAATGAGTTAAAGAGCTTAATCGAGCGTTCAGAAATAGAAGCAATTTTTTATTCAAAGAAATATGAAACCATGTTAGAAAGTGCTAAAAACGAAGGGGTTGGAAAATTAAAACATCTAATATCTATGGATTTAGAGCAACATGGAAATGGTATTTATGCAGAAAAAGAGTTAATAGAAGTAGGAAAAGAACTAATTAAACAAGGAAACAAAGAATTTATAAATGCAGAAATTGATAATGAGCAGATGAGTATCATGTTATTTACATCAGGAACGACATCAGCTTCTAAAATAGTAGCACTATCTCATAAAAATTTGTGTTCTAACTTAATGGACATTGCTTCTATATTAGAAGTCGATTGTAATGATGTATTCTTATCTTTTTTACCGTTGCATCATGTATTTGAGTGTACAGTTGGTTTTTTATTTGCTTTGTACAAAGGAGCAAAAACAGTATTTTGTGATGGCATGAGACACATTCCAGAAAATATGAGAGAATATAAAGTTACTGTAATGGCATCAGTTCCAGCTATTTATGAAAAAATTTTTAAAATTATTCGAAAACAAATACAAAAACAGGGAAAGCTAGAGGAAATCTTACAAAAAGAAGAACAATATAGAAATCATACGATGGAAGAAAAAAAGAAAGCATTTCAAGAAATACATGATATGTTAGGGGGGAATGTTAAGCTATTAATCAGTGGAGCAGCAAGTTTAGATAGTGGAATTGAAGAAAAATATAGATTGTTAGGATTGAATTTAGTACAAGGATATGGTTTAACAGAAACATCACCTGTTATTGCCATTGGGACAAAACAATATTACAAACTAGGTTCGATTGGAAAAACCGTTCCAAGTGTAAAAGCAAAAGTTGTAAACGTAAATCAAGAAGGAATTGGAGAGTTAATTGTACAAGGACCTAATATTATGTTAGAATACTTTGGAAATCGAGCTGAAACCAAAAAAGCATTAGTAGATGGTTGGTTTTATACGGGAGATTTAGCAAGGATTGATGAAGAAGGATACATCTTTATTTGTGGAAGAAAGAAAAGTGTGATTGTATTAAAAAATGGAAAAAATATCTTCCCAGAAGAAATGGAAAACTTAATCAATCGAATCGAAGGAATAGAAGAATCTTTTGTATTTGGAAAACAAATGTCAGAAGATAAGAATGATATTAAGATTTTTGCCAAATTAGTTTATAATCAAGAAATTGTAGAAAATACCTATAAAGTACAAGGAGAAGAAAGTATTTATCAAGTAATCAACGAAAAAATAAAAGAACTTAATAAAACAATGCCACATTATAAAGCCATCAAAGGAATTATACTAACACAAGAACCATTGATAAAAACAACTACCAATAAAATAAAAAGACAAAACAATTTAGAACAAATTAGAAAAGAGGAAGCAAATGCAACTGGAAAATCTAACAACTAAATTTCTAGGGAAAAATGTTATCTACTATGAAGAAATTGATTCAACGCAAAGTGAAGTTTGGAGGCAAGTAGAAAAAAACACGATAAAAAATGGAACTATCATTTTAGCAGACATACAAACCAACGGAAAACGGAACACATGGTAGAAAATGGTACACAAATGAAAAGAATAATATAGCATTTTCATTTGTGTTAGAAGTTAATTGTGGAGTTGATCGATTAGAAGGAATTACGATTGAAATTGCTGAAACTTTAGTAGAAGTATTTCAAAAATTATATGGCATTTCTTTTGAAATTAAATTTCCGAATGATTTAGTTTATCAAGGTAAAAAATTAGGTGGCATTCTAACAGAAACAAAGCTAAAAGGAAAAAATGCAAAATATGTTGTGATTGGTATTCGGTATCAACACAGAACAAGAAGTATTTGAGGAAGAAATAAGTAATATTGCTACTTCTATCAAAAAAGAGTTTAAAATAGAGGTAAAAAGAAATCAAGTAATAGCAGAATTTTGTAATTTATTTGAAGATAGATTAATGGACAGAATTTCTAGTTAATACAGTAATTAAAAAGATAAAATAATTGCTGAAACTAAATCGTATAGAAAAAAGAAATTGATAGAAATTTTAAGAAAAGAGCATATAAAAATAGAAAAGAGGAAGGTAAATAAAATGAAATTAGGTTTTTTATTTCCAGGGCAAGGTTCTCAAAGTATAGGAATGGGGCAAGATTTATATGAGAAATATGACTTGGTTAAAGAAGTATATGAAAAAGTAAAGGATTTAACTAAAATTGATATTGCTAACATATCATTTTGCGGAAGTGAAGAAGAGTTAAATCAAACAAAACATACACAACTTGCTATTTTGACAATGAGTTTAGCCATTTTAGAGATATTAAAGAAAAATGATATAAAAGCAGAAGTAACAAGTGGACTTAGTTTAGGAGAATATAGTGCATTGATTCATAGTGGAGCGATTGCTTTTGAAGAAGGTGTAAAACTAGTTCAAAAAAGAGGAGAATACATGCAAGAATTAGTCCCAGAAGGAGAATGGTTAATGGCCGCTATTATGGGAATGGATGAAAAGCAAGTAGAAGAAGTTTGTCAAAAAGTTACAAAGGGTTTTGTTGTACCAGCTAACTACAATACAATAGGTCAAATTGCTATTTCAGGAGAAAAGGAAGCAGTAGAACAAGCAGAAGTAATTGCGAAAGAATTAGGGGCTAAAAAAGTAAGAATATTAAAAACAGTAGGACCATTTCATACTGAAAAGTTAATCAAAGCATCTGATAAATTAAGAGAAGAATTAGAACAAGTTATGATTCATGATTTTAAAATACCAGTTGTTAAGAATTTAGATGGAACTATATATAGTAAAGAACAGGATATAAAAGATATTTTAGCCAAACATATTGTAAGCCCTGTGAGATTTAGCAAAAGTTTGCAAACAATGTTAGATATGGGAATCGATACTTTTGTTGAAATTGGACCACGGAAAAACTTTATCTGGATTTGTGAAAAGAATATCTACTGATAAAGAAATTAGAATTTTTAATATTAATAATGTAGAATCATTGGATGTTTTTTTGGGTGAGTTAAAGACATCATAAAATAAAAAAATAAGTATCATTAAAAAATAAAAAAATTAAAAGGAGAGTCGAGAAATATGAGTAAAGTGGCATTGATTACAGGAGCAACTAGAGGAATTGGAAGGCAAATAGCTGTTACACTTGCGAAAGAAGGATATGATATCGCTCTAAATTATCGTAGAGAAAATGAAGAGTCAGAAAGTGTAAAAAAAGAGATAGAAGAAAGTAAAGTACAATGTTTAGCTATTAAAGGAGATGTTTCTAGCTTTGAAGATTGTGAAGAATTTGTAAAACAAGTAATCGAAAAATTTGAAAAAATAGATGTGCTAGTAAATAATGCTGGCATCACAAAAGATATGTTACTAATGCGAATGAAGAAAGAAGATTTTGAACAAGTGATTGATGTCAATTTAGTGGGGACTTTTAATGTGACCAAAAATGTAATTAGTCATATGCTAAAAGCACGTTCTGGAAGAATTATCAATATTTCTTCTGTAGTAGGAGTATCTGGAAATGCAGGGCAAACTAATTATTCAGCATCAAAAGCTGGAATTATTGGATTTACGAAAAGTTTGGCAAAAGAAGTAGCTTCGAGAGGTGTTTTAGTAAATGCAGTAGCACCTGGTTTTATTGAAACTAGTATGACTGAAGTTTTGAAAGATGAGGTAAAAGAGGAAATTGCAAAAAATATTCCTTTGAAACGTATGGGGATAGCTCAAGATGTGGCAAATGTTGTGAAGTTTTTGGCTTCTTCTGATAGTTCTTATATGACAGGGCAAGTGTTAAACGTTGATGGCGGTATGCTAATGTAAAAAATAAATTGTTTTAGAAGGAGAGTAAAACCAAAAGAAGCCCTTATCTTTTGGTAAAGAATAAAGGCTTTTCTTGGTTAATCCTCCGATTTAGTAAAAATGATTTTCGAAGGAGTTGTAGAATTGATTGTGAAAGTACTATTATATTCGTACCTTCCCATATTTGGAAGGTCATGACATTCACAAAAAGCTGAAATATCTTCGAATATTTTTTCCGCCAAATGTTGTGTATCATCAGGATTGTTACAACAATCGATAATAGATAGCATTTCCGGAAGTTTGTTGTCATTGTTAATGGTTGCATTGATAACCTGAATTAATATTTGCGATTTTTTAGACGAGTAAGACAAATTCTCGTTTACATACCGCTGAAGGAGCTTAAATCCAATCTCCTCATGAAAATTACTCATAGGTAATACCTCCTTTATTTTATATTAATATTATACCATAAATCAAATAAAATTTCAAATAGAAAGGATTGAAAAAATGGAAAGAAGAGTTGTAATTACTGGATTGGGAGCTATTACCCCAATCGGAAAAAATGTAGAAGAAACATGGAAAGGTATTCAAGAAAAGAAATGTGGAATTAATAAAATAACTTTATTTGATGCTACTAATTACAAAACTAGTTTAGATGCAGAAGTAAAAGAATATGAAGCAGAGCAATATTTTGATAAGAAGCAAGCAAAAAGGTTAGATAGAAGTTCACAATTTGCTATCATAGCGGCAAGAGAAGCTTTTCAAGATAGTGGTATTACACAAGAAAATACGGATTTTGAAAGAGTAGGTGTGTTTGTAAGTTCTGGTATTGGAGGATTAAAAACCATCCAAGAACAATGTGAAACCAATTATGAAAAAGGGAACAATCGAGTATCACCTATGTTCATTCCTATGGCAATTGCTAATATGCCAGCAGGAAATATTGCGATTGATTTAGGAGTAAAAGGAGAATCGATTTCGATTGTAACAGCATGTGCATCTTCTACTCATGCCATAGGAGAAGCTTATAAAACAATTAAATATGGTTCAGAAGATGTGATTGTAACAGGAGGAACAGAGGCTTCCATTTGTAGTGTTGGAATAGCTGGATTTGAAAATATGAAAGCATTATCTTATGCTACTGATTCCAATAGAGCAAGTATCCCATTTGATAAAGAAAGAAGTGGATTTGTTATGGGAGAAGGGGCAGGAATTCTTATATTAGAAGAATTAGAACATGCGGTTAAAAGAGGTGCTAAAATATATGCAGAAGTAGTTGGCTATGGAGCTACATCAGATGCTTATCATATCACTTCACCAGCTCCAGAAGGAGAAGGTGGAGCAAGAGCTATGAAAAGAGCCATAGAAGATGCTAACATAAAACCAGAAGAAATCGATTATATTAATGCACATGGTACATCTACCCATTTAAATGATGCTTGTGAAACCATGGCAATTAAGACAGCTTTAGGAGAAGCAAGTAAAAAAGTAATGGTAAGTTCAACCAAAGGAAATATTGGTCATTTATTAGGAGCAGCAGGAGGCGTGGAAGCAATTTTCTGTGCTAAAGCAATTGAAGATAAAATCGTTCCACCAACGATTAATTATCAAGAAAAAGATGAAGAGTGTGATTTAGATATTGTACCAAATGAAGTAAGAAAGAGTGAAGTAAAAGTTGTTATGTCAAATTCTTTAGGATTTGGTGGTCACAATGCTAGTATTATTCTAAAGAAATATGAAAATTAAATGATTTTGTTAGACAAATAGAGGAAAGGATTGAGAAATCATGGAATATGAAAAAATCAAACAATTAATGGAAGATATGGGGAATTCAAAATTAACTACACTTGATATTGATTTTCCAGATGGTACAAAAATTAGTATGAAAAAAGAAGAAAAGCAAGTGGTAGTAGAAAAGTTACAAACAAAAGAGGAAAAAAAAGTTGAAAAGCTTGAAATAGCTGAAGTAAAACAAGAAGATAAAGAAGATATACCAATGGGAAATGTTGTAAAATCACCAATGGTAGGAACTTTTTATGCCAAACCTTCTCCTGATAGTGAATCTTTCGTAACACTAGGACAAAAAGTGAAAAAGGGAGATGTCCTTTGTATTATCGAGGCTATGAAGTTGATGAATGAGATAGAATCTGAATTTGATGGAGAAGTTACAGAAATTCTAGTAAAGGATGAAGAAACAGTCGAGTATGGTAAGCCATTGTTTGTTATAAAATAAGTTTTATGTGAGGATAAAATCAAGAGAAAGAAGGGGAAAGAATGTTAAACAAAGAACAAATAAAAGAAATCATACCACAAAGAGAACCTTTTTTAATGATAGATGAAGTAGAAGAATATAAACCAGGAGAAAGTGCCATAGCATACAAAGAAGTAAAAGAAGAAGAATGGTATTTTAAAGGGCACTTTCCAGGAAATCCTATTATGCCAGGTGTACTAATTGCAGAGAGTTTAGCGCAAACAGGAGCAGTTGCAATCCTTAGTTTAGAAGAAAACAAAGGAAAGAATGCTTTATTTGGTGGAATTGACAAGATGAAATTTAAAAAGATGGTAGTGCCAGGAGATAAATTAAAATTAGAAGTAAAAATTATTAAGAAAAAAGGTCCAATTGGAGTAGGAGAAGCAATTGCAACAGTAGAAGATAAAATCGTAGCAAAAGGAGAATTAACTTTTGCAGTAGTAGAATGAGAATGATGTTTTGAAAATGGGGGCAAAAAAACATCGTAGTTTCTAAAATGAAGACTTTTGAAAACAGTAATATATAATTATGATGTTTTTCCCCTATTTTAAAAACATCAAGAAAGGAAAATAAAAGCATGAACAAGATTTTAATTGCCAATCGAGGAGAAATAGCAGTCAGAATCATAAGAGCTTGCAAAGAAATGAATATCAAAACAGTAGCAGTATATTCTGAAATGGACAAAGATGCTATGCATACTCGTTTAGCAGATGAAGCAGTATGTATAGGACCAGCGAATCCAAGTAAAAGTTATTTGAACTTTAAAAATATAATTGAAGCAGCTAATATAACAGGAGCAGACAGTATTCATCCAGGATTTGGATTTCTATCAGAAAACAGTCAATTTGCTAAAATATGTGAAGAATCTAATATAAAGTTCATTGGACCATCTTATAAAGTAATTGAGATGATGGGAAATAAGTCAAATGCAAAAGAACTCATGAAATCAGCAGGAGTACCAGTTATACCAGGTTCAGATGGAAGTGTAAAAGGGCTAAAAGATGCCATCAAGATAGCGGATAAAATAGGCTATCCAGTTATGCTAAAAGCCGCAGCTGGAGGTGGTGGAAAAGGAATTCGTATTGTGAATTCAGCAGAAGAATTGGAAAGTAGCTATCATATTGTAAAACAAGAAGCAAAAATATCTTTTAGTGATGATGAAATTTATATAGAGAAATTTATCAAAAATCCAAGACATGTAGAAATCCAAATATTAGCAGATGAACATGGAAATGTGATTCATTTAGGAGAAAGAGATTGTTCGATTCAACGTAGAAATCAAAAAGTAATAGAAGAAACACCATCTACAGCAATTGATGAGAAATTAAGAAATAAAATGGGAGAAGCAGCTATAAAAGCGGCTAAAGTAGCGAGCTATACAAGTTGTGGAACCATTGAGTTTTTAGTGGATAGTGACAAAAACTTTTATTTTATGGAGATGAATACTAGAATTCAAGTAGAACATCCAATTACAGAAGAAAGAACAGGAATTGATATTGTAAAAGCGCAAATAAAAATTGCTGCAGGAGAGCCATTGAAAATAAAGCAAAAGAATATTGAATTTAGAGGACATAGCATAGAATGCAGAATTAATAGTGAAAATCCAAGTAAGAATTTCATGCCTTGTCCAGGAACAATTATAGGGCTAAATTTACCAGGAGGAAATGGCGTTAGAGTAGATACTGCTATATATGAAGGCTATACCATTCCACCTTCTTATGACTCTATGATAGCAAAGATTATTACGCATGGAGATACAAGAAATGAAGCGATTAGTAAAATGAAGAGGGCTTTAGAAGAAATCGTAATAGAAGGAGTAGATACTAACATAGATTTTCTATTTAAGATTATAAAAAATCCTAATTTTATTCGAGGAAATTTCGATACTTCTTTTATTGAAAAGGAAATTCTAAAATAGAATTAGAAAGGAAAAAATTATGATAGTAGACAAAATAAAAAAGAGAGAGCCAACCGCTAAAAGAACAGAAAATCAAGTGGATATACAAGTTGGAAAATGGGTGAAATGTGATAAATGCAAAGAAATCTTATATAAAGAAACAGTAAGAGCCAATAGTAGTATATGTCCAAATTGTGGGGCATATTTTAGAATGCATATTAATAAAAGATTAGAAAGTATTATGGATGAAGGAACTTATGAAAAATTTGATTTAGAAATAGATACCACGAATCCATTAGAGTTAGAAGATTATCCAAAAAAAATAAAAGGATTAAGAGAAAAAACAGGGATTCAAGAAGCAGTAAGCTGTGGTATGGGAGAAATACAAGGAGAAAAAGTAGTAATTTGTGTTATGGATAGTGGATTTTTAATGGGAAGTATGGGTGTTGTAGTAGGAGAGAAAATCACATATGCCATTGAAAAAGCAATTGAATTAAAACATCCACTTATTATATTTTGTGTTTCTGGAGGTGCCAGAATGCAAGAAGGAATTATATCTTTAATGCAGATGGCAAAAACAACAGCAGCTATTTCAAAATTAAATGAAGCAGGTTTGCTATACATATCTGTTTTAACAGATCCAACCTATGGAGGAGTTACAGCATCTTTTGCTAGTATTGCTGATGTTATTTTGGCAGAACCAGGTGCTATGATAGGATTTGCTGGTCAAAGAGTAATAGAACAGACAATTGGAGAAAAATTGCCAGAAGGTTTCCAAACAGCAGAATTTTTATTAGAACATGGCTTTATTGATAAAATAGTAGAAAGAAAAGAATTAAAAAATACTTTGTACAAATTAATTCAATTACATAAATGAAAAATTCCCCACTGGTTCCGGGTTTAAATGGGGAAATTTTCCCCATTTAAACCCGGAACCAGTGGGGAAGATTCAAAAGAAAGGAGCTTAAATGAAATGCAAGAATTGATGGCATGGGAAAAAGTTGAAATAGCAAGAAATCCAAAAAGAAAAACAGCATTAGATTATATAGAAGAAATTTTTGATGAATTTATGGAGTTGCATGGAGATAGAAATTTTAAAGATGATAAATCGATTGTTTGTGGCTTGGCGAGAATTGGAAGTCAAAATTATACAGTAATAGCAGAACAAAAAGGAAGAAGTACAAAGGAAAACATAGAAAGAAACTTTGGCATGCCAAATCCAGAAGCTTATCGTAAAGGGATTCGTTTTATGCGGTCAAGCAGAAAAGTTTAGAAGACCAGTTATTACTTTTATTGATACCAAAGGTGCTTATCCAGGAATTGGTGCAGAAGAAAGAGGACAAGGAGAAGCGATTGCAAAATCTATGTTAGAACTTAGTCGATTAACAGTACCAGTAATTGCTATTGTGATTGGAGAAGGTTCAAGTGGAGGGGCTTTGGCTTTAGGAGTCGGTAATAAGGTGTTTATGTTAGAAAATGCTATTTATTCTATTTTGTCACCAGAAGGCTATGCTAGTATTTTGTGGAAAGATGCATCTAGAACGAAAGAGGCTGCCCAGAAAATGAAATTGACAGCAAAAGATTTGTATGAGTTAAAGATAATTGATAAGATAATTAAAGAACCCAAGGGTGATGTACAAGAGAGTTTTTTGAAGGTGGCTAAAAGTTTAAAGAAAGAAATACAAAAATCAATAGAGGAATTGAGTGATATGACATCAGATGCTATTGTTGAGAATAGATATCAAAAGTTTAGAAATATGGGGGAATATAAATTTATCTAATAATCATATTTTAAACAGTTTTATTGGTAACTTCCAACTGCGGACAGTCTGTAATTATATAACAGACTGTAACCTTGTTGGTTCCCACGAATTGTCACTGCATAAAAAATATATAAACTGTTAGAAAATAAAAAATATAAAAATAGGAGGAAATGAAAATGATTTTAGAGGGAAAGAAAATTTTAATTATGGGAATTAGGAATAAGTGGAGTATTGCGTTTGGTATTGCAAAGGCTGCTTATGAAAATGGTGCAAAGCTAATTTTTACTTATATGGGAGAAGAGAATAAAGACAAAATAGAAGAATTAATAGCGGAATTTGAAGGAAGTAAAGCGTATGTTTTAGATGGAGCTTCCGAGGATGAAATTGTAAAACAAGCTTTTACAAAAATAAAAGAAGAAAATGGGAAAGTAGATGGGATTGTACATGCTGTTGCGCATGCTAATACAGAAGATTTGCATAATGATTTTATTTTTACGAGTAAAGAAGGGTTTGCTCATGCTTGTGATGTAAGTAGTTATTCTTTTGTATTGGCAGCAAGAATGGCAAAAGAATTAGATATGTTAAATGAAAATGCTAGTTTAGTAACCTTAACTTATCATGGTTCAACGAAAGTAATTGATAACTATAATGTTATGGGAGTTGCTAAAGCAGCACTAGAAGCAAGTGTTAGATATTTAGCAGAAAATTTAGGAAAAGAGGGAATAAGAGTAAATGCTGTTTCAGCAGGTCCAATCAAAACATTGTCAGCAAAAGGCATTAAAGATTTTGGTAGTGTTTTAACAGTAATTGAAGAAAAAGCACCACTACACAAAAACGTAACAACAACTCAAGTGGGAAATGTAGCCACATTCTTATTAAGTTCAATGTCTGATAGTGTGACAGGGCAAGTGGTATATGCAGATAACGGATATAATATCATGGGAATTTAAAAAGGTCATGCACTTTTCATTTTTGCAAACATACAATTAAGTTATGAGATAAAAAACAGCAAAAATGGAGGTGCTTTTTATTGCTATCAATTTGTATGACAGGAATAATAGGCTTTTTAGGATTTTTAAAATCAGCCGTATTTGTCGTTCGGATATATTCAAGGAGGAAATCTATTTCCAGAACCACTAACAGCAGAAGAAGAAAGAAATTGTTTAGAACAGATGGCAAAAGGAGATGATGAGGCAAGAAATATTTTAATTGAAAGAAACTTAAGATTGGTTGCGCACGTAGCCAAAAAATATAGTACATCTAAAGTGGAACAAGATGATTTAATTTCCATTGGAACAGTTGGATTAATCAAAGGAATAAATAGCTTCAAAGTAGAAAAGGGAGCAAGATTATCTACCTATGTATCACGTTGTATCGATAATGAAATATTGATGCATTTAAGAGCTACTAAAAAACTCCGGAGCAGAGGTTTATTTAAATGAACCAATTGGAAAAGATAAAGATGATAATGTTGTTACCTTACAAGAAATTTTAGAAAATAACGAAAGAAACATAGAAGAGGAAGTAGATATTAAAATGAAAATAAAGCTACTTTGTCAAAAAATGAAAGAAATTTTAAAGGATAGAGAAAGAACTATTTTAGAATTACGATTTGGGCTTCGGAGGTAATAAACCAAAGACACAAAACGAAATAGCAGAAATGATGGGAATTTCTCGTTCCTATGTATCTAGAATTGAAACAAAAGCGATTGATAAATTAGCACAAGAAATTAAGGAATAAACACTTGAAAATATTTCCATACTATGATAAGATAAGACATACTTTAGAGGAAAAGGGAGAAAAAATGCAAAGAACAAAATTAAAAGATAGAATATTACCAACTTACACAAAAGGGGAGGAAATATTTAA
Source organism: Clostridia bacterium (assembly GCA_022792395.1). Classification (GTDB taxonomy): domain Bacteria; phylum Bacillota; class Clostridia; order TANB77; family CAG-508; genus CAG-269. Next base: position 21,399 of record JAAWAX010000021.1, read on the forward strand.
TATGACTTCCCATATTGTAGGTGCAGTTTTAGGAATTGTAGCAACGGTACTGTGTATTGTATTTGCAGCAGTACGTGGAAATGGGTATGGAGTAATTAGTGGAGCTATTTATGGAGTAACGATGATAATGCTATATACGATGTCTAGTATTTATCATGGATTAAGCCCAAAAATCAAATCAAAAAAAGTGTTCCAAGTATTGGATCATTGCTCCATTTTTTTATTAATAGCAGGTTCGTATACACCATTTGCCTTATGTTCCATTCGAGAAGTAGATAGTTTTGCGGGTTGGCTTATATTCGGCATTATATGGCTATTTGCGATTTTAGGAATTGTACTAAACTCAATTGATATCAAAAAATTTAAAGTATTTTCTATGATATGCTATTTATTAATGGGATGGTGTATTCTAATAAAAGGTAACCTATTACCAGAATTATTAACATGGAAAGGATTTATCCTTTTGGTAGCTGGTGGAATTGCCTATACAATAGGTGCTATCATATATGGAGTTGGAAAAAAACATAAATATTTTCATTCAATTTTTCATTTATTTATTCTATTAGGTAGCTTTCTACAATTTATGTGCATATTATTGTATGTCATGTAAAAAAACGAATTTAAGAATTTTTAAGTGATGGTAATCGCAAAGAAATTCTAGAAATTCCATACAATATAAAAAAGAACCACTTTAAAGTAGCTCTCCAACAATTACAAACTTATTTCATTTTAACATATTAAAAGAGAAAAATCAAATGATAAAAAATAATCATTAAGAGAGTATTTAATAGGAAAAAGTAAGATAAATATAGTTAAATATGAAATGATAAATAATTTAATCATTATTTTAATTTGTAAATGGAAGTAGACTATGTTAAAATAAAAATAATCAATTAAATAAATTTACCCTGCGTAGTGCGTATAGGCAGAATTTTTAGAACCAACAAGTGATAAGAGGGGCTAAATCTCTAGATATGGCGTGCAAGCTCACCAAGATAATAGTAGTGAGAAGCCCAGTAGTATTTAGGTAGGCACCCACCTGTTTTAGGAACAGGTCCTTAAAAATTCAAGGCATCTGACGGCTAAGGCGGGGCTTTTTTGACTCAAAATCCTAAAAGTTCCCCAACCATCTCCACTGGTTCCGGGTTTAATTGGGGATGGTTGGGGAAACTTTTGCAATTTTCTAAAAATCATCTAAAGCTAAAATAGCTTTTGCATAAATTTTGCAAGAAAGAAGAAGTTTATCAATAGCAATAAACTCATCTGTTTGATGGCACATATCTTTATCACCTGGAAAATTAGCTCCAAAAGAAATGCAATTATCAAAAGCACGAGCATAAGTAGCACCACCAATGGCAATTGGTTCTAAATTAGAATTGGTTTCTTTATTATAAATTTGACAAAGCGTTTTAACTAATTTATTTTCTTTTGGAATGTATAAAGCGGGCTGATAGGAAATGGTATCAAAATCAACATTTAAATAACTACTTGTATGTTTGATAAAGCTAGTACCAATATCAATCATATTGGTGGTGATGGGAATACGAAGATTCAAACCAATTTGTAAGTTATTATTTTTTAAATAGAAATCGCCAACATTTAGTGTCAACCTTCCAGATTCATCTTTAAAATCGATTTTTAAATTTTCTCCATGATATTGGGTGTTAATATAATTTGTAAAAAAGTCTAATAACTCAATTTTAATTTGATAGGAATTAAAAATTTGAGATAAAATAACGATTAATTGAGAAATTGCATTAACACCTAATTCAGGGTGGGCAGAATGACTAGGCACGCCATAGGAAGTTAATTTAAGTTCTTGATTATCTATTTTGTAAATATCAATTTCAAAATTAGATTGTTTGATTTTATTTTTTATATTTTGAATCAAATCATTCATTTCTATTTTTTTAGGATTTATTTTTAAAACAATACTACAAGTTTTTGGGACTACATTAATAGCATTACCATAAGTATTAATATCTTTTATAACAATGTCTTTATCCAAAAAATTCGAATAATCCATTTTTAAGTAGGCTGTAAGAATCGACTTTTCAGAATAGATACATGGAAAATCAGCATCTGGACTAAAACCAATAGAAGGACATTCTTCGTATTTTTTATAGTAATTAATACATTTCCAATCGTTTTCTTCATTTAATCCTAAAATTAAACGGACACGCTTATGAAGTTGAAAGTTATCTGCCACAGCTTTCATAGCATACAAAGAACTAATAACAGGTCCCTTGTCATCAATACTGCCACGGCCATAGATTTTATTATCTACAATAGTTCCACTAAAAGGAGGATGAGTCCAATTATCGCCTTCAGGTACTACATCTAAATGCCCAATGATTCCAATTATTTCTTTGCCTTCGCCAAACTCAATATAACCACAATAACCATCCATATTTTTGGTTCGAAATCCTAAAGATTTTCCTAGTTGTAACATGTATTCTAATGCATTATTAATGGATTCTCCAAAAGGTTTAAGTGGGTTAGTAGAAGTAGAGATGACACTTGGAATTTGAATTAATTCTTGTGTTTTTTGTATAATCTCATTTTTATGACTTTCAATATATTTATTTATCATAGAATCAGTCCTTTCTTTTAAAAATTACTTTTTATAATATATCATAAGATATGCAAGACAACCTATATTCATTCATGAAAATGATAAAAATATTGAGATTTACTTGACAATCTTTAAGACAAAAAGATAGAATGGAACTATAAAAGAAGAGAGAAAGGTGTGTGTGATTTTGGAAGAAGTGGAAGTAACAGAATTGCAAGAAAAAGCAAAAAAAGTAAGAGAGGATATTATTGAAGAAGTATATCATGCTAAATCAGGACATCCAGGAGGATCACTTTCTGTAGCTGATATATTAACAGTATTATACTTTAAAGAGATGAAGATTAATCCTGAAAATCCAAATTGGGAGGACAGAGATCGATTGGTATTGTCCAAAGGACATTGTTCGCCAGCATTATATAGTTGTTTGGCGAATCGAGGATTTTTTCCAGTAGAAGATTTAAAAACATTTAGAAATATGAATAGTTATCTACAAGGACATCCAGATAAAAACAAAGTACCAGGAGTGGATATGACAACAGGTTCTTTAGGACAAGGACTATCTTGTGCCAATGGAATGGCAATAGCAGGGAAAATGAATCAAAAAGATTATCGAGTATATTGTGTTTTAGGTGATGGGGAAATCGAAGAAGGACAAGTTTGGGAAGCAGCTATGGCAGCTAATAAATACAAATTAGATAATTTATGCATCGTAATTGATAATAATAATTTACAAATTGATGGAACAATAGAAGAAGTAATGAGTTCATATCCAATCGATGAGAAATTTAGAAGTTTTGGATTTGAAGTGATTCACATTGATGGACACGATATAGAAGAAATTATGAAAGCATTTGAAGTAGCAAAAAATGTAAAAGATAAACCAACTTGTATCATAGCAAAAACAATTAAAGGAAAAGGCATATCTTTCATGGAAAATCAAGCTGGATGGCATGGAAAAGCTCCAAATGAGGAACAATACAAACAAGCAATTCAAAGTTTGAAAGGAGAATAGAAAATGGTAGATATGCACATTCATTCCACCCATTCAGATGGAACAAAAACGGTAGAAGAAATATTAAAGAAAGCAGAAGAACTAGGATTGGATTTTATTGCGATAACCGATCATGAGAATTGTGGAGCTTACCAAGAAATAGAAGAAAAAAATTTAAAACAATATTATCATGGGACAATCATACCAGGAGTAGAACTAAAAGCATATTACAAAGGAAAAATCATTGATATATTAGGTTATGGTATTGATACTAATAAAGTTCAGCAATGGACCAAAGGGTTTTATAAAGAAAGAACACATGCTAAAATTCAAACAAAATATTTAAAAATAAGATATGAGATATTTAAAAAAATGGGATGTACTTTAACACCTTATGATGAAATTAAATGGGATCCAGAGCATGAGTGGGCTAATATTGTCATTTATAATGAAATAAAAAGTCATCCAGAAAATGAAGAAAAATGCCCAAAGGATTTGTGGGAAAGTTTTGACAATTATAAGTATCGTTATTGTTATCGTGAAGATAGTATATTTTATATTGATAAGTCAGAAGATTTTCCAAGTGTAGAAGAAGTAATCAATCAGATACATGAAGCGGGAGGTATGGCATCATTAGCACATATTTTCATTTATAATTGGGCAGATGATATAAAAGCTTTAATCGATGACTTAATTACCCATTACGATTTTGATGGAATTGAGTGTTATTATAGTGAATTTTCAGAAGAACAGTCAAAATATGTGAGAGAAGTATGTAAAAAAAGAGGATTATATCAGACTGGAGGAAGTGATTACCATGGAGAGAATAAAGTAGGAATTGAACTAGGAATTGGAAGAGGAAATTTAAAAGTACCAAGTCAAATTGTAGAAGAGTGGAAAATATAGGAGCAAAAGGGCATTCTTTAAAACTCATGTTTAGAGCTAGAAAGAATACTTCGAAAAGAAGGGAGAAAAATAAAATGGAAGAGAAAAAAATTGCTACACGCCAAAGTTATGGAGAAACTTTAGTAAAACTGGGAAAAGAAAATGATAAAATAGTAGTATTAGATGCGGATTTAGCAGGTGCTACCAAAACAAGTATATTTGCCAAAGAATTCCCAGATAGATTTTTTGATATGGGAATTGCAGAAGCTAATATGCTAGGAACAGCAGCAGGATTTGCCACTTGTGGAAAAATACCTTATGCAAGCACTTTCGCTGTGTTTGCGACAGGAAGAGCTTATGACCAAATTAGAAATAGTATTTGCTATCCTAATTTAAACGTAAAAATTTGTGCCACACATGCTGGGATTACGGTAGGAGAAGATGGAGCTACTCATCAAATGCTAGAAGATATTTCAATGATGAGAACATTACCGAATATGACAGTTATTTCGCCATCAGATGATACACAAACTAGGTGGGTAATTGAAGAAATTAGTAAAATCGAAGGACCAGTTTATGTAAGATTGGCAAGACTTGCTACACCAGTTATTTATAAAGAAAATGAAAAATTTGAAATAGGAAAAGCGATTCAAATAGGAGAAGGAACAGATGGAACGGTATTTGCAACAGGAGTGACAGTAGCAGAAGCAATAAAGGCACAAGAAAAATTAAAGGCACATGGAATCGAGATTAGAGTAGTAGATGTTCATACAATCAAACCAATTGACAAAGAGACAATTATAAAATGTGCCAAAGAAACCAAAAGATTGATATCAATTGAAGACCATAGTATAATAGGCGGACTAGGAACCGCTATTAGTGAGGTATTAACAGAGGAATATCCAGCCAAATTAGAAAGAATGGGAATGCAAGATATTTTTGGAAAATCTGGAAAAGCAGAGGATTTAATGGAATATTTTGGATTGACTGCCGAGGAAATTGTTAAAAAGTTTGAGAATTAAAAAGAATGATATATTACGAACAAATGGAAACTGGTTTATATTCTACATAAATTATGTTATAATATAAATAATAGTTACAAGTAAAAAGTTACAACAAAATAATAGGAGGATTTTTCTATGAAAAACGAAACATTTGAGAAAACAACAACACGGAAACCTTTAGAAATTATTTTTGCAACCATTATAGTCATTGCAGTATTGTTGCTACCAATAATAGTAACATCAATTAATACCAGACATATGAATCAAGAAGAAACAAAAAAAGTAGCTTCAGTTACTCCAATGTTTTCAATATTTTGGAAAGAATTTATGGCTGAAAATTACTCGTATGTCGAATTGTACTTGGACAATGATGATATCACTGAAATTTGGGGATATGTTAGGGATACTAATTTGGAAAATACTGAAATTACTTTTTATGATGCTATAAGAAACGGGGATGTAAACGCATACATAAATGGTAATCGGACTTACACCGTAAATGTGGAAAATATGACAAAAATGTATGTATACAAGAATGATCGGATTGTGAAAATGGTAAAAGTTGAAAAGTAACGGGATATAGGGGGGCGAATGCTTCCCTTAAACCTTGCAAATCATAAAAAATTACAATATCTGTATTATTATAGTATTGAAAAATGATATAGCATACTAATTTGTAAAAATAGAAATCTTGAATTGTGAATTTTGTGTGAATTTTTGGAAATAAAGAAAATAAGAGAAAAATGATAGAAAATGTAAAAAAACCAACATTTTCTATCATTTTTTTAGTAAAAAAGTATTGCAAAAAAAGTACTTTATTGTTATGATTAGATAGAATAAGATTATAATGTCAGAAATAGAAGGTAAGGAGAACCAAAATGATAGAATTTAGAAACGTAACAAAAACGTATGACACAGGAACAAAAGCTGTAAAGAATGCCAATTTTGTTATTGATAAAGGAGAATTTGCATTTTTAGTAGGAACATCAGGAAGTGGAAAATCAACACTTATCAAACTAATCCTAAAAGAAGAAGAACCAACCTCTGGAAATTTAATTATTAATGGAAAAGATACCACATTTTTAAAACCAAGCAGAGTACCTTTTTTAAGAAGAAGTATGGGAGTGGTATTCCAAGACTTCAGACTATTACCAGATAAAACGGTTTATGACAATGTGGCTTATGCTATGTATATCGTAAGAGCGACACCAAGACATATTAGAAGACAAGTTCCAATGGTACTTTCTTTAGTTGGATTAAGTGGAAAAGCTAAAATGTACCCAAATGAGCTATCAGGAGGAGAACAACAAAGAGTAGCACTAGCAAGAGCATTGGTCAACAATCCATCTATGCTAATTGCCGATGAACCAACAGGAAATTTAGATCCAGATACCGCATGGGATATTATGAATTTGCTAAATGACATCAATATGAGAGGAACAACACTTGTGGTAGCAACACATGCAAAAGATATTGTAGATAAAATGAAAAAAAGAGTTATCCATATACGCAAAGGCGAAATAGTAAGAGATGATAAAAAAGGTGGGTATGATTGTGAAATATAACATATTTGGATATTTAATTGGAGAAGGATTTGGAAATGTATTTAAAAATAAAAAATCAACAGGAGCATCGTTAATGATTATGTGTGCTACTATGATTATTTTCGGAATTTTTCTAATCCTAACAGAAAATATAAATCATTTTGTAGCAGAAGTGGAATCAGCACAAGGAATACAAGTTTTTATCAAAAACGAAGCATCACAAGAGCAAATTGAAGAAATTGAAGAAAAATTGAGAGCATTAGATGGTGTAAGTACTACCGAATATGTATCAAAAGAAGATGCATTAACGCAAATGAAAGACCGATTTGGTGATAAAAAGGATTTATTAGCAGGATATGAAGAAAACAATATTTTTCCAGCTTCTTATGTAGTAACATTAACCGATTTAAGCAAAAGCAAAGAAGTACAAGACCAGATTTTAACTTTTGACAATATAAAAAAAATAACTAGTAAAGATGAGACAGTTGCAACATTAATCAATTTAGCAAATGGAATTAAAATCGTAACAGGTGTTATTCTAATTTTATTAGTTATCATATCTGTCTTTATTATAGCTAATACTATAAAACTTACGGTTCATGCTAGAAGAAAAGAAATTTCAATTATGAAGTATGTAGGAGCAACTAATGGATTTATTCGATGGCCATTTATTGTAGAAGGTATGATAATAGGGGTATTAGCAAGTGGAATATCCATTGTGTTAGTAGGAATAGTATATAGCTTTATAGCAGAACAAATGGTAAATTCACAATTCATGCAAGTCATTAATATGAGTTTAGTAACATTTGGTGATATGTTCAATTCAATTATATTTGTTTATATGCTATTAGGAATTGGAATAGGAGCCATTCGGAAGTGTCATTTCTATGAGAAAATATTTAAATGTATAAAGGAGAAAACATGCGTAAAATTTTATGTGTTGTTTTAGCTTTCATAATTTGCAGTTTTAGTATTTTATCTTATGTACAAGCAGAAGAAATGTCAGATTTGCAAACGAAACAAGAAGAGTTACAGAACCAAATTAGTGAGGCAACAGGGGAATTAGAAGGAGTACAAGAAGAACTATCTGAAAATCTTCAGCAAGTTCAAAAACTAGATGAAAGAATAGCAAATTCTCAAGTAGAACTGGAAGAACTAAATACTAAAATGGAAGAATTACAGACTTCTATCGATGAAGTGGAAGAAAAGCTAAAAGTAGCAGAAGAAAAATTTAATAAGCAAAAAGAAATACTAGAGACAAGATTAGTTGCTATGTATGAAACGAGTGATACGCAATATCTAGATGTTATTTTAAGTTCGAGAAGTATTTCTGATTTCTTATCCAATTATTTCCTAATTACAGAATTAGCTAATCATGATACAGAATTATTAGAAGATATTGAACAACAGAAAAATGAAATCGAATTGGATAAAAAGAAATTAGATACTATAAAAGAACAGTATACAATCATAAAACAAAATCAAACCAAAACAACAAAAATATTAGAAAATACAAAAATAGTAAGAGAAAATTATATTGCAAAATTATCAGATAAAGAAAAAGATGTACAAACACAAATTGATGAGTATAATAGACAATTTGAAGAAGTGAATAAAGAAATATTAGCACTTGCTTTAGAAGGAATTGAATCGCAATATATAGGAGGCGAATTGGCGTGGCCAATTCCAGGATATACACGAATTACATCTAAATATGGAATGAGAACGCATCCGATTACAGGAGTTTACAAATTACACACAGGAGTGGATGTTAGTGCTCCAATGGGAGCAAACTTTGTAGCAGCTAATGATGGAATTGTGGTAAAAGCCGAATATAATGTTGCTTATGGTAATATGGTAATCATTGACCATGGCGGAGGAGTTTCTACTTTATATGCACATGGTTCAGAGATTATGGTAAAAGTAGGCGATTACGTAAAACGTGGTGAAACTATAGTTTTAAAAGTAGGTTCTACTCGGATATTCGACAGGTCCACATGCTCATTTTGAAGTAAGACTAAATGGTGTGGTAACAGACCCATTGCCTTATATTACAAATGGGATTGTACCAACAACACAAAATCAAAATACAACCAATCAAGAAACATTAGATACATCAAAAGAAAATACCAATATAACAAATTAAAAGAAAATAAGGAGGAACTCATGAAAAAATTAGGATTAAAAGTAATAGGAGTTGTAATTATTGCAGTATTTTTACTACATAGTAGTGTATTGATGGCAGCAAGTTCAGAACAGACAAAACTGAATCAAATTAATAGTGATAAAAAGGAAGCAGAAGCAGATTTAAAAGAAGTACAAGCAGAAAAATCAAAGGCAGTACAACAAGTAGAAGAATTATCAAATCAAATAGCAGAATATCAATCTCAAATTGATCAAATAGATGCTCAAATATCAGAATTAAATACAAAAATAGAAGCGTCAGAAGAACAATTAGCAAAAGCAGAAGAAGATTATAGCAAACAAGAAGAATTACTAGAAGCTAGATTAGTAGCTACTTATGAAGCAGGAGAAACTTCTTATTTAGATTTTATTTTATCATCTGAAAGTATTACTGATTTAATTTCCAATTATTATTTGGTAACAGAAATAGCAACAAATGATTCAGAATTATTGGAAAAAATTCAAAAACAAAAAGAAGAAATAGAAGAAGCTAAAAAGACATTAGAAGGAAGCAAACAAGAATTAGCAACTTCCAAAGCAAATAAAGAAAGTGTTTCTGCACAACTACAAACTGCTAAAAAATCAAAAAATGAACAAGTGGCTAAATTGACAGAAGATGAAAAGGAAATACAAGCCCATATTGAAGAACTTCGAACAGCAAGTACTCAAATAGAAAAAGAAATTGAGGCAGCACGAAAAAGATATGAAGAACAAATAGCGGCTTTAAATAAAGGTTCTGGTTCATCATCTAGTGGTGGAAGCTATAATAGTGGAGGAAGTGGAGTACTTCAAAGACCAGTAAGTTCAGGAACTATCACAGCTACTATGTATTACTCAAGTGGAGCCTATCATGGTGCATTAGATTATGGTGTACCAGTAGGAACCCCAGTTTATGCAGCAGCTGATGGAGTAGTTATTCAAACTGCTAATTTATCTGGAAGTTATGGGACTTATGTTGTCATTCAACATGCAGGAGGATTACAATCTTGGTATGCACATGGGACAAGAGGTTCAATTTGTGTCTCTCCAGGACAAACAGTTTCAAGAGGTCAATTAATTATGAAATCAGGAAATACTGGGAATTCTTCAGGACCACATTTGCATTTTGAAGTAAGAGTTTCACCATATAATTATAGTAACTGTAGAGTAGATCCACGTAATTATTTCTAAATCAATTACATATATTTGAAAAGGGCGGAAAAACTCCGCCCATTGATATTAATCTATTGTAAAAGACAACAGAGGTAGGTTGAAAAATTTAATTCTTTTCCAACTAGTATTTGAACCTCTTTGAAAGGTGTGGAATAAAAAATGGAAGAAAAGAAAAGATTTAAAGTCTATAAAATTATCATGTTAATTGTATTAGTAGCATTTGTTACCTTTCTATGTACATCCATAGGAATGTATCAATTATTTACGAATGGGAAAATAGTAAATTCATCCATGTTTGCAACAACATCATCTAATACAGATATAACAACAACTTTGAAAAGATATAAAAATATTATAGACAAATATTATTTAGGAGAAATTGATGAAGAAAAATTAAAAGAAGGAGCTATCAAAGGTTATATTGAAGGATTAGGAGACCCTTATACAGAATATATATCAAAAGAAGATATGAAAGACTATTTGGATGATACAATGGGGAATTTTGTTGGAATCGGTATTTATATGGTAAAAAATACAGAAGCTGATAAAATACAAATATTAGCACCAATTAAAAATAGTCCAGCGGAAAAAGCTGGAATCTTACCAGGAGACTTAATTGTAGCAGTGGATGATGAAACCTATAAAGCAGAAGATATGTCTGTTGTTTCCAATAAAATAAAAGGAGAAGAAGGAAGCCAAGTAAAAATTGAAATATTAAGAGGAACCGAAACGAAAACATTTGAGTTAAAAAGAGAAAGTATAAAGGTAAATCCAGTAGAAGGAAAAGTTTTAAACAATCAAATTGGTTATATTGAATTTTCTTCTTTTGATGAAGGAACAGCGGAAGATTTTAAAGCAAAATATGAAGAATTGCAAAAACAAGGAATTAATTCACTTATTATTGATTTAAGAAATAATGGTGGAGGAATTGTAGATGAAGCATTAGAAATAGCAGACTATATAGCCGATAAAGGTTCTGTTCTATTATATGAAGTAGATAAAAATGATAAAGAAGAAATAAAAAAATCGGAGAATGTCCCAATTATAAATTTACCAATTGTTATTTTGACTAACGAAAATACAGCAAGTTCTTCAGAAATACTAGCAGGAGCATTAAAAGATTTAGGAAAAGCAAAAACTTGTGGCACAAAAACCTATCGGAAAAGGAGTTATCCAAACTGTATTAACATTAGCAGATGGAAGTGGAATCAAGATAACAGCAGAGAAATATTTAACACCAAATAAAACAGAAATTAATAAAATAGGAATTGAACCAGATGAAAAGGTTGAATTACCAGATACCGTAAAAAATGTGTTATTAGTAGAAGAAAAAGACGATACACAATTGCAAAAGGCAATTGAAATGTTAAGCTAGATAGAAAAAGAAAGGAAAATAAACGTGAATTTACCAAATAAATTGACAATATTTAGAATTATATTAGTACCTATTATGGTGATAATTCCTTTTTTAGGAATCAATGGTGAATTATTAGAGATACCAATTACCTATTGGTTAATAGAATTTATATTTATTCTAGCATCTTTAACAGATAAATTAGATGGATATTTAGCTAGAAAAAATAACCAAGTAACCACTTTTGGAAAATTTTTAGACCCATTAGCTGACAAAATTTTAGTATTAGCAGCTATGGTAATGCTAGTAGAAATGGGAAAATTGCCAGCATGGATACCAATTATTGTATTAACAAGAGAATTTGTAGTATCTGGATATCGATTAATTGCAGTAGAAAAAGGTGGAAAAGTAATTGCAGCATCTAATTGGGGAAAACTAAAAACGGTAACACAAATGATAGCTATCATTTTAGCATGGATTGATTTACATGGATTTGGAGAATGCTTTATGGGAACTTTAGAAGGAGGAGCATTTATCCTTAATTTAGTAGTAACTATTATGATGATTATTCAAACAATTGCAACTATATTTTCAGGTATAGACTATATGAAAGGGGCAAAAGACTTGATAAAAGATTAGGAAACATCTATAAATTTAAGATGAAATTTGCTTGACAAATTTCATTTTTTACCGTAATATAGTAAAAGATTATTTAAGTGTAAAATAATTAAATCGGAAGGAGAAGTAACATGGAGGAAAAAGAAGTAATATTGACACAAGAGGGATATGACAAGTTAGAAAAAGAATTAAATTATTTAAGAACAGAAAAAAGAGCAGAAATAGCAGATAGAATAAAAGTAGCATTAGGTTTTGGGGATTTGTCAGAAAATTCAGAATATGATGAAGCTAAAACAGCACAAGCAGAAAATGAAGTAAAAATAGCAGAATTAGAAAATAAAATAAGACATGCAAAAATAATTGATGAAAAAGATATTGATACAGAAACAATTCAAGTAGGAAATATTGTACAAGTATTAGATATGGAATTTGATGAAAAAGTTGAATACACAATAGTTGGTTCAACAGAAGTTAACTTATTAGAAAATAAAATTTCAAATGAATCACCATTAGGAAGTGCTTTATTAGGGGCTAAAAAGAATCAAGTAATCGAAGTAAATGCTCCAGCAGGTATTATGAAATATAAAATTCTATCCATTAAAAAATAGAAAAATTTAGCTAATGAAAAGACATCGAGAAAATCTCAATGTCTTTTTCTTCATTTAAACTCTAAAAAAATTAGGAAAATCTTCCTTCCCCAATTAAACCCGGAACTAGAGGGGACTAGTGGGGAAAAATTCCCCATTTAAACCCAGAACCAGTGGGGAAATTTAGAGGGGATTTATTTCGTTTTTAAAGCAGAATCTAAAGCTAATTTTATCATATTATTTAATCCAGTTTCTCTTTGTTCCGTTGTTGCAATATTTTCTCTAAATCTGGAATCAACAACAGTCATTAAACAAGCAGCCTTTTTATGAAAGAAATGAGCATTATAAAATAACGCAAATGCTTCCATTTCACCAGAGTATGGATTTAAATCTTGTGGTAATCGTTGTAAGAATTGTTGAAAATCAGGCATATAAGGGTCGAAAACTTCCAAACATACTGTATTACCACAATAAATATTAGAATTAGTTTCATTGGCAGTTTCTTTAATAAGCTGATTTAATTCTTGGCTAGCTTTAATAAGGTGACAATCATTATTATTAAAAGTTAAAGCATAATTTCCTTCACAATAAACACCATCTGATAATACAATATCAAATAAATTTAATTCAGGTCGATAAGCTCCACAAGAACCAATACGAATGATATTTTCTACTTCATAGAATTTGTACAATTCATAACTATAAATTCCCATACTAGGCATTCCCATACCAGAAGCCATAATGGTTAAATCTTTTCCTTGATAAGTACCAGTATATGCATACATACCTCTAACTTGATTTACTAACTTAACATTTTCTAAAAAATTCTCTGCAATGTATTGAGCTCTTAATGGGTCACCTGGCATAATTACTGTTTTTGCAATATCTCCTAATTTTGCTTCATTATGTGGTGTTGACATATAAAAACCTCCTTTAATTTTCTAAAATATTGATATTTTTAGGATAAACTTAATGATTAAATAGGAACTATCAACATTTTAAACATAAACTAATAGTAGTATACCAATAAAAATAAAAAAAAGCAAAAAAATACTTGAAAAAAGATAAAGTAAGTGGTAGAATAGGTATAGATTAAAAAAAAACCGATTTTGGGAATTTTTTTAATCTTTTTTTAGTTTTTTTGGAGAAGAAAAAATAAATTCCCCAATTAAATTTAGGAAACCAGTGGGGAAAAAGAAAGGAAGTTTTGCTTATGAACACAAAGTATATTTTTGTAACAGGAGGCGTTGTTTCAGGATTAGGTAAAGGAATTACAGCAGCATCTTTGGGAAGATTATTAAAAAATAGAGGGTATAAAGTTACCATCCAAAAATTTGATCCTTATATTAATGTGGATCCAGGTACGATGAATCCTTATGAACATGGAGAAGTTTTTGTTACAGATGATGGAGCAGAAACGGATTTAGATTTAGGTCATTATGAAAGATTTATCAATGAGAATTTAACAAAGAATTCAAGTGTTACTATGGGCAAAATTTATCAAAATGTCATTGAAAAAGAAAGAAGAGGAGATTACTTGGGAAAAACAGTACAAGTAATTCCACATATTACAAACGAAATTAAAGAAAAAATATATGGGTTTGAAGAGACAGATACAGACATTGTGATTACAGAAATAGGAGGAACAGTAGGGGATATTGAAGGCTTATCTATTATTGAAGCTATTCGTCAAGTTGGATTAGAAAAAAATCCAGAAGATGTTATCTATATCCATGTTACGTTATTACCATATATATTTGGTTCCAATGAAATTAAATCCAAACCAACACAACACTCTGTAAAAGAATTACAAAGTTTTGGTATTAAGCCAAATATATTAGTTTGTAGAACAGAAACAGATATTCCAGATAGTATCAGAGAAAAATTATCACTATTTTGTAATGTAAGAAAAACGAGTGTCATTCAAAATAAAACAGCAGATTGTTTATATGCTGTTCCATTAATGTTAGAAGAAGAGGGATTGGCAAGAGAAGTTTGTAATCACTTGAAACTAGAAAATTATGTACCAGATAATGCAAAATGGGAAACAATGGTTGAAAATATAAGAAGCATTGATGAAGAGAAAATAGTTAATGTGGCAATTGTTGGAAAATATGTACAATTAGAAGACTCTTATATTTCAGTAATGGAGAGTCTATATCATGCAGGATTCCAAAATCATGTAAATGTGAAAGTTCATTTGATTGATTCTGAAACTATAACAAGCGAAAATGTAGCTCAAAAATTAGAAGGAATCGATGGTGTAGTAGTTCCTGGAGGATTTGGTAACAGAGGAATCGAAGGAAAGATTGAAACGATAAAATATGTAAGAGAAAATAAAATACCATTTTTAGGAATTTGTTTAGGAATGCAAATGGCAGTAGTAGAATTTGCTAGAAATGTATTAGGATTAAAAGATGCAAATTCTGCTGAATTAGATGAAACAACTAAAAATCCTGTTATTCATATCATGGAAGACCAAAAAGATGTGGACAAAAAAGGTGGAACGATGCGATTAGGTGCATATCCTTGTGTTGTTAAGGAAGGAACATTAGCAAGTAAAATATATGGGGTAAAAGAAATATCAGAAAGACACAGACATCGTTATGAATATAATAATGAATATAGAGAAAGACTAGAAGAAGCAGGTTTGAAAATTTCTGGAACATCACCAGATGGATTATTGGTAGAAATGGTAGAAATAGAAGACCATCCATACTTTATGGCAGGACAATTTCATCCAGAGTTAAAGTCAAGACCAAATAAGCCAGCACCACTATTTGTTGGATTAGTAAAAGCATGCCTATAAATAAGGAGAAGAAAAAATGGTAAAAATAGGTGAAGATTTCATAAAAAGACCTAAATATATTGTATTTTTAGATAAAGATGGAACCACTGATTTAGAAGACAAAAAATTAAATAATATTTTTGATTTAGTGACAGCAATGGGAGGAATGATAATATTTGTGACAGGAAGAACGGTAGGAGATATTGAAAATGAATTAAAAGAAAAGAAGATAAAACTACCTAAAATAATTGTTGGAGATAATGGAGCCGTTATTTGTTATACAAAAACAAATGAATTTTTAGAACAAAAGGAATTAGAACAAGAAAAAATAACAAAAATAGTAGATGATTTTATAAAAAATGGAGGAAATCCAGATTATATAAGATTTACGAATGGTATGGAAGTGTTTGCATCCAATCATAAAGAGGTAGCAAAATATTATAGAAAAAATAAGTCTGTAAAACTGTGTGATGACATCTATGAAAAAATAAAGAATGAAAAACATATTACTAAATTAGTATTATCTGGTCCAAGAGAACAAATAAAAAGAGCATCACAATTTATAGAAGGATTGGATTATTGGACTGATAGAGATACCACTAAATTCCCTAGAAAAGAATATCAAAATGATAGATTGGATATTGCTCAAAAAAATATCAACAAAGGGGACAGTGTTAGAAGGCTGGTTGATATTTTACAACCAGAATATGGTTATATGTGTGTGGGAAATGGATTTAATGATGTTTCTATGTTTCAGGTTGCTATTGATGATGGTATGAGAGTAGCTATTATGAGTAATTCTCCAGATGGCTTATTGGAACAGATACAGCAATATTCACAAGAAAAGAAAAAAGGAAAGGTAGAAAAAGTACCTTATAACAAAAATCTAGCCAATAATTATATATTGAAAAAGGCAAAATGTTTTGAAACCTATATAAAAACACAAGAGAAAAAAGGAAAGCAATCGAGAAGATTTCCGGATTTACAAAGGATAAGTACACCAAGAGTGGATTTGGAAGAATTTCATTCTCGTAATATAAGTCGTGGTACGACTTGGCAAATAAAAAATAGAGATAGGTAAGAAAATTTTTGAAAAAGTATTGACAAAAAATAGAAAAACAATTATAATCTATAATTGTTAGGAGAACTTTGCAGGTGTAGTTCAATGGTAGAACCTCAGCCTTCCAAGCTGATGACGTGGGTTCGATTCCCACTACCTGCTCCATTAAAACTATATGTGGATTAAATCCGCATAAGATATCTGTAAGAAGCAATTTTTAACAACTATCTTAACTACTTGCTCCAACCATCCTAACAATTATAATTTTATTTGCAGGTGTAGTTCAATGGTAGAACCTCAGCCTTCCAAGCTGATGACGTGGGTTCGATTCCCACTACCTGCTCCATTAGAGAAGTCATTGTATTAGAAAAAGGTCTAGTATGATGGCTTTTTTTGTTGTGTTTTAAGGTTTTTTGTAAAAAACTTGAAAATTTTATGTAAATATGGCATAATATAATTAAGTAAATATGTTTTTGCTACAAACACATTCAAATTATTTCAAAAAGAAAAGGAGATTTTATTATGGCAGAAAAAGTAATGAACAATGTAAGAGAAAAATTATCCCAAAGCAGAAAAATGTGTGAAGGTATGTCCGAAAGAGCTTATCTACTTGCAGACTATATGTCTGAGATTGCGGCATCTGATACTATTACTCCATTTGGATTGGTAGCGTGCCTATCAAGAGCTATTGAAGATACTTACCAAGAACGTTGGCGTGAAGGAACTAAAAAGCAAGAACTTTGCCTAAGTCTTCTTGAAGATGCCAAAAGGATACGGAATCAAGCAGTAAATATCCCGCAAATAATCGATGTAATTGCGGATGAAGATTTTGCAGAAGAATTTAGAGCAATTTGCAAAGAAAAGTTCGATTTCAATCCACCCAAGTATGGCACACCAAAACAGTTAGAAGAATATCCTGAATATGTGAAAGTTGCTGTTAACTGGTGGGCAAATGCCATTTTTTTCCCAAAACTCGATACTCCTGGAGCTGCTGTACCAACTTTTTTAGTCCAAATAATTGAAGAAGAAGTGGGAGTTAAATCATATTCTAATGAAGAGTTACTTAATTTTAAAACAACTCTTGCAGACGAAATTATGGAAGACATAAATGCATGGGGAGTATGCAACTTATCAGTAGACTATCATCCTTGTGATGCTCTCGAAGTAGCTGGAAAGAAAATTGACGTTCACCAAGCATTTGGCTATCCACTGAGAACTTCAATGTCGATTTGGAAAGATGAGGTCGAAGTAAAAGTTGGAGATGGAGGAAAATTCAAAACTCTTTGGACAAAGTAAGTAGCACGAAGGAAAGTGAAATTGTATTTTCTTCGTTTTATACTTCGATTTAGAAGTACAAATTCCACCATTTGCATTTAGTAGATGGTGGAATTTTGTAGTTTAAATAGCGTTTTTGGCTCTTATTTAGTCTATTTTACTTCATAAATGTTAATTACTTATTATTTATTTAATAAATCAAGGTGTAGAAACAATTAACCCAAGATATCTGTAACACAATATCATTTTACACTATAGGGAGTATCTACCTCTAAAATTCCTTCTCTACCACTCAAAATCCCTCAATGCATTTGGTGTGCATTAAAAATGCATATGGCTCAAATTCCGTATGATACGAGAAATAATAGAGAGTTTAACTCAAAATCACCTAAAAATTTAAGAAAAATGCATGGAAAATACGTTGTAGTTCTGGCAATATAGAATTTCTTAAAGCAGAAATAGCAATGTTGTAATGACCTACAACCGAATTACCTGCTCCATTAGAGAAGTCATTGTATTAGAAAAGGGTCTAGTATGATGGCTTTTTTGTTGTGTATTGAAGGTTAAAATTTGACGATTTTATGTAAATATAGTATAATAAAGAAAAGACTGTTAAGTGCAGTGTAGCAACAATTCTAATTTTGTTAAAAAAAGAAAGTGAGGGAAACAGCATGTTAGAAACTTTAAAAGATCTTTTCTTATTTTTACCTGAAGCATTTATTATGTTTCACACCATGGGTTTTGAGATGATAGGAGAATTTTCTTATGAGCTTCAAAACTACGGTTTAGGTTGGGCTATTTCATGGTTATTTTTGGGTATAATTATGATAGCTATGGTATTATTTGTAGATGGAATCATGATTCTGGGAATTTATTGCCTAATTCGTAAAATTTCAATTATGATTCGCACAAAAAAAATAACTGAGCAACGGGTTATTGGAACAGTAACGGACAAAAAGCATATAAAGGAACATACTAGTGTTGAATATGATGTTGCTTTGAAAATGCCCGTGTCTGATTATCATTCTGCAGAATATAAGTTATATGTAGAGTATAATGGTGTAACCGCAACCTTTGATAGTAAAAAAATGTTCGAGAAATATAAAAAGAAAGATAAAATTCCTTTAATACTGATTCAAAATCTAGACAAAAACGAAATTCCGATAAAACAAAAATTAGAGTTGCCAGAATGATAAAAAGCCCAATTATTGCTATTTGCAGTATTTGGGCTTTTCTGGTTAATGAGATTTTTATACTATTGAAAATCCATCAATGCATTTGGAGTGCATTAAAAATGCATGTGACTTAAATTCCGTATGATACGAGAAATAATGGGAAGTTTAACTCAAAATTACTTAAAAATTTGGGAAAAATGCATTGTGAATGCGTTATAGTTCTGGTAACATAGGATTTCTTAAAGCAGAAATAGCAAACTTGTGATGTTCTACAACCGAATTACCTGCTCCAAATAAAAAAACAACATTGTAATCAACATAAAATGTGTAATATATAATAAAATAATAGCTTAACACTTGTCATCAAGTATTAAGCTATTAAACTTTTCATCATAGGTCGAACCTATGGCATTGGCATACCGCCTCAAATATCTATATTTAGTATAGCATTTCTGATACGATAAGTCAATCAAAATATAAAAATACAAAACATGTTGAAAAACCAAAACTGAAAAATCAGAATTCACTTGTAAATTTTTAAGAATTAGTGTAAAATACCAATAGATTGTAAATAATGAAAAAAGAACAGAAAATTGGAGAAGGATAACTGGTTCCTAACAGTTAAAAAATCTCCAATTGGACAAGGAGAAAAAATGAGATTTGTAAATAGCGAAGAAGACAAAAAAGAATACAAAAAATTTTTAGAAGGGCATGAAAGAGGAAACTTTCAACAATCATTAGAATGGGCAGAAGTAAAAAAGCCAAATTGGCAACCAGAAGTTATTTTAGCAGAAGGAAACAATGGTGAAATTATAGGTTCACTATGTGTATTGATTCGTAAGATTCCAATCTTTGGAAATATTATGTATTCATCCAGAGGACCTGTATGTGACATTCATAATATGGAAGTTATGAAACAATTAACAGATGGAGCGAAAGAATTAGCGAAAAAATATAATGCGATTGTATTAAGAATAGAGCCAGATATTGTAAGTGATGACCAAGATTTTAGAAATGTAGTAACCAATTTAGGATACCATATAAAAGATGATGCAAAAGATTTCAAAGATGAAATTCAACCAAGATATGTATTTCGATTAGATATCAAAGGGAAAACAGAAGATGAAATTATGGCAGGATTCAAACAAAAATGGAGATACAATATTCGTTTAGCAACCAAAAAAGGTGTTACGGTAAAAGAAGGAACCAAAGAAGATTTAAAAGATTTTCATAAAATTATGATAGAAACAGGGGCAAGAGATGGATTTATTATTCGACCTTTATCTTATTTTGAAAAAATGTATGATTGTTTAGGACCAAACCATATGAAAATTTTAATGGCGTATTATGAAGGAAAACCAATATCAGGAGTCATCCCTATCTTTTATGGAAATAAAACTTGGTATTTATATGGAGCAAGTAGTAACGAACACCGAAACTTAATGCCAAATTATTTATTACAATGGGAAATGATAAAAATGGCAATCCAAAGAAAAGATGACATATATGATTTTAGAGGAGTATCTGGAGTCATAGATGAAAATCATCCTCAATATGGGTTGTATCGATTTAAACAAGGATTTGGTGCAACTTTTACAGAATTTATTGGAGAAGTGTATATGCCATATAAACCACTTACTTACAAAATGTATCGTTTTTCAGAAAAAGCTTTTAGAACCATCAGACAGTTAAAAAGAAAATGGAAGAAAAATTAACAATGAGATAGATTTTTTAGCAATATTTGAAATAGAGGATAGTAGATGTTTTTTACTTCATCCAAAAAACATCTTAAATGGAGGATAAAGTGAATACTTTAGTAATAGAAAAAGAAGATTTAAGGCATAATATAGGACAAGTTAAGAAATTTGCTGATAAAACAGGAAAAGATGATAATGGAAATCCTATCAAGATAATTGCGGTTGTAAAAGGAAATGGTTATGGATTAGGAATTGTAGAATATACGAAATTTCTAATCGATAATGGTATTTCGTTTTTTGCAGTAGCTACATTAGAAGAAGCAATGGAGTTAAGAAAATCAGGTATTAAACAAGAGATTCTAATGCTATCTTCCACAGCAATAAAGAAAGATGTGGAAACATTAGTACAAAATAATATTACCATAACAATTGGTTCAAAAGAAGATGTGAAAGTGGCTGAACAGATAGGAGAAGAACAGAATAAAAAAATAAAAGCGCATCTAAAAATCGATACAGGATTTGGAAGATATGGATTTGTTTATAGTAATCGTGATGAAATGATAGAAACTTTAAAAGAAATGAAAAATGTTGAAATAGAAGGAACTTTTTCGCATTTTTCTGTTAGTTTTTATGATGACAATTATACCAAAAAGCAATTTCAGAGATTTATTGATTGCATAGAAGTACTAAAAATGAACAAAATCGAAACAGGAATGCTTCATATTTGTAATTCTTCTGCCTTTTTAAAATTTCCCAATATGCACTTAAATGCTGTTAGAGTAGGATCCGCTTTTTTAGGAAGAATATCTTGTAAAAATTCGATTGGATTAAAGAAAATTGCACATTTAGAATCACAAGTAACTGAAATAAAAGAGTTGCCAAAAGGATTTAACATTGGTTATTCTAATATCTACACCACACCAAAGAAAATAAAAGTAGCAGTTATCCCCTGCGGGTACATGAATGGGTTGAATGTATGTAATGATAGAGATATGTTTCGTACAGTAGACAAAATGAGATATTGGCTAGATAGTGTGAAATTGTTTTTTAAAAAACAAGAAAAGTATGTGAAAATTCATGGTAGCAATTGTAAAATTTTAGGTAGAATTGGAACTTATCATGTTGTATGTGATATTGGACAAAAAGAAATTGAAATTGGAGATACAGCCATTTTTCAAGTAAATACAAAGTTCGTAGACTCTAAATTAAGAAGGGAGTATCGATAATGAATGAAGAGAATGAAAAAACAATAAAAATAGGTTTTTTTCAAAAAGTATGGAATGCGATTACTAAAATTGAAAAATACCCAGATATGGCAGCAGAAGGGTTAGGAAGAGCCTTTACCTATATTAGTAAAATAGTAGCCATTCTTGCTATTGTTCTTTGTCTAGGAATGGTATATCAAACACATAAGATATTGCAAGAAGGAGTTCAATATTTGCAAAATGAATTCCCAGAGTTTTCTTATCAAGATGGAATTTTAGATGTTACATCTGAAAAGAGATTAACCATTTCAGAAGATGACTCTTATGTAGGAAGGGTTGTTATTGATACGAAAACAGAGGATGAACAAGTTATTAATCAATACATCAATGAGGTGAATAAGGCTGGCAGTGGAATGATTGTCTTGAAAGATAAAGTAATCTTAAAAAATGGAGCAGTAACAGGAACCATTAGTTATAACTATAAAGAATTGTTAGGACAAATGGGAATCAATGAATTTACGAAACAAACAGTAATTGATTATGCGAATAGCTCACAAGTAATCACTTTATATGTTAGTGTTTTTATAACAGTATATATTTATTGTTTTATTATGTATCTATTGACTACTTTAACAAATGCAGTATTTTTAAGTATATTTGGTTATTTGACAACGTGGGTAGCACGCATAAAAATGAGATTTTTGGCTGTATTTAATATGTCAGTATATGCTTTAACTTTATCTGTCTTACTAAATATATTGTACATTGCTGTTAATATATTTGTTGACTTTAAAATGGAATATTTCCAAGTGATGTATGTTTCAGTAGCAGCTATTTACCTTGTAGCAGCGATATTCTTGTTAAAGACAGAGTTTGTAAAAAAACAAATAGAGTTAATGAAGATTGCTGATGCACAAGAAATGGTAAGAAAAGAAATGCAAGAACAAGAAGAAAAGGAAAAGCAGGAGAAAGAAAAAAAGGAAAGACAAGAAGAGGATAGAAAAGAAGAGAAGAAAGAAAAGGAAGACAAACAAGAAAAAGAAGAGCAAAATGGAGGAGAGGAAGCACCAGAGGGTTCTAATGCTTGAAAATTACTTAAATTAAGATGTAATAGAAGAAAGGAAGAGTGGAAAATTTGAGTAAAAAGAAAAATGACAAGAAAAAAGAGAAAAAGTTATGGCTATCTTTAATAAGTGTACTAATATTACTTATCTTACTAGTAGGGTTAACTGTATTTTATATAAAGGACAAAAACAAAGAAGAGGAAAAAACACTTGCTTATACAGATTTAATTAAAGAATTATCTTATGGCAATATAGAAAAAGTGGAAATGACAGTAGGAAGTACAACGGTAAAAGTAAAGCAAAAAAACGTAGAAGAAGAGAAGAATGCAATTGTTCCAAATACAGAGAGTTTTATTGGATTAGTACAAGAAAAAGTAACAGAAGGAAATGAAATTGAATTAGTACAAAAACCAAGAAGTGTGCTAGCACAAATTCCATCCTTTATTATATCCTTTTTACCAACTTTGATTATGCTTGCTTTATTCATTATGATATTTAAAATGCAAGGATTAGGCGAAAAAGGAAAAGTATATGATGACACAGAAAGAAAAACGAAAATAAAATTTGATGATGTAGCAGGATTAGATGAAGAAAAAGAAGAATTAGTTGAAATTGTAGAGTTTTTGAAAAAACCTGAAAAATTTACTAAGATGGGAGCTAAAATTCCAAAAGGAGTTTTATTATATGGAAAACCTGGAACGGGTAAAACATTAATAGCAAAAGCGATTGCAGGAGAAGCAGATGTACCATTTATTTCTATGAGTGGATCTGAATTTATTGAAATGTTTGCAGGACTAGGAGCATCACGTGTTAGAAAACTATTTGAAAAAGCAAGAAAACTAGCCCCATGTATTGTATTTATTGATGAAATAGATGCCATTGGAGCAAGAAGAACCTCAAATAGCGGAGCAGAAACTGAAAATAACCAAACATTAAATCAATTATTAGTAGAAATGGATGGATTTAGTTCAGAAGAAACCATTATAGTATTAGCAGCTACTAACCGACCAGAGATGCTAGATAAAGCCTTATTAAGACCAGGAAGATTTGATAGACAAGTAACCATTCCAACGCCAGACTTAAAAGGAAGATTAGAAATTCTAAAAATACATGCAAAAGATAAGAGAGTATCACAAAATGTAAATTTAGAAAGTATAGCAGAAGATACCGCAGGATTTACGGGAGCAGAATTGGCTAATATTTTAAACGAAGCAGCTATCATAGCGACTAAAAATGGACACGAAGATATCGAAAATGATGATATAGAAGAAGCGGTAAAAAAAGTGACAGTAGGAATTGAAAAACGTACAAGAGTTTATTCTGAAAAAGATAAAAAACTAACAGCTTACCATGAAGCAGGACATGCTGTAGTAAGTAGATACCTACCAACACAAACGGATGTAAAAGAAGTATCTATTATCCCAAGAGGAGTAGCTGGTGGTTATACAATGTATAAATCAGATGAAGATAAATATTATATATCTAAAACAGAAATGCAAGAAAAATTAATTGGATTATTAGGAGGAAGAGCTGCAGAAAAATTAGTTTTAGATGACATTTCAACAGGAGCAAGTAATGACATTGAAGTGGCAACTAAAATAGCAAGAGATATGGTAACTAAGTATGGAATGAGTGATACTTTAGGACCAATTGATTTCCAAGGAAAAGAGCCTTATGAAATGCAAATGTTTGGAGAAGATATAGGTGATAAAATAGGACAAGAAGTAAAAATGTTAATAGATACAGCCTATAATGATGCCCAATTGTTATTACAACAACATAGAGATAAATTAGATAGAATAGCAGAAACATTATTACAAAAAGAAAAAATTAATGAACAAGACTTCAAGAAATTTTTTGAAGAATAGTGTACAATAAGGTGATGGGGACAGTTCTTTTGAGGAACATGTCCCTTTTATGTTAGTGCATAATTCAAGTTCTATTTTTTATAGTATAAGGCTTGAATTTTATTTTATATTTCTATATAATGAAGCAAGAAAAAGGAAGGAGAGATTTTAAATATGGCAGAAATAAAATTAAAGTTAGAAAACACAGAAATTGCACAGCAAAGTATTTTAGAATACAAAGAGCAAGTAGAAAAAATACATAAAGATTTGCATGAGAGAGCAAATGATGAAAAAGATTTTGTAGGGTGGCTTACTTTACCAACCAATTATGATAAAATGGAATTTGCGAAAATCAAAAAAGCAGCTAAAAAAATCAAAAAAGAATCTGATATTTTAGTTGTCATTGGGATTGGAGGATCTTATTTAGGAGCGAGAGCAGTAATTGAAAGTTTAACAAGTTCATTTTATAATATGCTTTCAGAAGAACAAAGAAAATATCCTCAAATATTATATGTAGGAAACAATTTAAGTCCTAATTATATCAATGAACTAATTGAATATATTGGAAACAAAGATTTTTCAATTAATGTCATATCAAAATCAGGAACCACCACAGAGCCAGCAGTAGCCTTTCGAATTTTTAGAGAAATATTGGAAAATAAATATGGAATTGATGAAGCAAGAAGTAGAATTTATGCAACAACAGACAAAGAAAAAGGAGCTTTAAAAACTTTAGCAGACAATGAAGGATATGAAAGATTTATTGTGCCAGATAACATAGGAGGTCGATATTCAGTATTAACGGCAGTAGGATTACTTCCAATAGCAGTTGCTGGAATTGACATTGACCAATTAATGGAAGGAGCTAGAGTGGGACAAGAAAGATATAATGATAGCGATTTAAAATACAATGAATGTTATCAATATGCAGTGGCTAGAAACATTTTATACCAAGAGCATAAAAATACAGAAATATTAGTCAATTACGAACCTAAAATGCATTATTTTACAGAATGGTGGAAGCAATTATTTGGAGAAAGTGAAGGAAAAGAAGGAAAAGGAATCTTTCCAGCAGGAGTTGATTTTACAACGGACTTACACTCTATGGGACAATACATTCAAGAAGGAGAAAGAAATTTATTTGAGACAGTCATAACAGTAGAAAATCCAAACTCCGATATCACCATTCATCCAGATGACGATAATTTAGACGGCTTAAACTATTTAGCAGGAAAAGGATTAGACTATGTTAATAAAAAAGCAATGGAAGGAACCATAAAAGCACATGTTGCAGGAAATGTACCAAACATACAAATAAACATGGATAAATTAGATGAAGCTAATTTAGGAGAATTAATCTACTTCTTTGAAAAAGCATGTGCTGTATCTGGAATGATATTAGGTGTTAATCCATTTAACCAACCAGGAGTGGAAGAATACAAAAAGAATATGTTTAAACTATTAGAAAAACCAGGATACTAAGTTAGCCGTTCGAACGAAGTTAAGTCAGCTGTGCGAAGCATAGCGAGCTACAGATGTCTTATGCGGTAGTTTGAGTTACGGATAACTTATGCAATCGAACAAAGTGAGATGGTATACATTGAAAAAAGGAAGGACAAAAAATGATATACAAAGAAAAATTTAAAATTGGACTAAAAGATGTATGGAAAGGAAAAGAAGTAAGTAATAAAGCAATATTAGAATATTTAGAAGACATAGCTTCCTATCATTCAGATAGTGTGGGATATGGTATCAACACTACAGATTCTACTCATTTAACTTGGTTATTATTAGACTGGAAAGTAAAAATAATAAAAAGACCTGAATATGGGCAAACTTTAGAGATACACACATGGTCAAGATATATTGTAAAATGTTATGCTTATCGTGATTTTGAAATTTATGATGAAAATAACAATTTATGTGTGATAGCCTCTTCCAAATGGTTACTAATAAACAATCAAACTGCCAAAATAGCAAAAGTAGAGCAAGAAATGGCAGACAAATATGAATCGGAATTAGACAAGTCAGTATTTGAAGAAAAGGAAATTGAAAAAATAAAGGAACCAGAGAATTATAAAAGTAGTATAATATATCAAGTAAAGAGGAAAGATATTGATGTAATAGGTCATGTACACAACCTATATTATTTAGATATTGCATATGAAACTTTACCACAAGAAGTTTATGAACAAAGACCTTTTAATGAAATAAGGATTATGTACAAAAAAGAAATAAAACTGGGAGATAAGGTAAAGTGTAAATATGCATACCAAAATAACAAACATATTGTAGGAATTAAAAGTCAAGATGAAAAAACATTACATGCAATAATTGAGTTGCAATAATTTGGAAGCTAGAAATGTTTTTTGATTCCATCCCAAAAAAACATCTAAAAATTTGCAAAAAATGTTGAATTTTGCAAATTACCTATGATATAATACAAAATGGTTTTAATTAAAAGAGGAAGAAAAACCTCAAGAAAGGAATGAAAATAAAATGAAAAAAGATTTAAAGAAAACAAAGATTGTTGGAACAATAGGACCAGCTAGTGAACACAAATTAAAAGAGTTATTTGAAGCAGGATTAAATGTGACAAGAATTAACTATTCACATGGTAGTTGGGAAGAACAATCAGAAAAGACAGAAGAAGTTATTAGATTAAGAAAAGAATTAGATATTCCAATTTCTTTATTATTAGATATGCAAGGACCAGAAATTAGAACAGGAATGTTAGTAACAGGAAAAAATGAAAAAATCAAATTAGAAGATGGACAAAAATTCACATTAGTAAATGAAGATATTGTAGGGGACAAAGATAGAGTATCTGTATCTTACAAAGAATTATATAAAGATGTAAAACCAGGAAGCAAAGTATTAATTGATGATGGAGCAATTGAATTAGTAATTGATGAAATCGTTGATAAAGATATTGTTTGTACCGTTGTACATGGTAATGGATTAGGAAGTAGAAAAACAATCAACTTACCAGGAACAGCAGTACGTTTACCAGCTTTAAAAGAAAAAGATATCAATGACTTAAAAACAGCTTGTGAACATGATTATGACTATGTTGCTATGTCATTTGCTAGAAACAAAGATGACATTGACCAAGTAAGAAAAGGATTAGATGAAAATGGTGGAAAAGATATCAAAATCATTACCAAAGTAGAAAATGTAGA
>JAAWAX010000022.1 GCA_022792395.1 Clostridia bacterium
ATAGGCAGGTTGCTTACGTGTTACTCACCAGTCCGCCACTAACCGCTCCAATAGTAAACTAATGGTTAAGTCCGTTCGACTTGCATGTCTTATGTGCGCCGCCAGCGTTTATCCTGAGCCAGGATCAAACTCTCTTGTTTTAAATTAGTTCTTAAATTTCGTTAGAAATTTTTAGAAATAATTTATGCAAAATTCCGTAGGAATTTTACTTTCCTTATTTCTTATTTAGAACTTATATCTCAAAAAGTTTTTTCAAGCTCTTTTTAAGTCAGTTGTTCAAGCTTTAGCTTGTTACAAATGACTTATGCAAAAGCCGTTAGGCTTTTGTATTCATTTTATTAAAAATTTACTTGTTCGGTACGACGTTAACTCTTAAAATTTTGTTAAAAATTTTTTTAGAGATAACTAGTGCAAAATTCTAATGAATTTTGTCTTCCTTTTGTACCGCTTCGGTTTATTCTCTAAAGGATTTTATTGTTTACTTTTCAATGTACTTTTTTTGTTCCTTTTTTGTGGAACGATTCTTATTATACGCTAGTTTTTTTTGTTTGTCAACACTTTTTTTAAATTTTTTTCTTTTTCTTAATCGCCATCTCTTTTCCCTTTCTACATCAAGCTATTTTACGCACTAAATTCCACTTTAAAATTTTATTGAATTTTATGAAAGGTAATTTTCTACTTCTTTTCAAAATATTTTATTTGAATTATTTTTCTATTATCTTTTTTCTCTTTTCTCCTAAATAATTAACTATTTCTAAATTTATTTGAATATTTACTTTTTCTTATAAAAAAACAAACCCTCCTTATTAAACTTTTTGTCTAATAAGGAGGGTTCACTTTATGAATTGATAGAAATCTTATTATTGTTTTTCTACTATACTCAAAATAATATCACTTACTAAACCAGTTTCTTCATCATATTCTATTTTAGCATTATACTTTCTGTTTTTATCTCCCTCTATAAAAGTTGTTAGTGTTGATACTATCTCATCATTTTTATTAAATTGATCCAACTTTAATTTCAATTCTGTATTAGACATCACTTCCATATCTATCAGATTATCTTTAATAGCATTTATTAAATTTAATACCTCTTCACTTCCTAAATTTTCTCCTTGCAAGATTTCAAACTTTGAATTAAATCTATTTTTTTCTACTTCTGTCACTCCAACCACTTCAAAAGTCTGACCTTCTTTTATTAATCCTATCACTTTTAATACTTCCCACAAGTCTTGTATCTTTATATCATTTGTTGTTATTTCTGTTACTTTTTCAGTTACTTGCCTACTTACTTGTTCTAATAGCGATTGTGTTTGTTGTTCCTCTAATTCACTTAAATTTATTAGATTTTCATTATTAAAAGATACTTCTTTTTCAAGGTTAGTTACTATGTTGATTTCTTGTTGGATGGTTGCTTCTACTTTACTAGAATCATCTTCATATTTAGCTATTATTGTTTTGGCACAATTATCTCCATTTATTTTTTCTCCTATGGACAAACTATATTCTGTAGTTTTTCCATTTTTTGTATTTTCAAAGATAATGCTTTTTCCTTCTTCTGTCTTTTTATAACTGATAACTTGTTTTTGCTCTTTTTCTGTTGTTTTATCTTGATTTGATATTTGTATATAATTTTCTGATGTCATAGATAACAAATCTATGGTAATTTCATATTCTGGATTTTGTACCATTACCCTTACAGTATTATGATAATTTTCATAAACAATTATTTTTACTTCTTCTTGTCCTATATTATTTCTTGTTATTTCTGTAATTTGTTCTTCTATTTCTTTTGCAAATACCTCTCTTAAATTATTTTCTTGCTTTAATTGATAATTTTCTAATAGTGTTTGCAATTTATCAATTCTAGTTAAAATCATTTCATCTTGCTTTAATTGTTCTAATATTTCAATAAATATATTGTTCATTTTCTCTTTGGTTAAGGTTAATATATAGGCATTTGCATTTACATTTTTTCCATCAATTTGGATGGTCTGATTTTTTTGTCTTGTGAAATTATCTTTTGATACATTACTATTTATGATATTAATATATTTTGTTTCAATCAGTTGTTTTTCTTCTTTTGAAAGTTGAAAAATACTCTTTAATTCTAATATATCTTCTGAAATTTCTGATTCTTTTGTAACACTGGCTGTTTCCAATAAATCTTTTAAATCTTCTTCGTTTACTCCTATATATTGTTTATATAAATCAGAAAATCGAATTCCATAAATATCTTCTTTTTGTACATATTCCAATTCTGTTACTTTTTTGTCAAGATTCCATAAACTAATATCTTGATAATTATATTGGTTATTGTTATCTACTTGTCCATTTACTTTTATACTTAATTGATTGATTTGGTTTTGCGTATTTTCTGAAGTTGTTCCCATTTCTTCTGTATCATTTACTTTTATTTCTGTTTCCATTGTATATTTATTTTGTTTTAATCGTTCCTCATATTCATTTGTTGTTTCTATCTCTTGATAAATAGCATCTATATTTTCCACCGTTTGCCCCATATATTTCGCAAATAATGTTGCATCTGATTTAAACATATCTGTTTGGATATATAATATTATAAATGTAATGGCAATTGCTAATAAAATTGCTATGATAGATACAATTAAGATTGTTATTTTTTTCTTTTTTGGCATCATCATTTGTTTTTCCTCCCTTTTCACTTTTTCTTATTATATCGTTTTGTTTTTTGAAAATCAACATTTTATTTTTCTCTTTGCTTTACTGCTTCGTAGATAACAATTCCAGTAGAAACAGATGCATTTAATGATGTTACTTTTCCTTTCATAGGAATTTTGACTAGAAAATCGCAATTTTTTCTTACCTTTGGGCTCATTCCATTTCCTTCATTTCCTATTACAATTCCAATCGACCCTGTTAAGTCTTGATTATAATAGTAAGTAGATGTATCAATATCTGTCCCACAAATCCAAAGTCCTTCCTTTTTTAGCATTTCTATGGTATCTGACAAATTGGTTACTCTTGCTATTTTCATATGTTGTACGGCTCCTGCTGATACTTTATTAACGGTACTATTTACCATAGCAGCTCTTCTTTTAGGAATGATAACACCATGTACTCCTGCTGTTTCGGCAGTTCTGATGATGGAACCTAAATTGTGTGGATCTTCAATGCCATCCAAAATTAACACAAGTGGGTCTTCTCCTCTTGTTTTGGCTTCTTGCAAAATATCTTCTACTTCTACATATTCATAAGGTGGCACGATTGCAATAACGCCTTGATAATTTTCTGTTTGTGCCATTTCTTCCATTTGCTTTTTTTCTTTTTCTACTATAATTACTTTGTTTTCTTTTGCCATGCTAATAATTTTATGGATAGAACCATGTCGCTCTCCTCTTGTAATGAATATTTTGTTGATGTCTTTTCCACTTTCTAATAATTCGATGACTGCATTTCTTCCTTCTACTTGGTCATTATATATTTCTTTTTCTCTCATCTATTTTTTCCTCCATAGAAAATTTTTCTCTCATCATTCATCATCTAGTTTTAATACACTTAAAAATGCTTCTTGTGGTATTTCAACATTTCCAATCTCACGCATTTTTTTCTTTCCTCTTTTTTGCTTTTCTAATAATTTCTTCTTTCTCGTAATATCCCCACCATAACATTTAGCCAATACATCTTTTCTCATAGCGGATATGGTTTCTCTCGCAATAATTTGTCCACCGATTGCTGCTTGTATTGGAATTTTAAATAGTTTTCTTGGAATGACAGTTTTTAATTTCTCTACCATTTTCTTGCCTCTATCATAAGCGCTATCTTTATGTACAATAAAACTTAAGGCATCTACTGGTTCTCCATTGATATGAATGTCTAATTTTACTAAATTTGATTTTCTATATTCTTTGAATTCATAATCTAAAGATGCATATCCTTTGGTTTTGGATTTTAAGTTATCAAAAAAGTCATAAATAATCTCGTTTAATGGCATCTCATAGACTAGCGTTACTCTATTTTCATCTAAATACTTCATATCAATATAAACGCCACGCCTTCTTTGACATAGTTCCATAATGTTTCCAACATAGTCTTTTGGCGTTAAAATATTGGCTGTTACAAAAGGTTCTTCTATATAAGAAATTTCTTGTGGCTTTGGTAAATCTTCTGGATTGTATAATTCTATTACTTCACCATCGGTTTTATATACTTTATAAATAACAGATGGTGCGGTTGTAATTAACCCTAAATCAAATTCTCTATCTAGCCTTTCTTCTATAATTTCTAAATGGAGTAATCCTAAAAATCCACATCGAAATCCAAATCCTAATGCTGCTGATGTCTCTGCTTCGTATTCTAGAGCAGCATCATTTAATTTCAGTTTTTCTAATGCTTCTTTTAATGCTTCATATTGACTACCATCAATTGGATATAATCCACAATATACCATTGGTGTTACTTTTTTGTAACCTTTTAATGGTTCCTCTGCTGGATTCTCTTTTAATGTAATGGTATCTCCTACATGAATATCTGACAAATTTTTGATACTTGCTGCTATATAACCAACCTCTCCTGCTTTGATTTCATTGGTCGACATGTAAGAACCTGGTACAAAATAACCAACTTCAGCTACTGTAAAAGCTTTGTTAGTTGCCATTAATTTAATTTCATCGCCTACTTTTACCGTTCCATCTACTACTCTTACATATGCTACTGCTCCTTTATAATTATCATAGTAAGAATCAAATATGAGACATTTTACTTTTTCATTTTCATCTCCTTTGGGTTCGGGTAAGTCTGTTACAATTCTTTCTAATACCTCTTCCACATTTAAACCTGACTTTGCTGAAATACATGGTGCTTCTTCGGCTGGTATTCCTATAATGTCTTCTATTTCTTGTTTTACTTCTTCGACTCTTGCATTTGGTAAATCTATTTTGTTTAATACGGGTAATATCTCTAAATTATTATCTATCGCTAAATATACATTAGCCAATGTTTGCGCTTCTACTCCTTGGCTAGCATCTACTACTAAAATAGCTCCATCACATGCTGCTAAACTTCTAGAAACTTCATAATTAAAATCCACATGTCCTGGTGTATCAATTAAATTTAAAGTATATTCTTGTCCATCTTTAGCTTTATATATCATTCTAACAGCTTGTGACTTTATGGTGATGCCTCTTTCTTTTTCAATTTCCATGTTGTCTAAAACTTGGCTTTCCATTTCTCTTTTTGATAATACGCCTGTCATCTCAATTAGTCTATCTGCTAAAGTGGATTTTCCATGGTCTATATGAGCAATAATACTAAAATTTCTAATGTATTCTTGTCTATTTTTCATTCTTATCTCCTTATCTTATTATGTAATTACTTTTTAAACTCATCGTTATTCTAACACACAAATAGCAAAACCACAATAGCTTACTTATTTAAGTTTTGTTTTTTGCAAGGATAGTAACACTAACCTTGCAAAAATAAAACTTAAACTAATCATAGTTTTCTAACCCATTGTATAAATTATATACTTTTTGATATCCTAGTCTTTGTAGTATTCTTTGTGCTTTTAATCCTCTATGACCTGTACTACAATATACAATAATAGTTTGCAATTTATCTGGCAAAATTTGATTAACCGTTTCTCTTATTTCATATTCTGGTAATAAAATCGCTGTTTCTAGATGTCCTTCTTGAAACTCTTGAGGACTTCTAACATCTATTAATTTAGCCCCTTGTTCTACCATTTTCTCTAGTTGCTGTTTATCAATTTCTGCCGAATTATAACTTCTATTTAATGCACATTTTAATTTGCGTAACATATTTTTCTCCTCTTATTCTACAATTTATTCTATTTATTATATGCGTTTTTTTCATTTTTCGTTATTTTTCCACTTTGTTTTTTAAGTTATCCACAATTTAAATCATTTTGCTTTTGTCTATTTTTGTTTGTCTTTTTTACAAAATGATTACAGCTTTGTTTCATTTTTTCTTTTTGTTCTTTAGATTTTATTACTTAAGCAATCCTTTTTCTAGCGGTTTTTCCATCTTTTTGCAGATTTTGTTACAATAATATTTCAGTTTTATTACAATTATGTATTCTTTGTCGTTTTATGTATCCCATTTTTTTCTTTTCTCTTCTTTTTTACTTTTTATTATTTTTTGTGGAAACTGTGGATAACTTTGTGAATAACTTAATTTACTAAAGTTTCGTTCATAAGTTGTTCACATTTTTATCTGGTTGCTATAATATCTTCACTTTTCTTTTATTTATCTTACTCTTTATGTGTACCTTTTTTGATTTTATTTATCAAAAAAGCAAATATCAAAAATGCTTTATTTATAAGCATTTACCATATTTGCTTTTCTTCTACAAATTACATAATCGTTTTTTATTTTGCTACAAAGTACCATATAACTCCTATTATCTCTAGTATTGTAATAAATGGAAAACCAATTACAAAGTTTAGTTTTTGTGTTTTATGTCTAAAAGTATACATACCAGCTATTGTTCCAATTCCTCCTCCTAATGCTGTTACAATAAATAATGTTTTTTCTGGAATTCTCCAAGAACCTTTTTTAGCTTTTCTTTTGTCTAACCACATGATAAAAAAACCAAAAAGATTAATGGCCAATAAATAAAGTAGTATATTTTTTGTAGAAAATATTTCTTCGATATGAATAGTGGTTTGTTGTGGAAACATTTTATTCTTCTCCTATCTATATTTTTGTCTATTTTATTTTATATTACGTTTATTGCTTTGTCAATTTTTATTTCATTTTTTAAATCTATTTTTAATACATTCTTTTTTGAACCAGAACCTATTTGTACCAATTTGTCGGAGCCGACAAATTGTTCAAACACGTTAATACTACTCTATTTTCAGTTGCTTTTTTGCTAGTTAATAAATCCAAAACAAAGATGCTAAAAATATGCCTTGTTTTTGTTCTCCTATAAAAAAATTGATATATAAATATTTAAAAAGAAACATCTATATATCAATTATAGTATTTTTAATTTATTATCCAAATAAACTCATTTGGTTGCTTTGGCTCATTCCTTCTAAACATCCAAAACTTTTTAATAAATCTGTTACAGAATTTCCAACTTTAGAACGTATTTTCAAATCATCAATTGACATGAACTTTCCATCCTCTCTAGCCTTTGCTATTCCTTGTGCCGCTACCGTTCCTAATCCTGGAATACTGTTTAGTGGTGGGCGAATTCCATTTTCTTCTACCAAGAACTTTGTGCTATCTGATTGATATAAATCAATTGGCAAGAAGTGATAGCCTCTTTCATACATTTCCAATACCAGTTCCAAAATAGCATACATATTTTTTTCCTTAACGGTTGCTGCATTTCCTGCTAAATCAATTTCTTTCATTTTATTTTTTACTTTTTCTTTTCCAAATATCATACATTCGCTGTCAAATTCATCGGCTCTAATCGAAAAGTAAGATGCATAGTATGCTAAAGCTTGATGTACTTTAAACCATGCAATTCGAAAAGCATTGGTTACATAGGCTGCTGCATGGGCTTTTGGAAACATGTATTTTATTTTTTCACAAGATTTAATGTACCAATCTGGCACATCATGTTCTTTCATTAAAGCCACATATTCTGCCCATTTTTCTGGATCTTTTAAAGCTTTTCCTTTACGTACTGTTTCCATGATTTTAAAAGCTGGATTTGGCGGTAATCCTTGTTTAATTAGGTATATCATAATGTCATCACGACAACAAATAGCATCTTGTAAAGTTACGGTTCCTGCTTCGATTAGACTTTGGGCATTTCCTAGCCACACATCAGTCCCATGAGATAGTCCTGATATTCTAATTAGTTCATCAAATGTGGTAGGTCTTGTGTCTACTAACATTCCTCTTACAAATTTCGTTCCAAATTCTGGTACACCAAAACTTCCTACTTCTGAATGGATTTGTTCTGGTGTTACACCAAGTGCTTTAGTTGAACTAAAAATTGACATGGTTTCTTTATCATCTAATGGTACTTTGGTTGGGTCAATTCCTGTGATGTCTTGCAACATTCTTATCATAGTTGGATCATCATGTCCCAGTATATCTAATTTTAACAAGTTTTGGTCAATAGAGTGATAGTCAAAGTGTGTGGTTACAATATCTGAATTTGGATCATCAGCTGGATGTTGTACAGGACAAAATTCATAAATTTCTCTTCCTTTTGGTACAACAATAATTCCTCCTGGATGTTGCCCTGTTGTTCTTTTTATTCCTGTACAGCCAGTTGCTAGTCTTTGTGTTTCCGCTCGATTGATAGGAATATTTCTTTCTTCAAAGTATTTTTTTACATAACCAAAAGCTGTTT
Source organism: Clostridia bacterium (assembly GCA_022792395.1). Taxonomy (GTDB): domain Bacteria; phylum Bacillota; class Clostridia; order TANB77; family CAG-508; genus CAG-269. The sequence goes on from JAAWAX010000022.1 coordinate 8,321, forward strand.
TATCTGCTATGGTTCCTATGGTTCCCGCCTTAAATGTGGTTCCTTTTCCAAAAATAACTTCTGTATATCTATGGGCTTTTGCTTGGTATTCTCCCGAGAAGTTTAAGTCAATATCTGGTTCCTTGTCTCCGTTAAATCCTAAAAAGGTTTCAAATGGAATGTCCATTCCATCTTTATCTAATTTATGCCCACACTTTGGACATTCTTTATCTGGCAAGTCAAATCCATTTTTGTAGCCATAGTCGGTAAAGTCTGAATATTTACAGTTAGGACAGCGATAATGGGCTGGCAAAGAATTTACTTCTGTAATTCCTGTCATGTTAGCGGCAAAAGAAGAACCTACTGACCCTCTCGAACCAACAATATAGCCATCTTCATTCGATTTCCACACTAATTTTTGTGCTATGATATACATCACCGAAAATCCATTTCTAATGATAGAATCCAATTCTTTGTCTAGTCTTTCCTGTACAATTTCTGGTAAGGGATCTCCATATAATTGATGTGCTTTTTCGTAAGCAATATCTTTTATCGTTTGCTCACAACCTGGTATGTGTGGCGGACATTTTTCAGGTGAAATTGGACTAATTCTATCACACATATCGGCTATTAAATTCGTATTGGTTACGACTACTTCATATGCTTTTTCTTTTCCTAAATAACTAAATTCTTCTAGCATTTCTTCTGTTGTTCTTAAATACAATGGTGCCTGATTGTCAGCATCCTCATAACCTTGTCCCGCTTCTAATATACGCCTATAAATTTCATCTTGTGGATCCATAAAATGGACATCCCCAGTTGCTACTACTGGCTTATTTAGTTTTTCTCCTAATTCTACAATCTTTCGATTGATGTCTCGTAAAACTTCTTCATCTTTTACAATTTCTTTTCTCACTAAAAATTGGTTATTACCTACTGGTTGAATTTCTAAATAGTCATAGTCATTCGCTATTGCTTCGATTTCTTCATCCGTTTTTCCGAAGTTCAATCGCTTGATATAATTCTCCTGCTTCACAAGCACTTCCGAAGAATTAATCCTTCTGAATACTTTTGGTATAAACTTTTTAAAATTCTAGGTTTTCTATAAAAATAATCTAAATGAGAAAGTGATACCAATTTGTATAAATTGCGTAATCCGATATAGTTTTTGGCTAAAATAATAGCATGGTATGTTTTTAATTTTTTATATTCTTCCTTTTTGGTTTCTTCTGTACTACTTACTTCATCAATGTCATCTACTGTTTTTGCTCCACGTTTTTTAAGCATTTCTATCATAACATGAAATACTTTGACAGTTGTATCTACATCATCTAATGCTCGATGGGCTACTTCTACTTTAATCCCTAAATTTTCAGCAATTTTTCCTAGTTTGTATTTTTTATAATCTGGAAATAAATCTTTAGCTAAACTTAAAGTATCTAAATAGGTATAATCAAATTCGTATCCTAACGTTTTAGCATTTTGCTTTAAAAATCCCATATCAAATGGTGCATTGTGAGCTACCAAAACAGAACCTTCGATGAATTCTAATATTTTTGGAAATACTTGCTCTATCGTTTCTGCATCTTTTACCATATCATCGGTTATATTGGTAACCTCCGTTACTCTTTGTGGTATATGCTTTTCAGGATTTACAAAACAACTAAATTGGCTAATTACTTCTCCGTTTTTTATTTTCATAATTCCGAACTTCTGTGATTTTCTCTGTTGTTGCTGAAAATCCTGTTGTTTCTAAATCAAGCACACAGTAGGTTGTGTCAATGTCTTGTCCTTTGCTGTTGCTTACAATGGCATTTTTATCTGGTGCTAAATAGGCTTCTACTCCATATAAAATTTTCATATCTGGATTATCATAGCCTAACATTTTATGGGCTTCTGGAAATGCTTGTACAACTCCATGGTCAGTAATAGCAATGGATTTCATTCCCCATTTCATGGCTCTTTTGATTAAGTCTTTGGCTGATGTCATAGCATCCATTTGGCTCATTTGGGTGTGCATGTGTAGTTCCACTCTTTTTACTTCGCTATTGTCTTGTCTCGTTTCTTTTTTTAAGCCACTTTCTGTTTCTACAATGGTATTTGCCATAACGGTTAACTCATTCGAAAAAGTATCCATTTGCACATTTCCTGCTACCATTAATCCTTTGGCATTTTGAATTCGCTTCATAATTCTTTTTGCTTTTTCTTTATCTAAAAAGGCTTTACAGGTAATGGTACTGGTTCCATCGTATAAATCAAAGCTAAACAGTGTTTTTCCTGATTTTAAGGTTCTATCTTCAGTAAAAATCACTTCACCTTGTAAAGCTATTTTTCCATCATCTACCCCTAAATCTTCTACTTTTACCAATGGGTCTGTGATGTTTGGAGTCGTTCCTAATATTAATGGTGTCTCTTCTATTTCTTCTTCGGTTGGTAATTCTGGTAAATCACGATTGGTTTCTACAATGGTATTTACCATTACCGATACATCTCCTACATAATTATCTACCCCAGCTTTTCCAGTAGCTTTGATGGCTTTTGCATGACTTATTTTTTCTTCGATTTGTTTTCCTTCATTATAATCTTTTCCAAATGATTTACAAGTAATAGTTCCCGTTCCATCGTATAAATCAAATATAATCATGCCTTTTCCCGATTTGGTTTCTCGTACATTAATGGTTACTAGTCTTCCTTCTAACGTTACTCTTCCATCATTGGCTGTGATATCTTTAATCTTAATGTACTTTTCTTTGGCTCTTGATGGTTTTCCCATAATGTATTCTTGTTCTTCTATTTCTGGCATTTCCATCTCTTCGGATGGAATATAGCCCTCTAAATCTGTTGGTGGTACATAATCTGGGTCTTCATATTGTGGTGGTGCATCTAACATTTCCTTTTTTTCTGTTTGTTGTCTATTTTCTTCTATGTGGGCTATCATTTGTTCTTCTTGTTTTTTTATTGTTTCACGTATTTCATTCATATCACTTACTGATAATTTTTCTGTAATATCAATTTTATATTCTTTTCCAAATAGATTTTTAATCGTTTTTTGCAGTTCTTTATCCGTTTTCTTTGCCTTTAAAAAGTCTGCTCCTTTAATGTGCATTTGGATATAAATTGTGTTTTCTTTTACTTCTACATCACTTTTTAATAATAGCATTGGTTTAGCTAATGGATATTTATGTGACATATAGGCTATGATATTTTTCCATTCATTTGCAATTGCTTTTTTTTCTACTTTTTCATGGTATTGTATTTCTATGTCTATGTGCTGAAATTTAAATCGATCTTTTAAAAAGTTCTCAAAATACCATATTTCTTTGATTTCTATGTATTCATCTAAATACAGAACAACTTGTAGTGTATTGGTTTTTTTTATGACATTTAGGCTTCTTATTTCTGCATATTTGATATTGCTATTTGTTTTGTAATCACTAAATATTTCTCCTACTTTTTTGGCTTTTTCTGACATCCTTTTTCTCATTCCTTTCTAGGTAAATTATTCTATCATATTTGCTTCAAGGATAAAAGCGAACAAATTAATTTTCTAAAATTGTAACACATTTTTCTCTACCACATATTATATATCATACAAAGGAAAACAACAAAAGAAAAAAATAAAAAAACATATTTCTTTATGGAAGGGGGTCTAGACTATGCCAGAAAATAGAGGATGCGGTGGATTCGGATTTGGTGATGATTGTTGCTGGATTATAATCCTAATATTATTAATCTGTTGTTGTTGCGGTGGTAACAGAGGAGG
>JAAWAX010000051.1 GCA_022792395.1 Clostridia bacterium
AGAGTTCAGCAGCGACACGGCGCTGCACGGGGAACACCTGAAATCGTTTTTGCGTGAGGCCATAAAGGCAAAAAGAGATGGGAGATTTTAAGCGTGAGTGCGTGCAAAGACTGTGGCCGGGAAATCGACTGGATGCAGACGGAAGAAGGGCGGTATATCCCTGTGGACCCGGAGCCGGAATTTGTCATTGAGAGCGACGGGGACGAGCATTTCTACACCGAGGAAGAGGGCGTGCTTACCGGACGGCTGGCGAGGCCGGAGGAAGTGCAGACCAAGGAGCAGAAAATCAATGCGCCGCTGGGGTATGTTCCGCACTGGCGGACCTGCCGGGCGCGGCGGAAAGGACGGTGAAATCGTGGAAAAAGTGAAGTACATAAAAGTCCGAGCCGGACAAGCCCCGAAGCGGCGGGTGAGCCTGCGTAAATGGCTGGCGCGGCTGAACGGCTGGACTGTGGCGTGGTATGCGCTCCTAACGGTGGCCGGGGTCCTGCTGTATAAGCTGGGTGCGGCCTATGCCCTGCGGGAGCGGGGGTATTACGCCGTTGGCGGCGAGGCGCTGGCCTTGCTTCTGCCCGTGTTCTACTACTGCGCGGCGGCGACCATCCGGGACATCCTGCGGAATGCGAAGGACCAGGGAAAATGAACCGCAGGAAGAAGCGGCCAGCGAGGAAACCGCCCGCCAATGCCACGGCCTGGTGTGCCCTACATAAGCGGATGATGAATGATATTTACATACGGCGGCGGGGATGCGTGATGCGGCGGTGTAAGCATTTGAATTGGCTGGAGATAGACCAGCCGGAAAAGAACGATGGACGCCCGGAAACGGGTCCAACTAAATGAAAAGTGAGGCAAAGAAAATGGTAGACATCAAGGGGTTAGACAAGGCGCGGGTACTGAAAGCGCTCTATGAGCACAGCCACGTTCAGGGAATGGGGGTCTTTCAGGCCATGCACGAGGGGGTTCCCACGTTGGAATATTTCTCTGGACTGCTGGAGCAGGGGACCTATTTTGACTACCTGGGCGGGCGGGTGCTGAAAGTGGAGCTGTCCGGGGACGAGTTCGACGAGCGCCTGTACGACCGGGATTGCGGCGAGGGTGCCGCGCAGCGGGCGGTCGATTCCATCAAGGACGCGCCGGAGGGCGGCGAGGACGCCGCCAGGAATGCGGACAGCGAGAAGAAGGAGCCGTCCTTGGAAGAGCAGACGGAAATGACGAAGGAAGCCGTACACAAAATCCTGGACATTTTGAAGGAGCTTCCGCCCGCCAGCTATGCCGTTGCCTGCATGACGCTGAAAATGGTGCTGGGGCCGGTGCCGTCGATGGGAGGGCTGACCGGACTGTTGATGATGGGCGGACAGTTTGCGCCGCCGCCGTTTGGAACGCTTGACGCGCGGATGCGCGGCCCGAAGGAGCGGGACATTATGAGTACTGGCCTGTTCGGTCCGTTTGGCGGAATCGGAAAGTAAAGAAAACGCCCTGCGTAAGCCTCCTACAGCTTGCGCAGGGCGGACGCCCCGGAGGGCGACAACCAAGTACACTACATATTGTACCACACTCCGGGGACACATACAAGAGGGAAACCATGCGCGCGGGCGCATTTCGGGCTTGTATGGGATAGTAACTTAACGACCACGGGGGAGGTGCTGCCGGTATGCGGACAGTGTACCGGGAAAAGAAGTATACCTGCGGGGAATACCTGGACGTGTTCATCTACCCCGTCTTTGAGACAGGGAAGCACAGGGGCGGGAAGCGGGCGAAAAGAAAGCCGTCCACGGAAGCCCAAAAGAAGCTCAACCAGAGGCACCGGGAAGAGAAGCTGGTCCGTCTCCTTCACGCCAACTTCACGCCGGAGGACCTGGAAATCCACCTGACCTACCGGGGAGAGCAGCCGGGGAGCGACGAGGAAGCGGCCCGCAACCTGCGCAACTACATCCGGCGGATACAGCGCTTACGGAAGAAGCTGGGCCTGCCGCCCCTGAAATACATAGCCGTCACCGAGCGGGGCAAGCGGGGCGGGCGGTATCACCACCACATCACCGTCAACGGCGGGATTGACCGGGACACCCTGGAAAGTATGTGGGAATACGGCTACGCCAATTCCCGCCGCCTGCAATTCACCGAGGATGGGCTTGCCGGACTGGGGAATTACATCGTGAAGTCTCCTGTGGGGAAAAAAGCGTGGACGGCCTCTAAAAACCTGGTGGACCCGGAGCCGGTGACAAGGGATGGGCGCATATCCGGGAGGAAAGCGCGGGAACTGGCCGAGAAAATCCAGGACAACACGCGGCTTGAAAAGCTCTATCCGGGATACGTCATGTCGGCGGCGGAGGCTTTTCACAACGACGTGAACGGCGGGTGCTACCTGGTGGCCCGGTTCTACCGGGAGGATGGAAAGTTTATCAGCCCGAAACAAAAACCGAAGCAGAAGAAACGGGAAGGGAGGAAAACAGAATGAACATGGTAGAATTGCCGGGCGGCGGGTACGCAACGGAGAGCGAGGCGTTGACGGCTCTGGCGGCGGAGGCCAAGCGGCGGGGTATCAGCTACGGACATCTGGTAGCCAACACCACCGAGCGGGAGCGGACCGAAATCATCCGGGACTACTGCGCGGAGAAGCGGCGGAAAGGGCGGAAAAAGGGCTGATGGCTATTGACGTGAAGGACCTGCCGCCCGCCTATCAAGCACAGGCTTTGCGGAAGCTCATGGAGCGGGAGCGGCGGAAGCAGCGCGCGCCTCTCCCCTCTCCTGCCGATTCGCCAACCGGCGGAGGGCGGAAGTATCACAACAAGCCCACCGAGCGGGTGACGGACAGCGGGGCCGTCCTGCGGTTCGACAGCCAGAAAGAGGCGCGGCGGTATGACGAACTGTCCGCGCTGGAGCGGGCCGGGCAAATTCGGGACCTGCGATTACAGGTAGACTTCACCTTACAGGAAGCCTACACGGACACCGAGGGACGGCGGGTGCGGGCTATCCGATACAAGGCGGATTTTACATACTTAGAAAAATCATTCGCGGACGAGGACGGTTTCTATGAAGAGAAACTGCACTGGTATCTGGTGGTGGAGGACGTGAAGAGCCGCGCCACCCGCACGAAGGAGTACGTTATGAAGCGCAAGCTGATGAAGGAGCGCTTCAATATCGACATTCAGGAGGTATAACGGTGGACTTCCCGCAAAAAAAGTATTCCATTATCTACGCAGACCCGCCGTGGACGTTCAAAACATACAGCGCGAAGGGGCAGGAGAAGGGGGCGGAGCGGCATTACCGCTGTATGTCCAAGGCGGATATACAGGAGCTTCCAGTGAGCGGTATCGCTGCGGACGATTGTATCCTGTTCTTGTGGGTCACATGGCCCTGTATTCAAGAGGGACTGGAACTTATCGACAAGTGGGGGTTCCAGTATAAAACCTGCGCTTTTAACTGGGTCAAGCGCAATCGAAAATCTGACGGGTGGTTTTGGGGACTGGGGTTTTGGACCCGCTCCAACAGTGAAGTTTGTTTGTTGGCGACAAAAGGCCACCCAAAGCGGATATCCAAATCCGTGCATCAGGTATGCGATGCGAGGGTGAGAGCGCATAGCCAGAAGCCGGATGAAATACGAGATAAAATCGTTGCGCTTGTGGGGGACCTGCCAAGGATAGAGCTGTTCGCAAGGGAAAAAGCAGACGGCTGGGATGCCTGGGGAGACGAAGTAGACGAAAAGGAAGGGGGATAAAAATGGAGTTTCTGCGGTTTATCTTTTCAAGCTTTTGGGTGTGGCTGGGGTTCATTATCCTGGTCGGTGCGGTCGGCGGCGTGCTGGTGGCGCTGGTGAAAGCCTGCAAACGCAACCGGAAAATCTCTGGCTATCGCGTCGGCCAGCGGTGGAAGCTGGACGTTGAAAACGCCTCGGCGGACGATGCCCACAACGCCTTTATTGCTGTGACGTGTGCGCTGGACGGAGAGCCGGAGCAGGAACAGGAGGTCCAAGGCAATGTATAAACTGACGGAGGTAAAAGCCCGCCTGCATACGGGCGGGAAAACCGTGGAGCAGATTCGGGAGCGCTACACCGGGCAGGGCCTCACCTACCGGAATTTCGAGAGCTTGCAGCGGGCCTTTGACCTGTTCGACGGGCAGGAAATCGACCTGTACCGGAAGGAGGACGGCAGCGCGCCTATCACCTACTATGTCGCTTCCTGGCCCAAGGCCAACGGGAAAATCATGGATGGCGTGTATGAGGCAGAGCAGACCCACCCGAAGCCCGCGTACAAGGGCGAGCGTGAAAAGTTCCTTGCGGACTGGCTTTCCGGGCGGTACAACGCCAGAATGGCTTTTGAGTTTCCGGCGGAGGACGTGGAAGAACTGGAGGTCGTGCAGGAGGTCAAGGAGCCGGACCGGATGCCCGCCACGCTGCCGCGCTGGAGGCAGGTCAAGGAGAAGCGGGCGCGGCGGAAAAGGAGGGGTAAGGCATGAGGATAAAGAAGGTCGGCGCTATCTGCAATGCGGGCGGGTGCTACTACCTGATGGACGAGCGGGACGCCGCCGGGGAAGTCGTGGGCCAATGGCTGGGTGACGGGAAATCTGCCTATCCTCTTGTGGGCCTGCCGGTCATGGACCTGGAAAACATCTGCGCTATGTTCGACATAACCGAGAAAAAACGCGACAAGCTGGTGATGCGCCGGGCCGACGTGCCGGATTCGATGAACTGGGAGGACACGGTGCCGCTGGAGCGCCAGCTTGACGACCCGGAGCTGTGCGTGCGCTATGACGGAAGGGACCTTCTGCCGCTGGAAACGACGGCGGGCGTCACGTTCATTCAGGAGAAATATCTTTTGCCGCTGGACGGGCTGGAATATATGCGGCTTTACGAACGGCAAAGCACGTCGGGCGGGCTGTATATCGTGGCGAAAATCGGAATGATTCTCCAGGCGGTCATTATGCCTATGGATTTGCCGGACAAGGACTTTATGGAGGCACTGAACGGCCTGACGAGCCAGTGCCGCGACGCCATGCGGAAAAAGGCGCTCATTCCGAAGCCGGAAAGCGTGCCAGAGCGGGAGACGGGGCCGCTGTTCCAGGTGGATAAAAGCACCGGGGAGGTTGTCGGGGAAGGAGCGGGAGAATGAGAAAAGCCATAGCGATAGACTTTGACGGTTGCCTGTGCGAATGGGCGTGGCCGGAAATCGGAGCGCCGCACATGGACGTTATCAACGCAGCAATCCGAGAGCAGAACAGCGGGACCGCGCTTATCCTGTGGACCTGCCGCGTGGGTAGTCTGCTGGAAAGCGCCGTGGAGTGGTGCAGTAGCTACGGGCTGGAATTTGACGCCGTGAACACCAACCTGCCGGAACGGATTGCAGCCTACCGGAACGACTGCCGCAAAGTGTACGCGGACGAATACTGGGACGACCATGCTATACGCATGGGAGCAGGGCGTGAATATTGGAGAAATGCGGTCCTTGTGGATGCCGTGCAGACATGGGGCGCAGAAGCCCAGCAACAAATGATGGTCGAGGAAATGAGCGAACTGACGAAAGCTCTGTGCAAGCTGTACCGTGCAAGGACGGAGGCGGACGCCGAGAAAGCGGTAGAGGACATTCGGGAGGAAATGGCAGACGTTCAAATCATGCTGGACCAAATGAAAATCCTTTTCGGCGGGATAGAGGACCAGGAGGGCAAAAAGCTGGACCGGTTAGCACGTCGGCTGGAAGCAGCGCACACGAAGGAAGGGGCGGAAAAATGAAAGGGTACTGCGGGAGGCCGGAGTGGGCCGACAAGGACGGATGCCCGATGGACAATCCCAACGAGGAAATGACGGACTGTGCCGGGTGCGTGTGGTACAGGGAAACGGAGGGGCAGGAATGAGAACGCTGGCCTTTATCAACTTGAAGGGCGGGACGGGTAAGACCGTTTCGGCGGCGAACGTGGCGCACATCCTGGCGGCGCTCCACCGCAAGAAGGTGCTGCTGGTGGACGGAGACAAACAGGGCAACGCCTCCAGGTACTTCCGCCGGTACGGGGAG
>JAAWAX010000048.1 GCA_022792395.1 Clostridia bacterium
GCTTTTCAGCTCACCTTTTTATTAAGAAATTAGAATATAAAAAACAAAGGAGAATTTAAAAATGCAAGAAAAAAAAGGATATGTAAGTTTTGTACTTCATGCCCATCTTCCGTTTATCCATCATCCAGAAAGTGATGACTATTTAGAAGAAACCTGGTTATTTGAAGCAATTTCTGAAACCTATCTTCCACTTTTAACCAATTTTCAAAAACTAGTCGACGAAGGCGTTAATTTTAGAATTACCATGTCAATGACGCCTCCTCTACTTTCTATGTTAGATAATAAATTATTACAAAGAAAATATATTAAATATTTGAAACAATTAATTGAACTATCTCAAAAAGAAGTAAAAAGAACAGCAGGAGACAAAAGATTAAACAAGCTTTCTCATTACTATTTAGATAGATATTCCAATGATTTACATTTATTCAAAGAAGTTTATCAATGCAATTTAATTGAAGCTTTTAAACACTTTCAAGATATCGGTGTATTAGAAATCATTACCTGTGGGGCAACTCATGGTTATTTTCCTATTTTATACGTCAATGAAAAAACTGTAAAAGCGCAAATTGCTGTTGGTGTGCAAACCTATGAAAGATATTTTGGAAGAAAACCTCGTGGCATTTGGCTACCAGAATGTGGCTACGTTCCTGAAGCCGATAAATATTTAAAAGAATTTGGCATTGACTATGTAATTACCGAATCGCATGGTATTTTATATGCTAACCCAACCCCTATCTATGGTACCTTTGCTCCTATTGTTTCTCCAGAAGGTGTCATTGCCTTCGGTCGTGATATTGAGTCCTCCAGGCAAGTATGGAGTTCTATCAATGGATATCCTGGTGATTTTAATTATCGTGAATTTTACCGTGATATTGGTTATGAAGCTGATTATGACTATATCAAACCCTATATTGCTCATAATGGTGTTCGTGTTCACACTGGAATTAAGTACTATCGTATCACTGGAGATACTGATTTTAAAGATTATTATAATCCTAGGTGGGCTATGGACTCTGCCGAAAAACAAGCTGGGCATTTTTTAGATAGCAGAACTTCTCAAATTGGTAACCTTTCACAATATATGGAAACACCACCTATCGTTTTATGTCCTTATGATGCTGAACTTTATGGTCATTGGTGGTATGAAGGACCTTATTGGTTATATATTCTTTTCAAAAAAATCTATTACGATGACTGTAACTTTGAACTAATCACACCTTCCGAATACATTGACAAATATCCTAATATACAAGTAGCCTCCCCTTGTCGCTCTAGTTGGGGCGCTAATGGTTATAGCGAAGTATGGCTAAATCCAACCAATGACTATGCTCACAGACATCTGCATGTAGCTGGTGATAGAATGTGTGAATTAGCTTGGGAATATCCAAATAGCAAAGGATTAAAGAAAAAAGCACTAAACCAATGTGCTAGAGAATTATTACTAGCCCAAAGCAGTGACTGGTTGTTTATTATTACCAATGGTACTATGGTTGATTATGCCAAAAAAAGAATTAAAGACCATATTGGTCGCTTTACAAAACTTTATTATCAAATTAAAGAAGATACTATCGACGAAGAATTTTTAAAAGATATTTCAAAAAAAGACTGTGTCTTTCCAGACATTGATTATAGGCTTTATCACTAAGCAGGGATTAGGGGACGTTCCTTAAAATCCCTGCTTCTAGGATTAAGGTAAAACTTTTCTTTTCTAGAAAGGAACATTTTAATACTCTTTTTAAATATAAGCCAAAATTAAAACTTTTGATTGAAAGTAATTGAACTAAAAATTCTTAATCAATAATATGGAAAGTGTCCACACTTGATGTGGAAGGGTGCCATATTATTGATTTAGAATTTATGTGAAAATTAGCTTGAACGATGAAGTTTTAATTTTGGCTTATATTTTTAAAACAAAAACTCTTAAAAAGTATCCCTTAATCTTAGAAACAGGGATTTTAAGGAACGTCCCCTAATCCCTCTTTCACCAAATTTTCCAATCTGCATACAATAATGTATAACTTTTTGAAATTTAGTAGATACTAGGTATGTTAGAAAGGAGAATTTTTTATGAGGTCGCTTTGTATTAAGACAAATAATTCTGATTTGATTACTTATCTACTAAATGAATTTAGAAATCTTGACTTAGACCATATCTATTTTTCAGAAAATGAATTCAAACTTTATAAAAATGTAATTATTCATTATTCTGGTAATGACACTTCTCTTTTCTTATCGCAAATAGCTTCTATTTTAAGCTTTTTGGTGATTGATGAACAGGAAGAAGATTTGTTGAAACGCTCTATTTTACAAAATTATTTTTATTTTGATGCTTCTGAAAGAAATGAAATCTTAGCTAGTTGTTTTGATATTATGGCTGATGATTTTTCAGAACTTTTTGATAAAAAGTTTCATTTAGTTTATGACGCTTTTTATGATTTTTTGTCTACTCATAAAGCAGTTGTGCTAAATGGCTTCGTGAATTTTAGATTGAAAGATTATGTTTCTTATTTGGATGATATTGTGGGGGAAGCAGTAAATCGCTTTGTGATAGAAAAAGAATATTTGGAGTTTATCTCTTTATTAAAATTATATATCAATTCGCAAGGATATGGTTGTGATGCTGTTCATGTTGTGTTTTCTTCTTCGGATTCTTTGTTATTGGATGAAAATAAAAATTTGATTGTGATGAAAGATGACATTTTTAAGGCTAAGTATTTAAGCGATATCACATTTTCTTCGAATGATTATATTTTAAATTCATTACTAACTTTGCTTCCTAAAAAAATTTACGTTCATCTAGTAGATGACTATATCGATGAATTTATTAATACTTTACAGTTAGTATTTGAAAAACGCGTTAATTTATGCACTGATTGTAATATCTGTCATTTGTATAAGAAAGCAAAAATTCCACATACAGAACATCGTTAATTTAGATGCCCTGCTGTGGAATTTTTTTCATAAAAAGTGTTGATATCTTTTAATTCTTTCTTAAGGTATTAAGTACCTCATTTGCATTTCCAGCAAAAAACATAAGAGAACCAATTAAAGCTACTGCAACGAATACATAAAAAGCAACATAGCCTATTTTTAGAGATACTCCTGTTAGATAGCATATCCATTTTATTAAAGTAGCATGGACAGAATTTAAGCCTTCTTGATAACTATTGGTTTTTGCCATAACAAAATTATCACTTGGCACATAATATAATTCTGATAATTTGTAAATTTCATCTATGTTTGGATATTCTA
>JAAWAX010000023.1 GCA_022792395.1 Clostridia bacterium
ACAAATGGCTTTTCATTATCAACTCTTTCATATATTATTTCTGCTGCTGTATGTTCATGAACTGCATAATGAAGCTTATTTTGGACTGTTGCAAAAAACTTCTTTGTTAAGTCAGAACGTGGGTCATAATCTATTGAAGTAGCATATATATCTGTAACTTGTTGATAAAAGTTTCTTTCAGATGAACGAATATCTCTAATTCTTTGCAATAATTCTCTGAAATATCTATTTCCACCTTGTTTTAGCCTTTCATCATCAAGAGCAAAACCTTTTTGAATATATTCATGCAATCTTTGTGTTGCCCATACTCTGAATCTTGTAGCAACTTGTGATTGTACTCTATATCCTAACGCTATAATCATATCTAAATTATAATGGTCTATATTTCTTTTTACTTGTCTATTACCTTCATTTTGAACTAATAAGAATTTCTTATTAGTTGAATCATTGTTTAATTCCTTATCCTTATAAATATTTTTTATATGCATAGAAATATTTTCTTGAGTTGTTTTGTATATTTCTGCAATTTGATTTTGAGTTAGCCATATATCCTCATCTACAAATCTAACAGTAACTTTCGTAATTCCATCTTCGTCTTGATAAATTATTATATTATTCTCTTTCCTATCCATATATTTCCTCCGTTAAATATTGTTTTTGTTATACTACTTATATCATACATTTTTTCTTTTTTCAATACATTTTACGAATTTTTGTTCTTTTATTTTTGCGTTTTAAAAGAGCATATTTTCATATACTCTTCATAGCCTATAATTCTACTTTACAAATCACATCATAACAATATTTTTCTTTTACCACATAGCCTGTCCTTTTTTGATTCTTTTTTGTAACATAGTCTTTTTTCCTACGAACTCTATCAAATGCAAACCTCATATATCTGCTTTCTATCAAGCTTTTTTCAAACTTATATCTATTCTCTTTCTTGCAACCATCATAGATGTTATCGTTCCTGTTTCTAAATCTGCACACACATCTTGTACATATCCTAGTCTTTTTCCATTATTAATGTTCACCACTTCTTTATGTTTAAAATCTAATCCTTTATCTTGCATTCTTATTCTCCTTCTATTTTCTTAAATGATTCTATTTATATATATATTCATTTAAAATAAATTTAGAAGATATTGTATTAGTCTTAAAATTTATTCTGTATTCATTACATCTATATTATAATATTTTTCATCAGCAGATTTCATTTTTAGTTGGTTAGTAATACTAACCAACTAACTTTCTTCTTGATTTAGTTTATTTTTAATCAATTTGCAGTTCTTCCAAATATAAACTGTAAATTGCAATGTATTTAAAAAGAGCATATTCTTATGCTCTTTTTATCTAATCTTTTTTACTTGTAAAATCTCTTAATATTTACAATTGCATTTTTTTCTAACCTAGAGACTTGTGCTTGTGATATGCCAATTTCATCAGCTACTTCCATTTGAGTTCTTCCATCAAAAAATCTTTTTACCACAATCATTCTTTCTTTCTCATTTAATTTTTCTAAAGCCCCTTCAATTGCCATCCTCTCTGTCCACATTTCATCTGTATTTTTACTATCTTTTACTTGATCCATCACATAAAGATTTTCTGCTCCATCACTATATACTGGCTCTTGTAATGATACTGGATCTTGTATCGCATCAAAGCTAAAAGCAATATCTTCTTTGTTTACACCCAATTCTTTTGCCATTTCATCTATTTTAGGTTCTCTCCCATGCTCTTTGGTATATCTTTCTTTAAATTGAATTGCCTTATATGCTAAATCTCTTACTGATCTACTTACTCTTATACTATTATTGTCTCTTAAATATCTTTTTACTTCTCCTACTATCATTGGTACAGCATAGGTACTAAATTGTACATTTTGACTTAAATCAAAATTATCAATTGCTTTGATTAATCCAACACATCCTACTTGAAATAAATCATCTGCTGCTTCTCCTCTTCCATAAAACCTTTGTATTACACTTAATACTAGCCTTAAGTTCCCATTGATAAATGTTGTTCTTGCTTCTTCATCTCCTGCTTTTATTTTTATGAATAGTTCTTCTTTTTCTTCTCGACTTAATATTGGTAATTTTGATGTGTTAACTCCACATATTTCTACTTTGTTGTTTAACAAAAGAAAAACCTCCTTCAAAATTTACTTATTTTAAGTATTTCCAAATTTGGTTTTTTTATGCTTTTCTTTTTTAACTTATCAATCAAGAATTTTTTCTTTATTTTCATTTTTTATGTAAATATGGTATAATTAATTATGTTAAAATACTGCAAGAAAGGAGAGACTCATTAGTAATTAAAAACGAGTCAAAAACATTTATGGAAAAACATGAACAGTACAAGGTAGGCACTGACTTTAACGGAGGCTATGTAGTAAAGGCTAAAATTGAAGGTATTTGGTATCAGGTTGCTCGGTACGATGCAGAAGGCGGCGAATCTTTTAGTAATTCTGTAACTTCTGAACAAAAAGAAGACATCCGACGCTTTGCTAGAAGGGCATATATCTTGTAATCCGAGGAGAAGAGGGGATTTCTATAATCTTCTCTTTCTTCTTTCTTTATCCTATTTTACTAGCTATTTCTTTTCTCTATCATTGAGAGTTTCAGCTTATTTGACTTGCTATTTTATGTAACGTGTGTTATACTTAATTTGTACCTATCCCAATTTGGGAACAACAGCACTAGCAATAGTGTTCTTTTTTGAAAGGAGTATTGGTATGGGGTATGATTATACAACAAGACTTGACCCTATGGGCGAAAATGTCATTTTGCGAAGGACTGCTAACGACTTTTTTATTGAACCGTGTTGGCATTTAGTAGCAAGAGTCCGCCCTAGAACGGGACTTTCCTTTTATCGGATAACAGATTCCGATGAAAAAACGGAAATTGAAGATATTGCTCGTATAGCAAATCTTCTTTAAAAAGAGGAGAATATTTTTTTATTCTCCTCTTATCCTATTTTACTAGCAATTTCTTTTTTCATCTTACCAATAATCTTCTTTTCTAATCTAGATATATAACTTTGCGATATACCGAAGTTCATCCGCAACCTCTTTTTGTGTTTTTTCTTTTCCTGTCTGAAAGCCAAAACGCATCTCCATAATATTCTTTTCCCTATCATTTAATTTACTAATCGAAGCATGTAAAAGAGATTTATCTACCTCATCTTCTAAATTTCTGGAAGTAATATCTGCTTCTGTTCCCAGTATATCAGAAAGAAGCAATTCATTTCCATCGCCATCTTTATTTAATGGCTCATCAATAGAAACCTCACCTTTGATTTTATTATTTTTCCTCAAATACATTAGTATTTCATTTTCAATACATCGAGAAGCATAAGTAGCTAATTTAATTTTTTTATCAGAATTAAAAGTATTAACCCCTTTCATGAGTCCAATCGTTCCAATGGATATCAAATCTTCTATTCCAATTCCTGTATTTTCAAATTTTTTAGCAATATAAACAACTAATCTCAAATTTCTTTCTACTAGTTTTTGTCTCACTGCTAAATTATCTTCCTTGCTTAACTGCTCTATCAACTCTGCTTCTTCTTCTGGAGGTAGTGGTGGCGGAAGTGTTTGACTTCCTGCTATATAGAATATTGGTAAATATTCTATTTCCTCCTTTTCATTTATGTATTTAGCACATATTGTATTAATTCCATTTTTTACAAACTCAAAAATATTCATTCTTTTCACTCCCTCCAAAGACTTGCCATTCCTTCCAGATTTATTTGATTAGCTCCACCATTAAAGAGTGGAACTTTTACTTTTAGTTATCAAATAATGCTGGAATCATTGGCAATAAAGCTCTATATTCTCCCCTTTTGGTTAATGATTTATTGTAAATTCCTACAATAATATTATCTTGTTTTCTTTCTTTGTCGATATTTTTCACCTTAATTCCCTCTGCTCTAATTCCTAATAACATACCATTTTGTTTTCCTAGAGAAGAAAACGGTATAAATTTTAACTTGGCTATGTATTCTTCTTTTATATTTTTAGGTATATTGTCAAAATCACCTCCTAATAATTCCTCTAAATGATTTAATATTTGCTTTGGTATACAATCGTATAAAAGTGTATGTTCTACCACAATTACAGGTGTATTGGTTATTGGTTCTTTTAGTAAATTTCCTGTGTCTATCATCGCAGTCGTTTCTATCTTTTTCCCATTTAGCCAAATTTCTATTTCATAGAACATATCTTTTTTAGTAATTTTAGATTTTACGACTGTAAAAGCTGCCATAATGATAATAAAAGCAATAATGGCTCCTAAAATAATCGTTTTGAATGGATACGTTCCTAAAAATAGTCCATTTTTCATTAATATTTCTTGTGGCTTTACAATATAGATTAAGGCAAATGCTGCACCACCAAATACAAAAGAAGTTAAATAAAATATCAATAAATTTTTCCACATTTTTTTTATCGTTTGTGGATTAAATGCTATATATACAATTACAATGGATAATATTATTTTGAGAAACATACTAGAATATATCTCTAAAATTGACATGTAAGACACTAGTGAATAGCTTGCTCCTAATAAGCTTGCCAATAATACTTTTATTATTTTTATTTTTTCTTTTAGAATCAGTCCTGTTGCTAACAAAATAATACTATTCATGATTAAGTTTTCTATTAATACAACATCGATATAAATAGTCATGCCATCACCTGCTTAACTATTATACTCTCTTCTTTTTGAAAAAGTTGTCTTTTCTTATTGCCGAAAAAAAGAAATAATCGAAGTTTTTCGATTATTTCTTTTTGTAATTTATAAAATTATCATACAAAAATGTCACAAAGAGAATTTTTCTCAATGTAACATTTTTCTATTACATATTTTTATTTTTATTTTTTCTTAAGAAAGAAGGTATATCTAAATCATTTTGTGATGAACTTGTTTCTGTACTTGCTGGTATGGAACTAATTTTCTTTTCCCATGGTTTTGTTGTAATGTTATCTACCCCAATACTTGAAATTGGTGCATTATTTTTTTCAAATCCTGTTGCAATAACTGTGATTTTTATTTCATCATTCATGCTCGTATCTGTTACAGTACCAAAAATAATATTAGCTTCTGGATCCACACTTCTTTGTACTAATTCTGCTGCTGTATTCACTTCATGTAATCCTAAATCTTCACCACCAGTAATGTTAATAATAACTCCTTTTGCTCCTTCAATTGATGTTTCTAGTAATGGGCTTTGAATCGCTTCTTTAGCAGCATCCTCTGCTCTATTTTCTCCTGATGCATTACCTACTCCCATGTGTGCCATACCTTGATTTAACATGATAGTTTTAACATCTGCAAAGTCTAGATTTACTAAACCTGGTATCGCAATTAAGTCTGAAATACCTTGTACACCTTGTCTTAATATGTCATCTGCCATTTTAAATGCTTCGATAATAGATGTTTTTCTGTCGATAATTTGTAATAATTTATCATTTGGTATTACAACTAAAGTGTCTACTTTTCCTTTTAGACTTTCAATTCCTCTCTCTGCTTGTGAAAGTCTTTTCTTTCCTTCAAAAGTAAATGGTTTGGTAACCACTCCTATGGTTAAGATTCCCATTTCTTTTGCTGTAGCAGCTACAATTGGCGCAGCACCTGTTCCTGTTCCTCCGCCCATTCCAGCAGTAACAAATACCATGTCTGCTCCTCTTAATATTTCTGCTATTTCAGACTTGCTTTCTTCTGCTGATTGTGCTCCAATGTCAGGATTAGCTCCTGCTCCTAATCCTCTTGTTATTTTTTCTCCTATTTGTATTTTTGTATTAGCCCTTGATGTTTGTAATGCTTGTCTATCTGTATTAACTGCAATGAAGTCAACACCTTTTATCCCTATGTCAATCATTCTATTTACAGCATTATTTCCGGCTCCCCCAACACCTATAACTTTAATGGTAGCAGCTCCATCCATCATGGTTATATTATTTGTCTCTTCATTGTAATCCATCATTTAGTTTTTCCTCCCTCATAATTTATATATCTATCATTATACAAAACAACCTAGCTATTGTTTTGTATGAGTTATCCGTACCCCTCTTCATTTGAACGGCTAACTTAAAATTAATAACTTTTTAAGAATAGAAAAATTCCTTTATTTTTTCCATAATATTTTTTAAGACATTATCATCACTTTGTGTGTCAATATTGCTTGATACTGTCTTTGCAAAAGGTCTTGCTGCTATATATCTTACCAAAGCATAACTAGTTCGATAGCTTGGTTTTACTGTACTAACAGCTCGTCCTGTTGCTATTTTTACAGGTATATTTAAGTTGATTTTTCCTGCTACATCACTCTTGTTTATGTTCACAATCCCTTGTCCTGTTAAAACAACATTATTAATTTTCTGTTTTACACCATGATTTGTGATATCTTTATTAATAATCGTAAATATCTCTTCAATTCTTGCTTCTATTACTTCAATCAACTCTGAACTTTTAATAATTCTGTTTTTATTAGCATCTCTTGATGTATTTAATATAATATCATTATCATTATCAATAAAAGATTTTAAAGCTAGTCCATATTGTTTTTTTAATTTTTCTGCTTCTTCTTCTGAAATATTTAGTACTAATGCAATATCATTGGTGATGTTGTCTCCTCCTAATGGAATCGAGTTGGTATATAAAAAGGTGGATCCTTCGAATACACCTATATCGGTATTACCTGCTCCAATGTCTAAAAGCATTACACTGTCATGTAATTCGTTTTTGTCTAATATTAAATTTCTTTCTGCTAATGTGGTTGGTACAATTCCATCAATTTCTAATCCTGCTTTTTTAAATACACTATTTAATTGTCTTACATATTCTCTATCTGCTAAAATAACTTGTGCACTTATCGTAAATGCTGAACTTAAATTCCCCACTGGATCTGAAACAACGGTTCCGTTCTCTAATGTGATTTTATCTGGAACGATGTCTATTAAAGTTTTACCATCTGGGATTTCTATGTCTTTTACTTGTATTAAAGCACTTTGAACATCTCTTACAGATATTCCCGCATATTTATCTTTAATTTCTTTGGTTATGCTATTTTGCACAATCGTTATATATTTTCCTGGAATAGTTATGTATGCTGAATTAATTTTTAAATTGGTTTCCTCTTCGGCATCTTTTATGGTTTTTGCTATACTTAAAGTGATATCGTCTTCGTTTATTATTTTCCCCTTCTTTAGTCCACTACATTTATATGAGGTATTACATATGATTTCTATTTGTCCAAAGTTATTGACTTCTCCTACAACGGTGCAAACCTTACTCGTTCCTATGTCTATACCTACAATGATATCTCCGATTGCCAAGTTAATTCCTCCATTTTCAAGTAATAATTTTTCTAACTGTATATATATTACATTTTTAGACAATTGTCAATAGAAATTGTTATATTTTTGTAATATTTTTGTAATAATCTTGTAACAAATTCTGTTTTTAATCTAAAATATTGATATGTTAATATTAAATTACTAACCTATCAACATTTTCATTTTTAACTTTCTGCTTTTTCTTGTTTTTTATTTTTTTCTTTTAATCTTTCAGACCATTTATCCACATAATATCTTCTTATAATGGCTAAGTTGGTAAACATTCTTCCTACAAATACAACAATTGCTGCTAAATAGATATCTACATTCAATTTCTGCCCTAAAATGGTTAACAAAATGGATAATATGGCATTCCCAAAAAATCCTGTTATAAATATTTTTAAATCAAAATTCTTTTTTATAACAGATGTGATTCCTCCAAACACAGAGTCCAATGCAGCTATAATAGCAATTGCCAAATAACTTGAATAGGTGTACGAAATCATTGGTGCATTCATCCCCAAAATAGCTCCTAAAATACATCCTACTATAATCGCAATTATTACCATTGTAATTTCCTCCTCTTTTTATCATAAACTATTTTATTCCATATATTTTATCTTAATTTCATCATCATATTTTAATATTTTTAATTTATTTATCTTATTAATCGTTATATCATGTCCCAATTTTTTCAATTCATCTACATGACTACCATTTCCCAACAGAGCACTTTCTAAATAAGTTTGATTTCCAATGGCTTTAATGGTATAAGGTGCTAAAATTCTTTGACCATTTACTTTAATAAAATTACTTCTAATCGTAACGATATCTGACATATTGATAATTCTTTCTTCATTAATCGAAATCGCTTCTGCTCCTGCTTGTTTTAACTCATTCACAATCACTAGTAAATTATCTGCTTTAATTTCTCTAAAATCTTCTCCTTCTGTTTCTTTTATGACAATCTCTATTCCCTCTCCTTCTACTTCTGTTTTTCCTAATGCCATATTTACCTGTTCTAATTCTGTATCAACTAATTTTTCAGCTTTTTCATTGGATTGTTGTGTTTGTTTATATTCTTCAATTTTAGCCATTGTCTCTTGATATTTGGCATCTGTTTCTTCATATTTTGCTTTCCAATTGGCAAGCTCTGTTCGAAGTTCTGTTTCTCTCATATTTTCAATAGCTGTAATATCGGTTTGATTAACAATTTTAAATTGCATTGACATAACCAAAACTAATGCAAAACATGCAATAGCTATAGCAACTGCCATGGTGACTTTTCCTCTTTTTATATTGTTTTTCATCGTTACTCTCCTTTCTTCCTAAAGCAAAATTTAAGTTAGAAAATAATTTTTAGCTCTGTTTTCTAGTTTTATTATTTTGTGTTTTGTGTATATTTATAGGTAATAACTCCTGTATATTTTGGTATGGTTATATGATTCGATTTTTTTAAATCTACTCCAACACTTGCTTCTTTTAATATTTCTAAATAACCACCTTGTCTAGATAAAGCTGCTAATTGTTCTGGAAGTCCTATTGCCTTTATTTCGAATGGTGCTCCCACTTTTTCTCCGTTGATATCAATGATATTTCCTCCACAAGAAATACTAGTAGTTGGTGCAATTCTTTGTTCATTAATTGATATCGCTTCTGCTCCTGCATTTTTTAATTCATTAATCACACTTAATACATCTGTATCGTGGACAATTAAATCACTTGCATTTAATACAGTATTAGCATCTTTTTTACCATCACTTAATGTAACAATAACGCCTGGACCTGTTACTTCTGTTAGTCCTATCATTTTATTTCCGTTTTTGATTGCTTCTTCTTTTTGCTCTAAGTCACTATTGTTCTGTGTTGCCTTTTGTCTTTGTTTTTCTAGTTCTTTTTCTGCTTTTTCTAACTCTTTATATTGATTATCATATCTTTCTTTATATTTTAAAACTTCTGCTCTTAACTCATTGTTTTCACTATTGCTTTCTCCTGCAATTGAATTAGAACCTGTTACTGTTTTTATCTGTATACAAATTCCCAAGGTTAAGGCAAAGCACATTCCTCCTAATACCATGCTTATGATTTTCTTATTTTTCATTTTTCATTTCATTCCTTTCTAATTTACACAAGGTTAATTGAAAATGAAGTAATTTAAAATCATCTTTATTCTTCAATCTTTCCTCTTTTTATACATTTAGGCTCTCCCTAAAATATACTCTAAATTTGTTATTTAAATCTCCATTTGCAAAAATTTCTCCTGTTTTTTCTTTTTCTTCTTCTATAATAGCATTGACATATAGCATTTTATTACTTAAATTTGTATTATCTCCTAGATACACCTTTTTCTTTTCTTGTTCTAAATACAAACTATATTCATTTTTTTTACTGATGTCAATACTTGTAACCTTACTGTCTAAATCATATTCTTTGGTTGCATTCATAATTTTTATAATATCTTCTAGCTTTTCTAAATCTTCCTTATTTAAACGTTCTCCTTCTACCACTTGTTCTTCTGGTGTTTCAATTCCTTGTAAAATCGGCATTTGTTTGCTATCTTCTGCAATTTCTAAAATGTAACCTTGGTTATCAATATAGGCATATTTTCCTAAAAAATCTACACTATAACTATGCTTTCTTTCTTCTACTTCAATTTGTATTGTACTTGGCAACTTTCTATGTATTTTTACATTTTTTATATAAGCATTTTCTTTTATTTTTTTTGCTACTATACTACTATTGAATCGAAAAATATTTTCTTCCATTTTTAGTTCTGATAAACTGATAATGGTATCGCTATTTACATGTTCATGATTCATTACTTGTATGTTCTTTATGTTAAAGATTGGTGAGACCATAGCAAATACTACTGTTCCTATTATAATTCCTACTAAAAGAACCAATTTTATAATTCGTTTAATTATTTTGCTTTTCTTTTTCCTCTTTCTCTCTTCTTGCATGATTTCTTTTCTTCTTGCTTCTTCTATTTTTTGTTTATTTTTGTTGGTCATTTGTATGACAGCTTCTGTATCAAAGTCAAAGTTTTTTTCTCTTCTTACTTTGTTTTCTCTGATTCTTTTTTCTCTTGCTTTTGCTTTCTTTTTGCTTAATTGTTCATCTATATCATCTTCAAATGCTTGTCCCAAATTTATTTCATAAGGATCTCTTACCATCTTTCTTCCTCCTTTATCTGCCATATTCAAAACTATCTTACCTTGTTAATATATTAATATTTATTTGTCTTAATATGACATTAAATATTAATATATTAACATTTACCTTTTGTTTTAATGAATCATTTCGATGTTCATTCCTAATTTTTTTAACTTTTCATCAAATTTTTCATACCCTCTTAAAATATATTCAATATTTTCTATTCTAGTATCTCCTTTTGCTACCATTCCTGCCATTACTAGTGCTGCTCCTCCTCGTAAATCTGTCGCTTTTACATTCGCTCCATATAATTTCCTAACTCCTTTTACTACTGCAGTCTTTCCTTCTATGCTTATTTTCGCCCCCATTCGAATTAATTCTTGTGTATATTTATATCGATTTTCAAATAAGTTCTCTACTATCATAGAGGTTCCTTTTGCTGTTGTTAATGCTGTTGCAAATATGGATTGCATATCGGTTGGAAATCCTGGATATGGCGTTGTTTTAATATCAACTGCTTTTAATCTTTTTGGTGCTTGCATTTCTATCTCATTCTTTCCGATGTTAAATTTACATCCTGTCTCTTCTAATTTATGGATAACTGGTGTAATATGATTTGGTTTAACTCCTTTTACTTTAATTGTCCCTCCTGTCATAGCTGCCATACATAAAAAAGTTCCTGTTTCTATTCTGTCTGGCATGATGTTATAACTAACATCTTTTAATTTCTTAACTCCTTCGATTTCAATAACATCAGTCCCTGCTCCTTTTACTTTGGCTCCCATTTTGTTTAGAAGTTCTTGTAAGTCTATTATTTCTGGCTCTCTGGCACTATTGGTTATGATTGTTTTTCCGTGTGCTAAAACGGCTGCAAGTATTGCATTTTCAGTTGCTCCTACACTCGGAAAATCTAGGTCTATTTTTTCTCCTATTATTTTATCACAACTACAGGTAATATTTCCATAGTTTTTGTTAATATTTATTCCTAATTTTTCAAATGCTTTTAAATGCAAGTCAATAGGTCTAGTTCCTATATCACATCCTCCTGTTTGTGATAGTTTGTGGATACATGAATTTTAGGTGGAATGCTAAGCCCCCATTTTCATAGAGTTCTTGATACATTTCACTGCTTAAGTTATATTCTTGTTTGATGTCTTCGGTTATTTCGTGTTGGTCAAATATTACGATTTTATCCAATAGTCTTGATAATTCTTCTTTTGTTAATCCATTTTTCTTAATATCATCAATTGCTTTAAATATTAAATCTTCTTTATCTTCTAGCTTATTTAAGGTATTAAACTTTGTTTGTATCTCTTCTAGTTTTTCCTTTTCATTTTTAATTTTCTTTTCTAATTCTTGTTTTTTATCTTTGTAGATAAATTCAGGAATTAAATCATTTAGCTTATCTTCATATACTTGTTTAAATTGTTTTTCCAATTTTTCTAAAGCTTGTTTTGATTGATTCAATTCTTTTTCGAGTGTTACTTTATTGGTGCTAATTGCTTTCACATTATCCATTACAAAACTTTTAAATTCTGAGTTACTTACTAAATTGTCTATATAGGCATTTACGATTTTGTCTAAATACTCTATTCTAATTCTGTGTGGTTTGCAACCATAATCTGGTCTTATATCTTTTATGGTTCCTTCGTTACTATATTTTTTACACAAATAACTATCTGGTCTTTTTCTTGTTCCTGTACTTCCTTTTCTTTTATACATTGGTGTTCCACATCTTCCACAATATAAAAGTCCTGAATACAAGTTATTTTCTACATCTACAAATTTAAAGCCATTATTATATTGATCACTTTCTTTTTTTCTTTTCTTTCTGATTTTTTGTACTTTTTCAAATAACTCTTTTTCAATAATTGGTTCATGATGATTTTCTATGATAGTCCATTCTTCTTGTTCTTTCACTCTAGTTTTCTTTGATTTAAAACTTAACTTTTCTGTATGCCCTCCAACATAATCTCCAATGTATCTTCTATCATCTAGTATTCTTACAATATGTTGTGCTTTCCAATTTGCTGTTTGTTTTGCATTTGCGAAATTTCTTGATTGAGATGGTGTAGGAATTCCCTTTTTATTTAAGTATGTTGCTATTTTTTGATACCCCCAGCTTTTAGAATATAGTTCAAAAATTTCTTGTACTACTGGAGCTGTTTCCTCATTAATGACTAAATTTTTTCCATCTTTGTTATATCCATATATTGCTTTTACCAATAAATCTCCTTCTTCAATTTTGTGTCTTAAATTTCTTCTTATATTTTTGCTATCATCTCTTGCTCTTCTTTCATTAAACCATGCATATAGCCCAAACATTTCCTCATTGTATTGTTCATCTTCAAATATGATTTCTACTCCTTGCTCTTCTAGGTATTCTACAAATTCTAAGGCTTCTCTTTGATTTCTTCCAAGCCTTGCAGAGTTTTTAAAAACAATAACATCTATTTCTTTGTTTTTAGCTCTCTCTTTTATGTCATCAAATCTACTAAAATCTGTTCCACTTTTGTCATCATCCATTATAATATCTACTATGTTTGTGAAACCATGACTTTTACAGTATTTTACAAGTAAATCTCTTTGTGTTTCGATTCTCTCATAGTTTTCTCCATAGTCATCCCTGCTCTCTCTACAATAAATTACTACTCTTTTTTCTTCGTTAGATTTTTGCATTTTTATACCTCCAGTTTAATGTATCAATAACATTAATTTTGTATTGTTATTTTATTGTGTTTATTATATGTTAAAAGTCCTAAACTTTCAAGAATATTCTTAAAATTTTAGAACCTTTTTATTACTATTTAATTTTCTGAAATAACTCTATCAAACTATTGTAAGTACATAGTATTTTTTTATGCAACTTTTTCTTTATAATTTACAATTGTTACTTCTGTTGCTAACTGCTTTAATTGATTTACAATTTTTTCAATATTCTCTGCTGTTTCATCATCAAAGTATTGCTCTCCACATTGAGTACATACTTTTGCAGTTACACCTTTGACAATAATAATTGTATCTTCTAAATCAACTACATAATTTTCTTTTCTTTTTTCTAAATTTCCCTTACACATAAAACAATTCATTATTCTTTCCATCCTTTAAAAATTTATTATAACTACTTTCTTTTTTTCCTATTATGTGCTATATTAAATATGCTAATAATTAATATGATTGAAATTCCTATCATTGTGTATAACAAATTATTATTTTCTATTAATTGGCTTTGATTTTTATTGTTACCTATTTCGCTTGTTTCTTCACTCCAAATCCCGAGTTTATTATTTTTTGCAATTTCTTCACTTTCTTGTAATATTCCAGCATATTTATAATTATTCTGTAACATATAAGTTTCGGCTAATCCATTTTCAACTAATAAATTTTGCAATAATTCATCATCTATCCATATCCAAGCTAAATATCTATCATATTTATCTTTTTTATCTGCTATATCATCAAATTCTAATTCAATTTTAGTAGCATTTTTAAGTTTCTCTTTTGTAAAATCACTTGCTTCTTTTCCCCATTCTTCTTCGCCAATTTCTGGATGTACAGTTTCTTTTGTATTTATTCCTAAAAATCTAACAGTAATTTGCTTTCCATTCATTTTAAATTTTGCAGTATCTCCATCTACCGCTTCTACTAATTCTACTTCAATTTTATTTGTATCTCCATCATAATCGTTTTCTATTTTATTAAACTTTTCATCATAATATACAGCTGGCATAACAATTACCCATTTTTGATTTTCTTCATCCCATTTTACTTGATGATAATGGACTACTCCATCTTCTTTGTGGTAGCCATAATATTTTCCGTTATATTCAGTTATATTTTTTGAATCTTTATCTTTCCAACCTGTAATATTACCACCATGTGCAAAACTCATAGTGCTTATACATATTAGTATTACTATAATCATTATTACATTTTTTAACTTTTTCATTATTACCACCAAACAAATTATACCATAAGGAGGAATTATTTTGAACGATTTTTTAAACTTTTCATTAAATAGCTTAAATTTATTACATAATAAAATTCATGATAATATCAACGGCAGTTTAGTTGATAACTTTATTCATGAATTGCAAAACTATTTAGAATTACAATCAAATGATAAAATATTAGAAAATTTACCTGATAATACAAATCTGCATTTTGCAAAATTTGAGGAAAATTTCGCAGTTTGCTTTGATTATTCTTCTAAAACTATATATAATATTCCTAAATCTTACTTAAAAGAGGCAAATCCAGAAGTTGGAGAAGCTATAAAAAAAGTTTCTTCAAAAGATTTTCGTGTAGATACTACAGGAATTTCAGCAAATGCAAATGATATTGATAAGCTTTTAAGTGAATGCAGTTATGCTACTCTTTCTTCAAAAATAAGTGTTTTACCAGAATATTATAAAATTTCTGATATTGGTATAGATTTCGCAGTTTGTAGGAATCTAAATACTAACAAATCAGAAAATATCCCCATAGATGACATTCCTAAGAATGCCCAAAATGGAGATACTTTAGTTTATAAAGATGGTAAGTTTATTATAAATTGAACTAACAAGAAAAACTTGTCAGTTCAATAATCTCTTTATACAAACTATCTAACATTGCCTTATAAGTCGTTTTATTTTAATTTCTTCTTATTGTTAAAAGTTAATTTTTTATTTTTCTCCTTCTCTATTTGTTTTGCACTTTTATTTGGAGTTGGTAAATCTTCTGGCATTGTTCCACCTATTTTCTTAATTGTTTGTCTAACCGCTTGTCCAACTTTATGATGTGTTATACAAGCATCATCTTCATTATTAATATTTTTGTTTTTTAATACTTCATCTGTTTGTGTTATTCGGAATAAATTTGCTGCTAATTCCGTACTACTCATATAATCTAATATATCTTCCTTATCTGATATTCCTTTGCGGTTAGCTATATCTTTTGCTGTTTCTCCATTATATAATCCTCTATATCCATAATTATTGAATTTTCCATAATTTTTAACTCCAGCTAATTTTGCAGTATCAAATAAATATCTATTTTTATTCTTTACATTTTGTCTTGTATATAATCTCTTTTCATCTTCGCTTAACTGCTCATATTCTTGTCTTGTTATTTCTTGTTTTCTAGTTTGAACTGCAAAATATGTTTGAGCAAGTGCTATTGCTTTTTTTCTACTATCTCCATTTTGTGCAATTAAATAACAAGCATATCTAGTTAACTTTAAATCATCAATTTCCATTTCTGCATTATTACCTACTTTTAACACCCTCCCAACATCGGCAAAGTGTTCCTCTTCTGCAATATCACTCCCTTTACAAGCTTCTTTTGCTTTATTTATTACATTTTTAAAATTTCCCCATTTACTATATTCTAACATTGTCATCAGTTCTCTAGCATACCAAAATTCAATTCCATTTTCATTTGTATGCTTAATACTCTCGAAATCTTTTTCCGTTTTATTTACTAAATCGCTTCCCATATTGATACTCCTTTCTTTCAATCATTTAAAATTTATAATAATTTATTTATGTTTTTCTTTCATTTCGAACTTGCAACAAATTCTTGCAAGTTCACTTTTCTATTTTCTAAATTCTTATTGCAACCCACTTATATTTTATATCATATCTTTAATTATTTTGCAATAATTTTGCGAATTTTTGTTTTGCTTTTATTTATATTTTTCTTTTATTCTATCGGAAATAATATCGGTGAATACCTGCCTATAATCTTGAGTATCACCAACACTTGCTTTCGGACAAATAAATACTGCAAATGGTAATTTATCCTTTTTATTTTTATGTATTTTTGATTTGTTTATTTCTTCATTCAAATACACCACCTCTCTTAAAAAATATTCTCATCATCAATAAATATGATCTTTTTTAAGGCAAATAAATAAGCAAGTCATTTACTTTTAATAAATGCTTGCTTTTAGTTGATTTTTTGGAACAATATTTTGAACATAATTAGACTAAGTATTTTTTTGACATTTCAATTGCATGTTGCCATTGCAGATGTCTTAAATACTCTAGCTCATAATATTCTTTCTCCTTCAAAATTTTTGTTCTTAACTGTCTAGTTGTCTTTTTTCTCTCAAGATAATTTTTATGTTTTATCTCACTTCTTATTTCCTTTTCTTTTTTATAATTAGGATGTCCTTTTAAAACTTTTGATACATA
>JAAWAX010000024.1 GCA_022792395.1 Clostridia bacterium
AATAACCACTACCATAAGTTCCTATATGATTGGAAATTCCAAATTGATTTCTATAATACCAACCAATTCCATTATCCCCTATCGTTTCATTTAGCCATCCATGTATGTCTAATACAATATTTTGTGTTCCTGTATGATTTAAAATAAAATCTCTCAAATTTTCTGCTTCGAAAGCTTGAAATGGCTGTGTTCCATTGTAATTTCTGCTGTCTTTTGTGTTAGATTTATAATTTACGGAAAAACAGCGATTCATATCGATTCCTTTATTTCCTGGTGCCCAACTATATAACGTAGTACGCCCTGGTCCATTGTTGGTCCATCCATTATGTTGTCCGTCTGGATTGGATACTGGCAATACATAAATAGTCCATTTATTCACTAAATCTTCTGTTATATTTTGTTTTAGATAATTAAAAAATTCGTCTGCTATATAGGTCAGTTCTGCTCCATCGTAATTGTAGGAATCCTCAAATCCATGAATTGAAAAATTAAGAAAAAGTTTTTTGTTTCCCTTTCCAATTCGATAAAAAGGTAAATATTCTCCTCCATTACCATTTCCTTTTACTTTTAATCCAGTCCATCCATAAGTTCCTACTTCTATATATTTATTAAAAGATTCTTTTAAAGCAAATCTTTGATTTATTGTTTTTTCATTTTGGTTTAATTCTAGTATAGAACCATTATCGATCGAGCCTCTTATTGTAATCGTTAAATTCGGATTGGATAAAGGCAGAATTCCTATACTTCCATCTTGGTTTTCTCGTATGATCCATTTTTGATTATCTCCGCCAATTCCATTCGTATTGTATAACTTCTGAACCTCTTTCTATCTTCCTATTTTTTACGGTTAAATATTTTCCGCTATGTTTCAAAGCTATTCTATAATAACCATCTATATATTCAATTGAAAGTTTTTGAGCTGGTACATCATAGTCTTGCCAGATTTGAATTCTTCCATCGTTATCGTAATTGCTTCCAGACGCTTCTATTACAAGATTGTTATTTACTTGTGGTGTTATTTTGTAATCTTTTTCTTGTACTGTCTTTTCGCTTTTACTTTCTATTTTTTTCAATTGAAACTCTTGTCCATTTCCTCCACTTGCTTCATATACTTCTACATTGGTTCCATTTACTATTTTAGATTGGTATACATCTAAATAACGGTTTTCTCTTTTTGATATGATGTT
Source organism: Clostridia bacterium (assembly GCA_022792395.1). GTDB lineage: Bacteria > Bacillota > Clostridia > TANB77 > CAG-508 > CAG-269. Next base: position 1,188 of record JAAWAX010000024.1, read on the forward strand.
ATAATTTCCTGCTTTACTTTTTTTAATTTGCCATTTCTGATTGTCTCCACCACCATTGTTACTCCATTGTTCTACATTCGCTTCGTTTCCCCAACCTACTACATCTAATCTTTTTCCTGAATGGATTGGTATAATTTCATAGTAACCTTTTCCATCATATACTAAATTAAATTGTTGTTGCATCGTGTCTAGATATTCCCAAAGATGAACATTGGCTCCATTATTCATTCTTCCACCATCTACGGTTAAACTTTGGTTGGTATTGGTTGCCATTACAATTTTATATGTTCCTTCTTCTACTGTTTTGGAAGGGATTTCTTCTTTGTCTGCTATTTTTTCTAACTTAAATTCTTGTCCATTTCCTCCACTTGCTTCATACACTTGTATATTCGTTCCATTTTGTATTTTGGATTGATAGGCATCTAAATAGAGATTTTCTCTTTTGGATACAATATTATAGTTTCCTCTTTTGCTCTTTTTTATAACCCATTTTTGATTATTGTTTCCACCATTTTCTGACCATTGATCCACATTGGCTTCATTTCCCCAGCCTACCACATCTATTCTTTTTCCTGAATGAGTTGGAATAATTTCGCAATAACCTTCTGCATCATATTTTATTTCAAATTTTTGCTGATTAGCTCCTTGATATTCCCATAGATGAACATTGGCACCATCATTTGTTCTACCACCATCTACAGTTAAGCTTTGTCTTACATTAGTTGCCATTACAATTTTATATATTCCTTCTTCTAGTTTTACATTCTCTTCGATGGTACGGCTTTTTTTCCTGTCGTTTTCTACTGAATTAATTACCACTTCTTCTATTTCGTTTTTTTCACTATTTTTTACCTCTTCCTCTTTTTCTTCCTCAAATTCTTGCTTTTCTTCTTGTTCTATATTTACTTCACTGTCTAAGTTTTCTTTGTTAACTATTATATTTTCATCTTTGATAATTACATTTTGTTCCTCTGCATAGGAATAATAAGGAAAAAATAGCTGAAGTTCTATTAATAATATAATACCTATAATTGCTATTATTTTTTTCATAAATCTCTCCCATTATACTTACTATTTAAATTTTAAAGTCCAAAATATCGAATGATGGCATTTGCATCAGCATCTCCTATTTGGTCTATTTTCCAAGAAGCATTTAAAAAATTATAGTCTGAACTATTCATATAACAATGTTCTACTAAAACAGTTGGAATTCCCATGCCTAAACTCAAGTCTGTTCCTCTTCCTTCTCTGTCTCCTTTCATTGCATCACGAATGTCTTGATAATAGTCTGCTCTTTCTACTTGTCCATTTACTAAATATTGATATCTAGGTTCCCAATCTATATTCTTCTTTACAGTTCCTCCATATCGATTGGCTCTGATTCCAATATAAGATAAATTATCTTGAATTAGTCTTGCTAAATAGCTCATGTTACTATTGTAATGTTTTGGTCCTTCATACCAAGGTACAAATACTTCTGAACCAGTTGCTGTATGGGAAGCCTCATCATTGATATGTAAGCTTACATATAGGTCTGCTCTACTATTCCAAGCCATCATTGATCTTGTGTTGATATCCATGTCATAATCACCATCACGTGTTAAGATTACTTGTATTTGTGGATAAACAGATAATCTATCTCGTATTCTTCTTGCTATTTGTAATGTTACATTTTTTTCTATCGTTGCCCATCCATGTGCACAACCTGTTTCGCTACCTCCGTGTCCTGCATTTACAACAACTATATATTTCGCTATTGATTCGATATAAAATGTTTGGTTTGCTGTATGATTGGTTTGATGCAATATTAGTTTGGAACCATTTTGAATGTTTCCTTCTATGGTTATGGATAATTCTGGATGACTTACTAAAGATATTTCCCAAGCCTTTGGTGTTTTTTCTCGAATCATCCACTTTTGGTTGTCCCCATCATACCATTCATTTTGCACAATTTCTGCTCCACTTACTAACTGGTTATCTCTTACGGTTAAATATTTCCCACTATGCTCTAGTGAAATTTTATAATAACCATCCACATATTCCAATTTCAATTTCTGTGCAGAAACATTATAATTTTGCCATATTTGAATTCTTCCATTGTTATCCCAATTGCTTGCTGAAGCTTCTACAACAATATTGGTATTGGTTTTGGGTGATATTTTGTATTTTCCGTTTTCTACTGCTCTTTCGCTTTTAGTGTCTATTTTTTCTATTCTAAATTCTTGTCCCTTTCCTCCACTTGCTTCATATACTTGTATATTGGTTCCATTCATTATTTTGGATTGATAAGCATCTAAATATCTATTATCTCGTTGTGATATGATATGGTAGTTTCCAGCTTTACTTTTTTTGATTTGCCATTTTTGGTTATTAACTCCACCATTATTTTCCCATTGGTCTACATTCGCTTCGTTTCCCCAACCTACCACATCTAGTCTTTTTCCTGAATTGACTGCTATAATTTCATAATAGCCATTTCCATCATATACTAAATT
>JAAWAX010000025.1 GCA_022792395.1 Clostridia bacterium
AAATCAAATGGCTGTAGTAACTATTGTAGGTATTAGTAACTAATATTTATACTAAATAATAAGTGCCTTTTGGTACTATTGTAGTACAACAGTCTATTCGTGGAAAATTAAAACGGTTTCCTTGTTATTAAGATATTGGCGTATCTTAATAATCAATATAGGTACACATCTACCTACACCAAAGGCGAAAGCCCCAAGTCAACCGTATTCATATTATACAATATTTTTTCTTATTTGTGTAGGTTTTTTAGTTTTATTTTCCTTATTTTTAAAGAAGGAGGTTTTTAACTATGGAATCAAAAATCTACACTATCGGTTATGTTCAATCACCCAATACCCCTTGCATCAAAATTACTGGTCAATGGCTTAAAAAACTAGGTTTTAATATTGGCGACAAATTAGCTTTTACATTAGAGAACAACAAAATTATTCTATCAAAAGTATCACAATAAACCCCAAAACAAAAAATTAAAAAGCAATTAATTAATACTTTTGACTGATTAACTTTTGCAAATATGGTACTAAAAGAGTTGTCTATATTTATGCTGGTGTTTAGAGTGTCAAAGTATTAATTTTCCTATTGCTTTTAAGGAAAGGAAAATGCCTATGCAACAACACAAAAAAATGAAATATATTTATATTGGTATAGATTGTCATAAAAAAACACATACTGCCACTGCAATTAACTGTTTCAATGAAAAATTAGTAACCATTACTTTTAACAATGATAAAACTGGTTATCAAAATTTAATAAAAATGGTTTCAAAATACAAAGGAGAACAAGAATTGATATTTCGGTTTGGAAGATACCAAACATCTAGGCTATGGTTTAGCCACTTATCTATTAGAAAAAAACTATCTTGTAAAACATATTAATTCCAACCTTACCTATGTTGAAAGAAAGAAAAACCCTATTATTACTAAAAACGATGAGTTTGATAGTATGTGCATTGCTAAAGTTTTATTGGACGAATTGGATAATATCCCATTTGCTGAAACGGACGAGATATATTGGACTTTAAAACAACTGGTAAAAATGCGAGTATCTATTGTAGAAAATAATATTGAAAACAAAAACAAGTTTCATGCCCAAATTATGCACCATTACCCAAATTATAAGAAATTGTTTTCTTGTACTTATTCCAACACTTCACTAGAATTTTTTAAGAAATATCCTAGCCCTAACTTGTTAAAGGGAACTTCAATTACTGAATTAATAGAATTTCTAACCATTCATAGCAAAGGAAGATTTACGCATAAAAAAGCAAATGAAATATTGGAATTAATACAAGAAAATGATATTTGTAATCAAAGTTATCAAAGTGAAAGAAATGTTATTATTACTTTATTAATCAACCAAATTCAAAACAACGAAACAAAACTAATTGAAATAGAAAACGAAATTATAAAAGTCTATGATAAAATCGGTTGCACTTTACACACTTACCCTTGTTTAGATAAAATAAGTGCATCGTATATTTTAGCAGAAATAGGAAATATAAATCGTTTTATTTCTAGTGCAAAACTAGCAAAATACGCAGGAATTGCCCCAATTGAAAGAAGTAGTGGAAGTATAGAAAAAGGCTTAAAAAACGAATTTGGAAATAGGGACTTAAACACATTTATCTACAAACTAGCTTGTCGTAGTCTACTTACTGGAAGATACAAAGACAAACCTTTTAATGCCATATTTTTAGATTATTACAACAAAAAAATAAGTGAAGGAAAAACAAAACATCAAGCCATAATTTGCGTTATGAGAAGAATAACAAACATACTTTATACAATGCTAAAAAACAATATCGACTATGTTCACCCACAAGAATTATCTAATCAATGTACTAAAAATTATTTAGAAAATAAAGCAAAAGAAGAAGAAAAGCAGAAAAAGAAACAAGCAAAAAAGAAAGAAAAGTCTTTACTATACCAATAAAAAAATATATAATAATACTAATAATTTAATTAAAATAAGAAGCTAGAGTAATATTAACAATGTTTTTTTAGTTATATCCTTCCATGTATATAATTCATCAAATAATTTTTGATATTTTGTATAAGTCTTTGTTTTTATTCCTTCTTTTATTTTTTTCATCTACTTGCTACTCCTATTATCTAATAATCTTTTGGATTCAAAATTTGTTAAATTTTATAATTACTTTTTTCTGCAACTTTCTTTCCAATTTTCCCTTCAATATCTCTTCTAGCTTTTCCTGTTATTTTTCCCGCTTCTTGTACATCATCTTTTAATTCTTCTAATCCAAAACTATTATTAGTATTATGCATTTCATTTGCTGTTACTTCTGCTAAATTTGTTATTGCAAGTTCTAGTTTTCCCATACTATCTCTTAAATTTCTTTTGGTTTTATTAATTCCCTTTAATTCTTTGTATTGAGTAGTATTCATATTAAATGTACTTTTGTATATCTCATCTGTTAATATTGCATAATCTCTATCTTTTGCTCCTCTTTCTTTCCAGGTATTAGTTAATTCCTTCCTACTATCTATTGATTTTAATCTTTGAGCAATCCATGTATCTTCATATCCTTTTCTTATATATGTTTCTTTTGCTCTATTAATAGCAAGTTCTGGATTTACAATTTCATCTAATCTTTCACTTCCTACTTGTGCTAACCATAATTTAAAAGGTTCTGCCTTAGGTGATGGAATAGATTGTATAATTCTCAATATTCCTTTAGTGTCTGCCGTTCTTATCTTTCTTCTTTTCCCATCTTTGGCTGTCATTTCAACTAGGGTACAAATTGTACCCCAGTTGCTATTTAGTTCTTCATCTCTAGCTTTTAGCTTTTTTATATATTGTTTAACATCTACAGAATCTGTTAGAATTTGAACAACATCTTCTACTGAAAAATACCAATCTTCATTGTACCATTTTCTTCTTATTTCTCTTTCCTCAAATAGAGCCAATTTATTTTCTTGCATAATACCACTCCTCGATTATTTTTGACTATTATATAACATTATTTGTGTGTTGTCAAACATTTGTTTTTCATCCCTTTTAAAAATAGCAGTTACTCTTTTATATAGAATAACTGCTTCATTATATTATTTAATATGGTCATTCCAGAAATCATAATTATATTTTTCATTATATGTATTACATCTTTCAATCAATTCTTCTTTTATATTCTCTACTATTTCATTCATAATTTTTTACCCCTTTACTAAATTAACTCAAATCTTATTATTTTTACTAATGTATTTTCATCTACTGTTTTATTATAATAAGTGCTATATGTTGCATACATTTCTTCCTTAGATGCAAATCTCTCATGTCCATCTAAATCTTGTTCATTTAGGTCTTTAAATTTCTTTTCTATTACTCTTATAATTTTTACATTAGCAAATACCATTAATTTTTTATTTTTTAATTATTTATATCTATAAGTTTAACCACTTCTGGTATAGTTTCCAAACCACTCTTTTTTCCCATATGTCCTATACCTTTTATCAATATAGGTTTAGCTCCAATAATTTGTGGATAATTTTCTAATACTTCAAATGGGACTATATGATCATTATCACTATATATAGAATATTTTTTACTAATTAATTTTCTAAAAATCTCTATTTCTTTTTCGCTTACTAAAAATTCTTTTATTGCTCTATTTAAATCTTCTTTTTCTTCTCTTTCAAATCTTTCTGCAAATCCAGCTAAACTTATATACATTTTTACTTTTATATTGTTTTCAGTAAGATATTTTATAATAAACTCATTTCCTATAGAATGTGCTATTAATATTGTTTCTGTTTTAATCTCTCTTTTATATTTATCTAAAATTACTTTCCATTTATCATATATAACATTCTTTTGTGATGAAAACTCAGGTATAATAACTGAATACTCTTTTTTTCTAATTCTTGTTTAAGCCACCAATATATTTTTGGTATCCCATTATATCCATGTATCATTACTACATTTTTCATAATTATAATTTCTCCTATAATTCTAAAATCATATCATCTTCTGCTGGTATTACATCTATTCCATATTTTTCAATTAAGCCTTGAGCCAATAACTTTGGATTATTATCTAATATATTACAATTAAAATGTGTTAATATAAGTTTTTTTGGATTTATTGCTTTTATAAATTCTTCAACATTTGATATATCAAGATGTTTAGGCTTTGTTTTATCTTGTATGTGATATGGAACATTCATTATTAGGATATCACAACCTTTATACGAATCTAGCAATTCAGGAAAGTATGCTGTATCTGTAACTAAACCTATATTATGTTTTTTAGCTTTAAATTGAAATCCATAGTTTTCTACACCATGTCTATGTTCTATTGATGAAGTTATTTCTATATTTTTTATTTTGTATCTTACATTAGGTTTTATAATTTCTAAATCTTCTGGAAAATCTTTTACATATGGAAATAATACTCTTTCTTCTATTGCTTGATTTGGTAATAATAAAGTACCTCTTTTCTCCTCTCCACCACTTGTCATTAATTCTACAAGTATATTTAAATCGTTGGAATGATCTATATGTATATGAGATAGAATTATTCCATCAAATTTATCTTCATAGGTATTTATATATTTATAAAATGTATTAGGTCCTGGATCTATTATTATTTTAGTATCATCAACATTAAAGTATAATCCTCCTGATTGTCTAATATTTTTAAAAAATATATCTTTGTTTCCCGTTGTTCCAAAAAAATGAATAAAGTCTTTTGACATAATTTTATCTCCTTTATTATTTTAACAATATCTTACCATAAAAGACCAAAAAAAGAAAGCCCTTTCGAAAGACTTCCAATTTAAGTTTTATCTCCAAACATTCATTATTTTTTATCATCAAATTATTACGATATTAAGACAATGTAATGCAACAAGTTGCAACATTCTCTAACTATTGCATAAATAATCTGTAACTCATTTCATTCGAACAGCTTACTTAACTTCTCCACACACCATATCAACTTCTATCGTTACCTTAATTTTATTATTTTCAACTCTTTTAACCTTATTTTTGCCTTTTCTCTCAAAACTAACAAAATCTTCAAAAGCAGTAAACACAACTATTTCATCGAATCTTTTAGATATAGCACCGAGCAACACTCCACATGGCTGGTAAAAGGAAACATATCAACTGGTTTTATGCTTTTAATCTCATACAAATCTTCTAGTTTTGCTAAATCCCTTGATAGGGTAGCTGGATTACAGCTAATATAAACCAATCTTTTCGGTTTGATTGTTAAAAGATTTTTTATGGTTGTATTATCTAAACCTTTTCTAGGAGGATCTACCATAACAATACTAGGAATTATCTTCTTTTTATGAATTAAATCATCTAGAACCTTCTCCACATCTCCTACTATAAAATCTACATTCTTTACTTGGTTCAAGCCGAGCATTTTCCTTTGCCATCTCTACTGCTTCTTTTACAATTTCTATTCCATACACTTTTTTAGCATATTGGGACATAAATAAAGAAATTGTCCCTATTCCACAATACAAATCAAATACAATGTCTTCTTTTGTTATTTTAGCTTCTTCTACTCCTATTTTATATAAATTTTCTGCTTGTATTGGATTGACTTGATAAAATGATAAGGGTGATATTTTAAAAATATATTCTCCTAACTTATCTTGTATATATCCATTTCCATACAAATTTATATTTTCTTGTCCTAAAATGACATTTGTGTTTTTCATGTTAATATTTTTTACAATGGTTTTTACTTCTGAAAAATGATTGATAACTTCTTTGACTAGATTTTCTTCTTTTGGTAATATCTTACCATTGATTACTAATACACACATTATTTCATTGGTTTTTATTCCAATTTTTGTTACAATATGTCTAATTAACCCTTTTCCTGTTTTTTCATCATATATATCTATTTTATTTTTTACTATATAATCAAATATAAATTTGGCTATTTTCTCTGTCTTTTGATTTTGAATATAACATGTATGAATTGGTATAATCTCATGTGTTCTATTCGCAAATACTCCTATAGTAGGTTGTCCATCCTTATTTTTTCCAATCGGATATTGTGCTTTGTTTCGATAATGATAAGGATTTTCCATTCCTAACACTTTTTGAACTTTTATTTTTTCTTTCAAGGTTTTGTCTACTAAACTTTGTACCGCATTTTGTTTTATTTTTAATGTTTCTTTGTATTGTATATGCCTTAAACTACATCCTCCACATCTTTTATAGGTTGCACAATCACTTTCTATTCGATAAGTGGATGGTGTTATAATTTCTAGTATTTTACCAAAAGCATGCGATGATAAAACTTTTACAATTATTATTTTTACTTTTTCACCTTTTATGCTATTTGGAATAAAAATAATAAAATTATCTATTTTAGCAATTCCCTCTCCTTCAAACCCATTATCTACAATTTCAACTATATATTCTTGATTCTTTTCTACTGGAACTTTCATTTTCTCTCCATCCTTATTCAAATATTTCTTCTGGCATTCCTCCTACAAAAGTTATATTTCCATTTTCATATATGATTGCTTGCGTATCTGTTATTGCATATACTATAAAAGGATTATCTTTTAATACTCTTTCAAAAAATTCTTTATTGTACTTTTCACGACCCTTACGTAAATAATGTGGAATAATGTTAAAATTCACTAATCCTAATGTTTTTTGCTTTATTTCTTGATTACTTATACCATATCTTTCTTTCCAATATTCCTCTACTTCTATTTGTTTGCCTAATGTTATTGCCCCTGCTGATGTTCCCATTACTACTTTTTCTTTGGCAAACTCTTTTAGTAATTCATCAAATCCTGTTTCTTTGAATAGTTCTGGTAAAATAAGTTGTTTTCCTCCTACTATGTATATCATATCTGCATAGGCTAATCTTTTTCGAATTTCTTCTTGGTTATGTGCTTTAAGATTTATAAAATCAATATTTCCTCCAATATAATTAGAAAGTTGTGATAATTCACGAATAAGCCATCTTTTGTCTCTATCTTCTGGTATTTTTACATAGGCCTCATTTATGATTGCTATGTTTATATTTTCTAACGGTTTATTCACTAATTCTGATACGGATTTTGCTATTTCTGGTGTAGTAAATCCTTGGGATGCTAAAACGAGTTTCATTGCTATTTTTCACCTCACAAAATTTAATTTTATAATTCTAAATTCTCAATTTCTTCTTCTACTTCATCTTCACAATTTCTCATTGCTAAAATTGTTTTTTCAAATAATTCATTTAGTTCCCAACCTAATTGTTCTGCTCCTTGTTTTATGGTTTCTCTTGAACAACCTGCTGCAAATTTCTTATCTTTGAATTTCTTTTTTAAACTAGATACTTCCATATCTTTTGTACTTTTTGATGGTCTCATCTTTGCAGTTGCCCATATTAAACCTGTTAATTCATCAACAGCAAATAGAATTTTTTCCATTTCATGTTCTGGTTTAACTTCTGAACAAATACCATAGCCATGACTACAAATAGCATGTATCATTTCTTCACTCGCATTAATTTCTCTTAATAATTCTGGTGCTTTTTTACAGTGTTCTTCTGGATATTGCTCAAAGTCAACATCATGTAATAGTCCTACTAATCCCCAAAATTCTTCATCATATTCTTTTTCTTTCGCAAAGTATTTCATAACTCCCTCTACGGTAAAGGCATGTCTTAAATGAAATTCTTCCTTATTGTATTTTTTTAATAAATTAATAACAAGTGTTACCACTATCATAAAACCCACAAATTTCTCTGCTTCCTGTGGGTTCTAATTCTCTCGTTGATAAATATCTTCCTCCATTTGAAGTTGTATAATTTCCCATTTTGATTGAGTTAGTGCATGTCATATGCCATGCATCTTCCACAGTTTCTCCAATCTTGATAAGCGCCTTCATTTGACAACCATAAAACGCAATATACTGTCTTATTGTTCCAAATTGGAGACCTTGATTTTGAAAGCACTTCAGCCAGAACTTAAAATTTCTGCCTACAGCAGGCTTTTTTCCTAGTACATATAAAATTCTAAACTCCTCATCAAAAGATGGGTCATACTTTGGACGCCAAAAATCTTCTATGCCATGATTAATTATCGATTTCATGGTTTTTTTTATGCTTGCTTCTCTATTGTTCTTTGGCGTATATTGCATGAACTTATCATCCAAACTAAGCTTGGAAGCTTCCACTTTTACAAGTACTTTTCGTATATCATCTCTCACTCTTCCTAAAACTTCATCGTCTCTAATAAACTCCTTGGGAAACCGACTTCTACATTTTAACTCTTTCATTGTAATTCCTCCTTGTATAATAAATTTTTTATTACTAAAATTGAAGTCCTATTCAACATTAATATGTTACTATTCTAACATGTTTTACATAATTTTTCAAGTTTATGATGCTGAATTTCAAAATGATGTCCGACACTTTTTCTAAAAATAAATAGCTGAATTTCAAAATTGGATTTGTAGTCTTGCTTCTTCAATTAAATGCCTGAAATATAGGAAAAACAATTTTATCTGAATGTGGAAAATCACACTTGTTGAAAGTTTCTATGAATTTTTGTAATATGCTAGTCAATAATCCCCAAAAGATAGATTCCAGCGTACTCATTACCCAATAGCATATGGTCTTTGCTGCCCGTTCTTCCAATTCGCTAATATTAAATCATATAAATAGATACTTTTTCAATATCTTTAATTCTTCGATTAAGTTAACTAGATGTAATTGCATATTACAAATGCATTACCCTTTGTTTGATTTCTTTTGTTTTTCCCACATTCCAGAAATTTTCTCCCAAATACCCACAAGTTCTTCTTACTACTGTCATTTTATTATGATCCTTATTTCCACAGTTTGGACATTCCCATTCATTATCTTTATTAATGATAATCTCTCCATCAAATCCACATTCATGGCAAAAGTCTGATTTTGTATTAAATTCTGCATATTGAATATTATCATAAATAAATTTAACAAGCGTCTCCAAGGCCTCTATATTTTTATTCATATTTGGTATTTCAATATACGAAATAGAACCTCCTGATGATATTTTTTGAAATTCACTTTCAAAACTTAATTTACTAAAAGCATCTATCTTTTCTCTTACATCTACATGATATGAATTTGTATAATATCCTTTGTTTGTTACATCTTTTATTATTCCGAATTTTTCTTTATCAATTCGTGCAAATTTGTAACATAAACTTTCTGCTGGTGTTCCATATAAAGCAAATCCTATGTTAGTTTCTTTTTTCCAACTGTCTGTTGCCTCTCTTAAATGTTTCATAAGCTTTAAAGCAAATTCATGTCCTTTTTCTGTTGTTTGTGATTCCCCTGTCATTAGTTTTGTTACTTCATATAAGCCAATATATCCTAAAGACATAGTTGAATATCCACCATACAATAATTTATCTATGTTTTCTCCTTTTTTTAATCGAGCAATTGCTCCATATTGCCAATGAATTGGGCTAATATCTGATTTTGTTCCCAATAAAGCATAATGTCTGCACATTAAAGCTTCTTTGCATAGTTCTAGTCTTTCATCCAATTCTTTCCAGAATTTTTCCTCATTTCCTTCTGCTACAATTCCTACTTGTGGTAAATTAATACTTACTACCCCTTGATTAAACCTTCCTTCGAATTGATAATTCCCCTTTTCATCTTTCCATGGTGATAAGAAACTTCTACATCCCATTGGGCTAAATACATTTCCTTCATAATTTTCACGCATCTTTTTAGCAGATATGTAATCTGGATACATTCTTTTGGCTGAACATTTAACTGCTAATTTTGTCAAATAATCATATTCTCCACCAGTTAAATTATTAAATTCATCTAATACATATACTAGTTTTGGAAAAGCTGGTGTAACATACACTCCCTTATCATTTTTGATTCCTTGTTCTCTTTGTTTAAGTACTTCTTCTATTATCATAGCATTTTCTCTAATATATGGATCATCTTTTTCTAAATGTAAAAATAATGTTACAAATGGTGATTGCCCATTGGTTGTCATTAACGTATTGATTTGATATTGAATCGTTTGTACTCCCGCTTTTAATTCTGCTTTTAATCTATCTTTAATGATTTCTTCAAGAAGTTCTTCTGGTAATTTTCCTTTATATTTTTCTTGCATTTCTTGTTTGAATTTATCATAACTTCTTCTTAAATATTTTCCTAAATGAATTAAATCAACAGATTGTCCTCCATATTGATTACTTGCTACTGCTGCAATAATTTGTGTTGTTATAGTACAAGCGACTTGAAAACTTTTTGGACTTTCAATCATCTTCCCATTCATAACCGTTCCTTTATCTAACATATCTTCTATATTAATCAAGCAACAATTAAAAATTGGTTGCACAAAATAGTCAGCATCATGAAAATGTAAAATACCTTCTTCATCTGCTTTTACTATTTTTTCTGGTAATAATAATCTTTTGGTCAAATCTCTTGATACTTCGCCTGCTATATAATCTCTTTGCGTAGAAGCTAACAATGTATTTTTATTAGAATTTTCTTCTGCTAATTCTTTGTTTTCATTTCTAATTAATCCTAATATAGACTCATCTGTTGTATTTTGCTTTCTAACCAATGCTCTTGTATAACGATAAACAATATATTTTTTAGATAATTCATATTTACCAATTCCCATTAATTGTTCTTCGATAATATCTTGAATATCTTCCACCAACATTCTTTTTTTACCAAGTTCTTCAATATGTTGAATAATATCTTTGATTTCTTCTGTGCTAGCCCTTTCATTTTGTCTTACTTCTTGATTTGCTTTTTCAATCGCTACTTTTATTTTTTCTCTATCATAATCTACAGCTCTTCCATCTCTCTTAATGATTTTCATTTATTTTCTTCCTCTCTCCAATTTCCATATTCTTATTATACATTAACTTTTTGATTTTTCTGTTGTATTTGCAACTATTTTTTGTTATAATAGCTTTCATAGGAGAAACGAAAATGGATGTTAATTTTAATATTGAAGAATTTATAGATAACTTTAAAAATAGCTGTCATAAAATTCAAAAGAAATGTTTTTTAAAAAATGAAGTTATTACTAGTTATATAAAGAAAAGAAACCAATTTTGTATTCTGGAAAATGGAAATGCAGATTTAGTTCGCTATGATTTGAATGGAAATAGAACGATTGTAGAACATTTCTCAAAAAATGATGTTTTTGGAGAAGTATTTTATACGATTACAACGAATAATGAACTTCTTGTTGAAGCTCGTGAAAAATGTGATGTTCTTTTTTATAGTTATAATGATCTTCGCAGTAAATGTAGAAATAATTGCAAGTTTCATCAAAAACTATCAGAAGATTTACCTGAATTAATATTAAGCAAGGTTACTGATTTGAATATGAGAATTGAATTACTTACGAAGAGATCTACTCGTGATAAGTTAATTGGCTATTTTACAATGTTATCAACTAGAACTTTGAATAAGAGTTTTTCTTTGCCTTTTTCTTTAACTGATTTAGCAGATTATTTGAGTGTTGATAGAAGTGCTATGATGAGAGAATTAAAACTTTTGAAAGAGGAAGGTTTTATTGAAAAAAATGGAAATAAAATTACTTTACTTTATAAATAAGAGTAGTATGCATAAAAAAGCCGACAATACAAATTGTATTGCCGACTTTTTTATGTTTTTACTATATTGGCTACACTATTCTTCACTGCTTGAAGTTGATTGTGTTGGTAACACTTTTTCTTGACTATCATTATTATTATTACTATCTGTTGCTTCTAATTCTTCTGAATTAACTGGTGTTTCTTTTTCTTCTTGTGGTAATGGCTCTGCCCCAGATTCATTAGATGTTTTTGTTTCATCTATTGATGTTTCCACTATATCATTTGGTTGACTTAAACTAAATGCTGTTGGTGATGGTTGTTCTCCTTCCTCAATTTCCTCTAGCAAGTCTATACGATTTTTAAATACTCTAACAGGTATATGTGCTGTTTGACGACCATTAAGTGTATCATAAGTAATGTTGAAACCTTCACCTAAATATTCTAAAAATGTCATACCATCTGAACCAACTACCTCATCTAAAGTAACACTTACTGTTGGCACATATATTCCAATTGCAGCAATTCTATCATTAACTTGCGGACTTTTTAAATATTGATATTCACCATTTACTTCAGTATAATATCTAATTTGTGTAATACCAATTTTTTTGGTTGAGCTTGCAACTTCATAAATTGCTATTTTTCCTTCTGTCTCTGTAAAGCTTTTTTCTATATCACTATATTTTGGAAAAGTAGTATTACCATATTCATCTCTTATTGCAATTGGTAATATACCGACTAATATTGTGTCCTCAAATCCATCATCATCATCTACTATTTCTGTTATGTTATTCTCATTAGGTGCTTTTTCAGTATCTACATATAAATTTACTGTATCAGCTTTTGTTACTGTATGAGAAAGTTCTTTGTGATTAAATGTAATTCCTACTGTTCTTGCTTTTTGAATTTCTATGTTTATCGTTTGTTCTGTTCTTAATCCATCTACATCTGTTACAGCAATTTTTAATGCTGTTTCAGTTGTTGGCTCATTATTTGCTTGTACTTTTATTCCTGTAACATAACCGTTTTCATCCACTACAAAATCTGTATCATTTTTTGATAAATAGGTTTCATTTATTTCTGTAATTTCCATTTGGTCTTTATTAACTAAAATAGAACCTTCTTCTCCATTATTTGTATATTTATGAACAAAACTCAATCCTATTGTCTTTTCTTTTCCCGTTTTTACAAATACTTTTCCAGTACTTTCTAAATCTGCTATTTTAATATCTGTTATAGTAGGATCTTCTTCCACAGTAAGTTCTATTTTTTGATTTTTATTTAGTACACCACCTTCTACATTAGCCCCTACTAAAATTGGTGTAATGGTATAATCTCCTGCGACATTAGCACAGAAAGTCATTGTAAATGCATTAGGAGTATTTGATGGTGTATATGTTACTGTAGCTATATCATCACTAACTACTTTATCACCTAATTTTATTTCAGCAGTTAATCCCTCTTTATTCAAAATTGCTACATTATTATTAGATGATACTGTCGCAATTTTGAAATTATTATAACGATATGGTTTTTTTACGCTCTCTAATTCAGAATTTACATTAATACCATCAATTAAATCTATATCTTGTGCTTCTCCTATTTTTTCTGGATAAGCATCTAAAATTAATGGATAACCTTCTTTTTTTACGGTTCCTTCTGGATTTCCTAATATAAATTCTTGTTGTGCTTTTGCATTTGTCTTATTTTTTCCAGTCTTTACTACCTTAAGTGCTTGTTCTTTTGTAGTATTAAGAATTCCTTTTCCTTCATATTTTGTTGTTGTTAAAGCATCCGCTGTTGTGACTTTTCCATCCCCATTAACATCTCCATAAATAAGAATTGTATAAGTCATGGCATTTAATTTAAATGTATCTCCTGTTCCTACTACACCATTACTATCTGCTCCTATAACTTCTATTTGATTTCCAAATTCAGCTTTAAGGTTTTCTACTTTTATCACATCATCACTATATGGTAAAGCATATGCTACTATATTTTGGCTTGCTACTAAATCATCATATATTCTGATTGGTGGTATATATCCCCATTGTCCTATTGTTTTTATTTCATTTCCATAATCATCTATATATTCTTCGTAACCATCTAATTTATCATTGTCTACTACTTTTCCATTTACTTTAACTTCTACTTCTCCACCATCAACACTTTCAGTTGTTCCATTTTCACCTATTTCAACTGCTCCAATTTTAAATGAACTATTTCCTGATGCTGTTGTTTTTGCTTTGAATTTCATAGTTACTGTATCAGCTACTGGTTGTTGTCCATTTGCTTCAGCAACACCATAAGCAGATACTCTTACTTTATTACTAGCAATATAATTTGAAGCTGTTTCACTTAATTCACTTTCTGCTGAATCAATTACATATTCAAATTGATCTGGATTAAATTCTACATCAAATTGCATGGATTCAACTTTTGAACTTGTTTGTATTTCTAGTTCTACAATTTCTCCTGTACTTATTTCAGATGCTGTTTTTGTTATAAATGTTGCAGCATTTACTGATAATGGTAACACAATCGTTAATAATAACATTGTTGTTATTATTCCTAAAAATAATTTTTTCATTTTTTCCTCCTTAATTTCATTTGTTTATGAGATTACCTCTCTTCTTGTGCTTTAATTATGAGCCTTGTAAACCCTCCTGGATTACACGTTATGATAGTTACTTCTCTTCTTCCTTCTGTTTCTTGACTTAAGCAATCCAATTCTGTCGGATTAATAGAATATTTGTCATAAATTTTATAAGTAACTTTTTCACCTTTTGCCTTGTCAATAATATAAAAAGTATCATTTAGCTCTAATTCATTTGCACGTTCAAAAATGTCTTCATAATTATGTCCTGCTATACAGAAATTACCTACTTCGTTTAAATTAGGTCCATAAAATTTGGTTACCGATATATTTAACGCCGAATCATCTGTCTTGGCCAATATATTTTTTTTCATATCTAGCTTATCTATTACAATTACTCCAAGTACATTATATCCTTCCATTTTATCTGGTATATTATCAATATCTACTATTGTATCTTGAGAAGTTTTTTCTTTTATCATTTGTATTACATTAATATCTCCAATGAAAATTATTCCAAAGATAATCAATATTATGAGTAGAAACAATAAAAAAATTTTTATTATTTTACCAGCGAGTTTTTTATTTTCTTTTTTATCACTATGTTTTCCTTTTTTAAAATGCTTTCCTCCCAATAAAATTCCTCTTTTCCTTATAATATGATATTAATAAAATTATCCAAATTTATTCGACATTTTATCCAATTATAATTATTATAACATATTTATTTTTTTTTGTAAATATCTTCTAAATTATTTTTTGGCTTTTTATTTTATGTTACTTTTATTATTCTAATCATACACGCTCTGTGCTTTCAGGTTGTTTTACTACTGGATTTTCTTCTGGCTCATCTTCTTCTATTTCGTTTACTACTGCATTATTTATTTCTAAACTATTATCCTCATTCGTTTTAGACTTATTAAAATTAACTAGGACAAATCCAATTACCAATATAAATACAATTGCAATCATTCCATATAATATTTTTTTTCCTAAATTTTCTTCTTTCATCTTTTTCCTCTTTCCATTTATATTTTTTATTAAAAGATAGGACTAATTATTTTTGAGTCATAATCAGCCCTATATTCTTCTAATTTTATTCAATTGTCGTTTCTTTTGCAATAACTTTAAATAGAGCTGTCGTAACACGATTTCCATCTATTGTTTCTATTTCTAATTTACAAATACCATCGGTTGTAAATCGATAAATATTATTAGTTATTGAATCTTTTATTTCCTCATCTGTTTCCACCCTTATTATCGTTATTTTTGTCATCAATTCTAAATTTTGAAATTCAATCCCATAAACGGTTTTATCTTCATTTCTCAACAAAGTATATTTAGCTTCTTTTCCCTCCACATTAAATGTTCTTGATGTGATACTTTCTGTTCCATACATACTTTCTTTTTCTGTATTTTTATTGTTTTCTCTCATATTGCAAATCATAATAATTACTACTATCATAATTATCAATAGAATAATTCCAAATATTATTTTTTTTGTATTATTTTTTTTCATTCTTGACATATTTTTCTCTCCATTAATCATTAGTAATCGTTCCTATTTTTATATAGGGCTGATATTTTTATCAGCCCATTCATTTTGTTTAGTTAGGAATAATTTTTACACCTGTATAAAGTGTTCGTGATGTATTTGCACTATCAGTCATAGTTATTAGATATAAAGATCCCTTATCTTCCGTTTTGAAGGTATATGTATTGTTTTCTTTTAATTGTTCATAGGTGATTGTTATTAGATGGTATGTTAGTTGACTTTCTAATGTTATATATCCACCTTCACCTATTGCCTCAATTTCATCATCAGAGAATGTAATTGCATAACAAGAAGTTTTTCCACCTTCTAACGTACCTTTTACTACTGTAGGTTGTTTCATTGTTATCGTTTTACTATATACTTCTATTCCATTATATAATACTGCTATTGTATGATCTTTATCATCTACACTTAAATCATAAGATTGCCAAGTTTCATTTGTTCCAACTCTAATATTTCCATCAATTACTACAACATATCCAGCTATACCATATGAATCTAGTGAATGAATTTTTACAATTTCTTGGAATGGTGTATCAACTTCATCTAAATAACCAGATTTACCAGTATTAGTAGTATATTTAACTTTAGGTGCACTGATATTTATTACTAATTTTGTACTTAATAATCCATCTGTAAGTTCATTTTGATAAGTAATAGGTACTTCGATTTTTCCATCTTTTACTACTGTTGGAGTTGCTACAGATGGTACCGTTCCTATTGTTAATCCACTTACATTATGTGCTAAAGTGGCACCTTCTTCTCCAGTTGAAGCAAAGATTGGTTTTATTATAATATTATCTGCACTTAAGTTTTCACCATAACAGAAGTTTGGATTTGAATTACCATTGTATGTTACATTGATTGCTGTTGCATAATCACGTACTTGTACACGGAATTGTACTTCTTTTCCTTGATATTCTACTGTTACTGTTTGTGCTGTTTCTATGTTTGTACTATTGTAATTTGAAACTTTACAATTATTATCTGTTAGAGTTACCGTTGATGTGCTACCATTTGACATTTTTATTCTTAATTGAATATTAGCACTACCTAAAGTATGTCCATATTTAACTACAACTGGTTGACTATTGATAACACTAACTTCTGTTATCTCATATCCTGGTACTGCATTTAAAGTGAATTGCAATACTTCTTTCACCCTATTATCAAATTTGCTTTGTAATATTTCACCTTTTACTGAATTTACTACTTCCATAAATTCTGTCCAGTTTGTATAGTTACTTGCTACTAAACTTGCCACATAGTTATCTACTACACTTGTATCTACTGTTTTTGCTGTTAAATTGAATCTGGTTACTTCACTTACTCTGCTATCGAATTTACTTTGTAATGTTTCACCTTTTACTGAATTTACTACTTCCATAAATTCTTCCCAGTTTGTATAGTCTGTACTTATTAATGTTGCTACATAATTATCTACTGCATTTGTATTTAGTGTTTTTGCTGTTAATTTAAATCCTGTTACTTCACTTACTCTTGCATCAAATACACTTTGTAGTGTTTCAGCTTTTACTGAATTTACTACTACCATAAAGCTTGCCCAGTTTGTATAGTCTGTTCTTGTTAATGTTGCTACATAGTTATCAACGGCATTTGTATTTACTTGTGCTTTTTCTAATATAATAGCTTTGATTCTTGTTACTTCTGCATCAAATTCACTTTGTAATACGATTGTATCATCAGCTAATGTATTTGTAATTTCTGTCATGATTTCATCATAGTTTGTATAGTCACTTGTTACTAATGCTTCTAATTCTGCTTTATAGTTTTCTAATGCTGTTTTTACTACTGGTGCTTTTTCTAGTGCTATTCCTTTGATTCTTGTTACTTCTGCATCAAATTCACTTTGTAATATGATTGTATCATCAGCTAATGCATTTGTAATTTCTGTCATGATTTCATCATAGTTTGTATAGTCACTTGCTACTAATGCTTGTAATTCTGCTTTATAGGTTTCTAATGCTGTTTTTACTACTGGTGCTTTTTCTAGTGCTATTCCTTTGATTCTTGTTACTTCCGCATCAAATTCACTTTGTAATACGATTGTATCATCAGCTAATGCATTTGTAATTTCTGTCATGATTTCATCATAGTTTGTATAGTCACTTGCTACTAATGCTTCTAATTCTGCTTTATAGTTTTCTAATGCTGTTTTTACTACTGTTTTTGCTATTAAATTAAATCCTGTTACTTCACTTACTCTGCTATCGAATTTACTTTGTAATGTTTCACCTTTTACTGAATTTACTACTTCCATAAATTCTGTCCAGTTTGTATAGTCTGTACTTATTAATGTTGCTACATAATTATCTACTGCACTTGTATTTACTGTTTTTGCTGTTAAATCGAATCCTGTTACTTCACTTACTCTGCTATCAAATTTACTTTGTAATGTTTCACCTTTTACTGAATTTACTACTTCCATGAAGTCTTCCCAGTTTGTATAGTCTGTTTCTACTTTGCTTGATACGAATGTATCTACTACACTAGTATCTACTGTTTTTGCTGTTAAATTGAATCCTGTAACTTCACTTACTCTGCTATCGAATATACTTTGTAATGTTTCACATTTTACT
>JAAWAX010000026.1 GCA_022792395.1 Clostridia bacterium
CAATGAAGTAAATGAAAAAGAAAAGGAATACAATGAGTTAAAAAACAAAAAAGAAAATGCTATGCAAGATGATAGTAAAGAGATAGAAAACATTGTTAAAGAATTTTTAAAACTAGAAAAGCCGACACCTGAAATAATGAAGGTAATTATTAATAAAATAGAAATACACCAAGATAAGCAGGTAGATATCATTTTTAATTTTAAGAGATTAAATGATATTAATATCAAAAATGCACAAAACGACTAATCTAATATTGGATATTAGATTAGTCGAAACAAAAAAATCAAAACTGTCTATTTTGACATCAACCAGAAGCAATTAGTATGTCAGATAGGGTAGTAGTATTAAATGCAAGACCAGGAACCATAAAAGATATTCATAAAATTGATTTTGATATAAAAGACAGAAATCCAATCAATTGCAGAGAGAAACCTCAATTTAGTCAATATTTTAATACTTTATGGAAGGAGTTGAGAGTGGATGAATAAACGATTAATATCAAAAGAAAGAAAACAATATTTAAAAAATAAGAGATGGAGACAATATAGGATATGGTTAACACAAATAATTGTACTAGTAGGATTTCTTGCTATATGGGAAATTTTAGCTAACCAAAAAATAATTGACAGTTTTATTACAAGTCAACCAAGTAGAATTTGGGAAACCTTTACTAATTTAAGTTCCAATGATTTAATGAAACATATTGGTGTAACTGTGTATGAAACGGTTGTAGGCTTCTTATTAGGAACTGGATTAGGAATTATAATTGCTATTATTTTATGGTGGTCAGATTTTTTATCAAAGGTC
Source organism: Clostridia bacterium (assembly GCA_022792395.1). Classification (GTDB taxonomy): domain Bacteria; phylum Bacillota; class Clostridia; order TANB77; family CAG-508; genus CAG-269. The sequence continues at coordinate 809 of JAAWAX010000026.1, forward strand.
GCAGAACCATATTTAGTCGTATTAAACAGTTTACCAAAAGTAGCTTTGCGGACCAGTCATTATTATTTGGGTAGGAGCAGGAACACCAGCTATAATTGTAATGGCAATTGCAATTTCTTTAATTGTAACAATTCTTGAAAATTTAAATGGATTCTTAAAAACAGACAAAGAAGTAATCAAAATGGCAAAGACTTTCAAAGCATCCAAATTACAAATACTAACTAAAATTATCATACCAGCAAATTTATCAACCTTTATCAATTCCTTAAAAGTGAATATTGGACTTTCACTAGTAGGTGTTATATCAGGAGAATTTTTAGTATCAAAAGCAGGTCTTGGATATTTAATTGTCTATGGAGGGCAAGTCTTTAAATTGGATTTGGTTATGACAAGTGTAATTATTTTGGGAATAGTAGCAGGGATTATGTATGCAGCAGTATTATTGTTAGAAAAATTTATCATGCAGTCTAAAAAATTTAATTAATATTAAAAGTAACATGAAATTTGTTAGGAACTTTGGTAGATAAAGGTGTACCAAAGTTCTTTGAGAAAATGCAGGAAGTTTAGATTATCAAAAGAAAAAGGTAACTCTTAAATAAAAAATAGAGTTTGCCTTTTCTTTTATTTTTTTCACATGATTTAAAAACTCAACATAAAATATACAAAATAAAAATAGGAGGTGTAATATGAATAAGAAAAAAGTAATAAGCATGATAATTATACTTATATTAGCAGTAGTAATTGGGATTTCTGCAGCCATAAAACAAACTAGTAAAAAAGAAGAACTAACAACTATCAAAATAAATGAGGTAACTCGTTCTGTTTTCTATGCACCACAGTATGTAGCCATTAACAATGGATACTTTAAAGAAAATGGAATGAACATAGAACTAACAACTGGGCAAGGAGCAGATGCTGTTATGACAGCGGTACTTGCTAACCAATGTGACATTGGATTTGCTGGACCAGAAGCTTCTATCTATGTCTATAATGAAGGAAAAGAAGACTATACCCAAGTATTTGCACAAATGACTAAAAAAGATGGATCTTTTTTAGTAGCAAGAAATCAAACAGAAAATTTTAGTTGGCAAGACCTAAAAGGAAAACTAGTAATTCCAGGGAGAAAAGGTGGCGTTCCATATATGACACTAGAATATGTGTTAAAGAAAAACGGCATTGACCCTGAAAGAGATACGACACTAGATGATAGTATAAAATTTGACTTAATGGCAGGAGCTTTTGCTAGTGGAGATAGTGACTATGTAACATTATTTGAGCCAACGGCTTCTATGACACAAGAGCAACAAAAAGGCTATATTGTAGCATCTGTAGGAGAAGCCGCAGGAGAAATTCCTTATACAGCATATTTTGCTAAAAAAAGTTATATCGAAAGCAACGAAGATATCATTCAAAAATTTACAAATGCAATTTATAAAGGACAACAATATGTAAAAGAACATACAGCAAAGGAAATTGCAGAAACAATTCAAAGCTTTTTCCCAGATACTGACATAGAAATGTTGGCAAAATCCATTCAAAGTTATCAAGATATTGATGCATGGAACGATACGCCAGTTCTAAAAGAAGAAGTATTTAATCGATTACAAGAGGTTATGACAATGGCAGGAGAATTGCAAGAATATGTACCATATGATAAAATTGTAAATAACAAATATGCAGAACAAAGTATGAAATAGAATTAACAAAATCTAAATTATTCTATCAAGGGGTAAAACTAGTATGGTTTTACCCCTATTAAATTAAAGCAAATTTCAATTTGTAATTTAGAAATAATAATAAGTAGATATCCAATTTAGCTTTTACTTCAAAGAAATTCCTATAAAACCAACGAAAAACTAAAAAATAAAATTTTACATATAAATTGAAAAAATATATTGACAAATGGAACCTATGATGTTATATTTACTTATGAAAAGGAAGTGATAATATGGAAATTGATTATAAGGTAATAGGACAAAGGATAAAAGATGCTAGGAGAGGGAGAGGATGGTCGCAAGAAAGATTGTCAGAAGAACTAGATGTAACAACAGTATATATTAGTAGAGTAGAAAGAGGTTCTACACAGATAAACCTAAAAAGGTTGGTGCAAATAGGAAATATATTAAATGCAAGCATAGAATACTTAATTGGAGGAGCATTACCAAAATCTCATAACTATTTAAATAGAGAATTGTATGAAGTTTTACTACAGTGCTCACCAGATAAACAACGTTTAATTTATAATATCGCTCAAATTGTATCAAATGCAAAATTTGTATAGTTACAAAAGACCAAGGAATTTTAAAAATGAAGATAATATGTAAAAAAACAAAACTTAAATAGTAAGAACCTTTACAAAAAGTCGAAAATAGTATAAACTTGTTACAGTTCAATCTAATGATAAGAAGAAACTTTGATAATAAAAGAGAAAATATTGAACGTAATAAACATACTAAAGGTGATAATAAATGTATTTAAAAAGACTAGAATTGCAAGGATTTAAATCATTTGCAGACAAAACAGTATTAGAATTTAGACCAGGAATAACAGGAGTTATCCGGACCAAATGGTTCTGGAAAAAGTAATATATCAGATAGTATTCGATGGGTACTTCGGAGAGCAAAGCATGAAATCATTAAGAGGAGCAAAATCTTTAGATATCATATTTGCAGGAACCCAAAATAGAAAGTCTCTAGGATTTGCAGAGGCTTCTTTAATATTTGATAACACAGATGGAGCATTACCAATTGAATATACAGAAGTAACCGTAACTAGAAAAATATATCGAAGCGGAGAGACAGGGTATTTTATTAATAAAGTGCCATGTAGATTGAAAGATATACTAGAATTATTCATGGATACAGGAATTGGAAAAGATGGATATTCTATCATCGGACAAGGTAAAATCGATGAGATTTTAAGTAATAAATCAGAAGATAGAAGGCATATTTTTGAAGAAGCAGCAGGAATTGTAAAATTTAGAAGTAGAAAAGAAGAAAGTGAAAAAAAATTAGAACGTACCAAATTAAACTTACTTAGAATTAATGATATTTTGTCAGAAATTGAGAGCAATATAGAGCCACTAAAAGCTCAATCAGAAAAGGCTAGGAAATATTTAAACTTAAAAGAAGAATTAAAAAGTATAGAAATAGGTCTATTTCTATACAATATTGAAAAATATAAAGAAAGTTTAGAAGAAATTGTAAAAGATGAAGAAATTTATACAGCCCAATGCACAGAAGAAGAAGAAAAACTAGAACGAATTAAACAATTAAAAGAAGAATTGAAAACACAAGTTGAACAAATAACGAACCAAATAGAAGAAATGTCAAATTTAGGATTTGCAAGTCAAAAAGAAATTGAGATGTTAAATTCAGACATTAATGTAGCAAATACAAGAATTCATAATAACCAAGAAAATCAAGAAAGATTCAAAAAAGAAATAGAAGAAACCATGCTAAAAAAACAAGAACTAGAAGAAGAAATGAAACAGAGAGAAGAAAAGAAAATAAATTTAAAACAGAATAAAGAGAAATTTGAAAAAGAGTTGGCTGAAAAAGAGGAAGAATTAGCTAAAATAACAGAAAAGCTATCGACTAAAGAATTAGAAATCGAAAAACACAAAGCACAAGTAGAAAAAAATGTAGATAAAAAGTATGAGTTGCAGTCAGAGAGTCATACACAAGATATTAACTACGAGAACTATGAAAAAAGACAAAACCAAATCAAAGGAGAAATTACAAATTATATTTCAGAATTAGATAGTACAAGACTTCAAAAAGATGAAATTGCCAAAGAATTTTATGAGATTGATAGCAAGAGAAATAAAGTAGTAAAATCAATTGAAGAAATTAATCATATAAAAGAAGAAGCAGATAAAAAGATGGATAACTATCAAAGTAGCATAAATGCTTATCAAAGTGAAATGCAAATGAAAGAAACAAAATTAAAATTCTTAATTGAAACAGAAAAAGAAAAAGAAGGGTACATAAAGAGTGTAAAATCTCTTTTAAAAGATTGCGAAAGTATAAAAGAACTAGGAAAAGGAATGCATGGAGTACTTGCCAATGTTATTGAAGTACCAGAAGAATATCAAACGGCCATTGAAATGTGTTTAGGAGCCAGTTTGCAAAACATTGTAACAGAAACAGAAGAAGATGCCAAAAAATTAGTAGAACATTTAAGAAAAAATAATTTAGGAAGAGCTTCTTTTTTACCAATTGCTTCTGTTAAAGGGAAAAAATTAGATAAAATAAAAGGAAAAGAAAAAGGTTTTATAGGAATTGCATCTGATTTAATCCAATTTAATAAAAAATATGAGCAAATTATCATCAGCTTACTAGGAAGAACAGTAATTGTTGATAATATGGAAACAGCTATTAAAATAGCAAAACAAAATGGGTATTCATTTCGAATCATAACGATTGAAGGAGATGTCATAAATAGTTCTGGAAGTATCACAGGAGGTTCTGTTGCAAAGAAGACTGTTAATATTTTAGGACGAGGAAAAGAAATAGAAAAATTAGAAAAAGATATTCAAGACTTAAAAGCAAAAATCAATAAACTAGAGAAAGAAAAACAAGAATATGAAGCATCCATTCAAGATACATTAAAAAATGCTACCAGTTTAGAGAAAGAGTTGCAAGAAATAGATATTACTTATGCAACAGAAAAGCAAAAAGTGGTAGCGATTGATGAGAACATTGCTAAAATTGAAAATCGTTTAAACAAATTAAAAGAAGAACAAGAAAATTTAGAAAAGCAAAAACAAGAAGCAATGACTACAAAAGAAAATATAGACAAGCAAATGCAAGAATTAACAGAGGAAACAGAAAAACTAACTAAAATTATTAACGAGTTTGCAGATTTAAATAAAGATAATCAAAAATATGTAGATGACTTGAATTACGATATTACTAACTTAAAGATTTCAGTTTCTTCCTTTGATGAGAGTGAAGCCTCTATAGAAGAAATACAAGAAAGAATTAAATCAGAAATTGAAAATTCTGAAAAAAGTATAGAAAACAAGAAAAATCAAATAGAACAAATTACACATGATAACTTTGAATTAGAAGCCTCTGTGGAAGAAATTAAGGAGAAAATAGAAAAAATCAAACAAGAAGTACAAAATAGTGGAACTAAAATTGAAGAACTAAAACAAGAAAGAATAGACAAAAATGAAAAATTGTCAAAACAAGAAGAGGAAATTACCAATAAATTTAAAACAATTGAAGACTTAAAAGCTCAAATTGTAAAAATTGATGTAAAGAAAACCAAACTAGAAGAAGATATCAATCACATCATTAATAAAATGTGGGAGGAATATGAATTAACGCCAAACACAGTAGAAGAATTTAGAAAACCAGAAAATGTAGCAACTACGCAAAAAAGAGTAAATCATTTAAGAGGAGAAATTAGAGATTTAGGAAGTGTTAATGTAGATTCTATTGAGGAATATAAGACTATGAAAGAAAGATATGACTTTATGAGCGAACAAAGAGTAGATTTAGAAGATACGATGAACAAATTAAGAAAAATCATAGCAGAAATGACTGCAACCATGAAAGAACAATTCAAAGAGCAATTTACAATTATCAATAAAAACTTTGAAGAAGTGTTTCAAGAATTATTTGGTGGAGGAAAAGCTTCTTTAAAATTAGAAGATGAAGAAAATATTTTAGAATGTGGTATTGATATTAATGTACAACCACCAGGAAAGAAACTACAAAATATGATGTTACTATCAGGAGGAGAGAAAGCATTTACGGCAATTGCATTATTATTTGCTATCTTGAAAATTAATCCAGCACCATTCTGTGTACTAGATGAAATTGAGGCAGCACTAGATGATGTTAATGTGTATCGATTTGCAGAATATTTAAAGAAATTTTCACAAGATACACAATTTTTAGTGATTACGCATAGAAAAGGTACAATGGAAGCAGCGGATACAGTCTATGGTGTAACGATGGAAGAGAATGGTATTTCAAAACTATTATCTATGAAATTAGGATAGATAAGTTATATTTATAAAAATAGATTTGTATTAAAAGTAAAAGGAAAAAGGGCGATTTGCAACGTAAATGTTGCAAATCGCCCTTTAGGATTGACATTATGAAATTTTTTTGATTTGCTGTTTTAAAAAGTAACCATACATTGAATAAGCAGCTTCAACCATATACTTCTCTTTAAAATGAATAGAGTTAGCAACATCATGTTCTGCTTGTATCGATAATGCCCAGTCATGATGGCTAATTGAATTCACCAATTGAGAAGTTATGGAAGCAAAATCAACATCTACCCCAATATCTTTCCGAGGTATAGAGTGAATAGTTTTGCCTTCGAATATTAAATCTAAATTTTTCATAGTTATCCTCCTTTTTTTATTTACTAGACTAAATAAACTTGCCTAGTAGCGGTTGAGATAGGAGTCGAACCTACAACCTTGGCTCTTCAGACCAATGCTCTGCCCTTTGAGCTACTCAACCTAACAATAAAGTATATTTTTATATTAACATAAAATGAAAGAAAAGTCAAAGGAAAAGAGAATATTAATTCCAGACCTTAAATTTAAAACTAAAGTTCTTTTTTGTTTTCACTAGAATTAGAAATTATAGTTTTAATTAATCTTGACAAATTTATATTTTTAAGTTAATATATAGAAAAAAAGGGGGAAAGAAAGTGAAAAAAAATATTAGTATAATAATTCTCATGTTTTCAATTCTTATGATACCATTTAATGTATATGCAGGATTAGATACTTCTCTATATAAAAGTGAAAATTTAGAAGAAGTTTTTACAGCAGAAAAGATTGTTGCTGATGTAGCAAATTTAGCAAAATATAATACAGCAAATGATAAAAGAGTAGATATTTATGTATTTAGATTGGATGGATGTGTTAATTGTTATAATTTTTATGAATATGTTGCTAACAAATTATTAGCTAGTCATGGTGATAAAATTAGAATTACAAGTTATGAATTAAAAAATGAGCCAGTAAATAATAATCTATTAGAAGCAGCTAAAAAGCTACTAAATGAAACATCTAATATAACACCAATTGTTTTTGTGGGAGATAAAACATTTTCAGGTGCATTTTCATCAGCAGACAAGCAAAAACAATTAGAAGATATCATAAATAATTTGTATAATAGTAATGATAGATATGACATTTTGGAAGAATTAAGAGGAGAAAGAATATTTACAGATACGACCAATAAGATTACATTGACAAGCGCTAGAAGTCTAAATGAAAATTATGTCTTAAAAGCAGATCTTATAGATTGCACAAATGTAAACCTAGAACTAGGATATGAATATATTACTGCTTATGATATTTCTATGTATCATAATAGTACAAAAATTTTGTTAAACAATGGAGTTTATAAAATAAAGATTCCTATAAATGTACAATATGATAAATATAAAGTAGGCTATGTAGAAAATGGACAAATAAAAGAAAGTTTCGAAGCAACTAATAGTAATGGATATGTTGAATTTACAACGACACATTTATCAGAATATGTAGTATATGGAATGAATTATACAAACCCAAACCCAAATCCAAAACCAGATACCAAGCCAAGTACAAATCCAGATATATTATCTAATATAGATGGAAATAACCAAGAAAATGTAGATAAAACTTCAACTATAGGAAAGACAGTAAGCAATCCTAAAAATATAGTTAATATAAAAAATCCTAAAACACTTGATACAGTAGAAATTTATACAATATTATTGGTAGTAGGAGGAATTACTTTTATTGTAGGGATTATCTCATTTAGAAAAAAATAAGATTATGTTTAAGTTCTATGTTTCAAAACATAGAACTTTTTAGGAGTATTAAATGAAAAAAAAGCAAGATTTAAGAAAGCGAAAAAAGATTTCAATATTTATTATATGTGTATCTATGCTAATAATTTTGTATAGCTTAATTAATATTTTTATTTGGCTTTGGGATAATTACAAAATTAGGCAAGAAATAAATCAAATAGGAAATGATAACATTATTACGAAACCAAGTGATATAGAAATGTTAGATAGTGAAAAAAGAATAGAGGAAGGGCAATTATTATATTCAGATCCTTACTGGAAAATTATAAATAGTAACTATTTACAAGTAGATTTTACCAATTTAAAAGAAAACAATTCAGAAGTAGTTGCTTGGATTAATGTAGCTGGTACAGAAGTTAATTATCCAGTTGTCCAACATTCTGACAATGAATATTATCTTAATCATTCTTTAAATCGCTCACAAAATGGGGCGGGATGGGTTTTCCTAGATTATCGTAATCAAATGGAAAAGTTAGACCAAAATACTATTATTTATGCACATGCTCGAAAGAATGGTATTATGTTTGGAAGTCTTAAGAATGTTTTATCTAGTGCTTGGTATGAAAACGAAAATAATTATGTGATAAAAATGTCAAATGAATTTGAAGATCAATTATGGCAAATATTTAGCGTTTATAGAATACCCACTACTACAGATTATCTTCAAAATAATTTTTTAAGTGATGAATCAACACTAGAATTTTTAAATAAGATAAAAGAACGTAGTATATTTGATTTTCATACGACTATAACAGTAAATAACAAGGTATTAACATTGTCTACTTGTCATAATAGTAATGAAAGAATAGTGGTACATGCTAAATTAATTAGAAGTAAGAAGAGAATATAGCCTATAAAAGGAAATATTCTCTTTTTACTGTTAAGTAAAAATGAAACGTATCATACCAATTAAAATAAGTAAAGTACCAGAAATAACAGACCAAATATTATTAGGTAAATTATTTAGATGGTGCAATTTTTTCCCAAGTATATTTCCCAAACTTAGAAAAGCAAGTTGAAAAATAGAAATAAACAGAGGAAAAAGAAAAGAATTAAGACCAAGAACACTACCACAAGCACCAATGCAAAAACAATCTAAAGAAAGAGCAAATCCTAGAAAAAGAGCTTCTTTAGCATCGATAGAGTTAGAATCATCTAAATCAGAAGAAGTAGGATTTTTAATAATTTTAATGGTAATACCTAAAAAATCAATAAAAAAACTATAAATTTTTTCTTCATAATCAGTGATGAGTTCAGAAGGAGCTGTTTCTGCTTCTGATAAATCATCTTTACGAAGTGCTTGAAAACACACAAAAATCCCCATAAGTATTAAAATAGAATTTCCTATTAATTTAGTAACAAAATCTGAAAAAATATTTTTTATGACATCCCCACACCAAACAGATACAATTGAAATTAGAAAAGAAATTGTAAATAAAACAATTTTAGCAAAACCAGAAATGCGTGTATTTTTAAGTCCATAAGTAATTCCAATGCCAAGAGAATCAATACTACTAGAAAGTGCCAAAATGATTGAATTGATTAACATAAAAACACCTCCGAAGTATAATATGTCGAAAAAAGAAAATTGTTGAATTTATTTAGTAAAAAGAAAAAGAGTCATAAAAGAAGTACAAGCCACATAGAATTTAACAAAGAAAACTTGCCCCACTGGTTCCTAAGTTTAAATGGGGAAATTTTCCCCATTTAAACTTAAGAACCAGTGGGCAAAAACAAAGGAGAGAAAGTTATGTGGGAAACACTTAGAAAAGAAGAAGTTCTAAAGAAATTAGAAACAAATTTTAGGCATGGATTAAGTCAAGAAGACGTGAAGAAGAGACAACTAAAATACGGAAAGAATAAACTAAAAGACAAGCCAAAAGAAAGCTTATTTATTAAGTTTATCAAACAATTTAATGATTTTATGATTATTATCTTAATTATTGCTTCTATTGTTTCAGCAGTTATTTCAAATTTACAAGGAGAAAATGACTACATAGATTCCATTATTATCATAGCAATTGTTGTTTTAAATGCTATTATGGGAGTCATTCAAGAAGCAAAAGCAGAAAAGTCAATAGAAGCTTTGCAAGAAATGACACCACCAAAAGCAAAAGTGATAAGAAATAGTGTTACGAACGAAGTGAATCGAGAAGATTTAGTTCCAGGAGATATCATTGTTTTAGAAGCAGGAAATTATGTGCCAGCAGATAGCAGAATCATAGAAAGTTTTAATTTAAAAATAGAAGAATCTAGTTTAACAGGAGAAACAGAAGCCGTTTTAAAAGAAGCAGAGAAAATTTGTAAGCCAAACGTAGCACTTCGGTGATATGAATAACATGGCATTTATGACAAGTATAGTAGTAAATGGACATGGAAAAGCAATTGTAACAGAAATAGGAATGGATACAAAAGTAGGAAAAATAGCGAATATGATGATAGAAGATGAAGCACCAGAAACACCAATTCAAAAGAAACTAGGACAAGTAGGAAAAATATTAGGAATGGTTTGTTTAGCTATCTGTTTTATTATTTTTGTAATAGGACTAGTCAAAAATATTGACCCAATTGAAATGTTTATGACTTCTGTTGGGCTAGCAGTAGCAGCAATACCAGAGGGATTACCAGCGATTGTAACCATTATGCTATCCATTGGTGTTACGAAAATGGCAAAGAAAAACAGTATTATTAGAAAGTTACCAGCAGTAGAAACACTAGGGAGTTCATCTGTAATTTGTTCTGATAAAACAGGAACATTAACACAAAATAAAATGAAAGTAGTAGAAATTAATAGTAAAGATGTGAATTTTGTAACAGAACTTGCATGTATGTGTACAGACTGTGATATTTTATACCAAGATAGAAAAACAGAAGTAAAAGGAGAACCAACAGAAGTAGCATTAGTCAATCAAGGGTTAAGCAATGGTAAAGATAAAAATGAATTATATAAAAGTATGCCAAGAGTGAATGAAATTCCATTTGATTCTAACCGAAAAATGATGACAACCATCCATAAAATAGGGAATAAATATAGGGTAATTACAAAAGGAGCACCAGATGTTCTTTTAGAAAAATGTCAAAAACAAATAGCTGGAGGACTAGGGCAAGTAGCAACAATTGAAAAAGCAAAAATACAAAAGGAAAATGAAAAGATGGCTGGAAAGGCATTAAGAGTAATAGCAGTAGGATATAAAGATTTGGATTTTTTACCACAAAAAATAGATAGTAATACAATTGAAAATAATCTAATATTTGTAGGACTAATGGGGATGATAGACCCACCAAGAGAAGGGGTAAAAGAAGCCGTAAAAACTTGTAAAAGAGCAGGAATAAAAACGGTTATGATAACAGGAGACCATATTACAACAGCCAAAGCCATATCCAAAGAATTAAATATTTTGCGTGTAGGAGATAAATCGATTACTGGTCAAGAATTGGACAAAATACCACAAAAAGAATTAGAAAAGAATATAAGAGAATACTCTGTTTTTGCAAGGGTTACACCAGAGCATAAAGTAAGAATTGTCAAAGCATGGCAAAAAACGGGAGCAGTAGTAGCTATGACAGGAGATGGCGTAAATGATAGCCCAGCACTAAAGAATGCAGACATTGGTATTGCTATGGGGAAAAATGGAACAGATGTAGCTAAAAATGCAGCAGATATGATTTTGGCAGATGACAATTTTGTAACCATTGTAGAAGCCGTTAAACAAGGAAGAAATATCTATGATAATATCAAAAAGGCTATTCATTTCTTAATAGCTACTAACATAGGTGAAATTGTAACGATATTTATGGGATTGGTATTAGGACTAAAATCACCATTGCTTGCCATTCAATTATTATGGATTAATTTAGTAACAGACTCTTTACCAGCTATCGCTATTGGATTAGAACCACCAGAAAAAGAAATTATGAACCGAAAACCAATATCCAGTCGAAAGGGAATTTTTGCAGATGGTTTATGGAACAAAATTGTAGTAGAAGGCATTATGATTGGAATGCTTACTTTAGTTGCTTTTAGTCTAGGAAATAAATTTTTTGGATTAGAAGTAGGAAGGACAATGGCATTTCTTTCAATGGGGTTATTAGAACTTGTTCACAGTTTCAATATAAAAAGTGAACAATCCATATTTAAAATAGGAATTTTAGAAAATAAGTTTTTAATAGGAAGTTTTATTTTAGGAACTATCATACAAATTTCAGTAGTATTAATGCCAACATTGGCTGAAATCTTTAAATTAGTTCCATTAAATCAAACACAATGGATGATTACAATCATTATTTCTTTCCTACCAATTCCTATTATGGAATTGCAGAAAAAGTTAGATGAAGCAAAAGATGGAAAAAGAATCTATCAAGAGAAGGTTAAAGTTTAGAAAAAAGAATTAAGAATAAAAAGTCGTAACAAAGCAGATGAAATAAAACAAGGGTACATTTTATTTTAAAAAGTACTCTTGTTTTATTAGTTTTTTATAAATTTAATAATTTCATGATCTGGAACATCTAAAGTTTTTACAATTTTTTTGAAGGTAGAAATTCTAGTATTTTCTTCATTATGTTCAAGTCTTTGTAATTGACGCCAACTAATTCCAATTTCTTCTGCTAATTCTTCTTGAGATAACTGATTTGCTAGTCGATATTGTTTAATCATTTTCTAACCTCCAAATATTATTTTAAACATTATAGTATAGGATAACTTAAAAAAGTATGACATTTTTGTCATAATATATTGACTTTAATTCAAAAGAAATATAAAATCATCTTATGATATGACAAAAATGTCATACATATTCTACAACTTAATGGAGAATAATAAACAAAAGAAGGGAAGAATTTTAGAATGAAAACAAAGAGGAGAAAAGAAACTTTGAACAAAGGTATTACTTTAATTGCATTAGTAATCACAATTATTGTGTTACTAATTTTAGCAGCAGTAAGTATAAGTACCTTAACAGGAGAAAATGGGATTTTAACAAAAGCAAGTACGGCAAAAGAGAATACAGAAAGAGAAGCTGCCAAGGAAAAAGTACAAATGGCAGTATTAGCAAGTTATGGAACAGATGGAACAATTGATGTAAAACAATTAAATGATAATTTGGCTAAAATAGATGGGTTAACTTATAATAGTTTCCCTATAAGTGAAAATAATAAAATTACCAAAGAAGAGTTAGAGAGGGAAGAAGGAGTAACAGTTACAGTAGATGGATATGAAGTAACCATTTATAGAAATGGAACAGTTACAGTAGGAAATGAGAGTATGGGAGGAAATACACCAAACTTACCAGAAGGAGATTTAGCAAAAGATGTTCTAAAAACGGATGCTACTGCTACAGAGGAATCATCTAAAAGCCCATATGTAACATATAATGGATTAGATTGTAGAGTATTATATAACGATGACACACATGGAATTCAAATAATAACAGCTGAAAGTGTTGGAGACGTAACATTAGGCTATGGCGATACTGAAGTTGAGGCATCAGACTTTACCTATGATGGAACAGCTACTGTAGATGCCAATTTTTACAAGGCTGCAGCATCCTATAATAATGTAGTAGACAATTTAAATAAAAGAGCAAAAACATATATGGATACAAAAGGAATTGCAACAGATGCAAGATGCTTAGGAAGTATTCCAACATTAAATAGTAGTTCGAAATTTCAAGGTGATATTACTTCAGAAATGTGGTCTGGCACTGCTACTTATTTATCAACTTATAGTTGGAATAATAAGTTTAAAAATACTGATACTAATTACTTGGAAGACTTACAACAGCTTAATGATTTGGGGTTAAGTGTAAGTTCTAGGGATTTTTGGTTGGCTTCGCGAGAAGTGTTGTTTGACGACGTCGGAGCGGGTCCCGCTGTGCGTGTAGCGGGGAATGGTGGCGTCGCGCAGAGCAGCATCTTGTGCGAAGTTAATGTTGACAATAGGCCTTACTCTCGAAGGAAGGAGGGTGGATTTCGCCCCGTGTTCCTTCTACCATCTAATGTCGTGATTAGTAGTGGAGATGGAAGCAGTGAGAATCCATATGTAATAGAGTAGTTGAAAGGATAGAGAGAATTAAATATAAGGGAAAGAAGGTCCTAGGCAAGTAATATGTCTGGAACCTTCTTTTTGAAAAGAGTCCAGATGTTAGTCTTTTAACAAATAAAAAATTAAGAAATAATCAATTGACAGAGAAAATTCAATAACATATAATGAATGCCAAGGAAAATCTTTTCCAGATAAAAATAGATTTAATAAAAGAGAAAGAAGAAAAATGAAAACAAATAAACCAAAAGGATTAACAGATGAACAAGTAAAACAGAGACAAGAAGAAGGAAAAGTCAATTATGACACAAGTATACCGACCAAAAGTATTAAGAAAATACTATATGATAACTTTTTTACCCTATTTAATGGAATCAATCTAATATTAGGAATTGCTATATTTTTAGTAAAATCTTATAAAAACATGTTATTTTTAGGAATAGTAATCATAAATACAGCCATAAGTACCATACAAGAAATTCATTCCAAACGAGTAGTAGACAAACTTGCTATCATGACAAGTCATAAAGCAAAAGTCATTCGAAATGGAGAAAAACAAGAAATATCCATCCATGAACTAGTATTAGATGATATCATGGAATTGAATATAGGTAGTCAAATAGTAACAGATAGTGTCATTTTAGAAGGAAAAGTTCAAGTAAATGAAGCCTTTATTACAGGAGAACCAGATAGTATTTATAAAAAAGAAGGTGATAGGCTTCTTTCGGGAAGTTATATTGTGAGTGGTAGGTGTATTGCGAAAGTAGAACATATAGGAGAAGAAAATTATACAGCCAAAATTTCTAGCGGAGCTAAATATATCAAAAAAATAAATTCAGAAATCATGAATTCGCTAAACAAAATTATTAAATTTCTAACATTTGCTATTATTCCAATAGGAATAGCCCTATTTTATACTCAACTACAAATAGATGATACTACTTTTCAAGAAGCAGTAGTAAAAAGTGTAGCAGGAATCATTGGAATGATACCAGAAGGATTAGTACTTTTAACAAGCACCGTATTAGCAGTAAGTGTTATCAGACTATCCAAAGCAAAAGTTTTAGTCCAAGAATTGTATTGTATCGAAACGCTAGCAAGAGTGGATATGCTGTGTTTAGATAAGACAGGAACTTTAACAGAAGGAACCATGGAGGTTAAAGATTTTGTAGCAGTCAATCGAACGAAAAAAGAAATGAGTAACATAGTAGCTAACATAGCAAAAGAATCAGAAGATGAAAATGTAACCATAGAAGCAATAAAAAAACATTTTACCACAATAGAAGAACAATGGAAACCAACTGAAAAGATTGCCTTTTCTTCCCAAACTAAATGGTCGGGGATTAGTTTTCAAGAAAAAGGAACGTATTTGTTAGGTGCAGCAGAAATAGTATTGAGAAAAGATTTTGATAGCTATCGAGAAACCATAGAAAAATATGCAAAAGATTATAGAGTGTTAGTATTAGCACATACTGAAGAGAAAGTTGCAAATGAGAGACTACCAGAAAACATAGAGTTGATAGGTTATGTATTGATTTTAGACAAAATCCGAAAAGAAGCCAAACAAACCTTAAAATATTTTGATAAGCAAGGGGTAGAAATCAAGATTATTTCAGGAGATAATCCAATTACTGTTTCTAAAATTGCGAAACAAGTAGGGGTAAAGAATTATGAACAATATATAGATATGACTACTCTAAATACTGAAGAAGAGATAGAAAAAGTAGCCATGCAATATACAATTTTTGGTAGAGTTTCGCCAACACAGAAAAAAGCATTAGTAGAAACGATGCAAAAAGAGGGAAAAACAGTAGCTATGACAGGGGATGGTGTAAATGATGTTTTGGCACTTAAAACAGCAGATTGTAGTATTGCTATGGCGAATGGTAGCGATGCTACGAAAACAGTTTCCCAATTGATTTTGCTAGACTCTAATTTTGCTTCTATACCGAAAGTAGTAGAAGAAGGTAGAAGAACCATAAATAATATTGAGCGTTCTGCCACACTATTTTTAGTAAAAACCATATATTCAGGAATACTGGCTGTTATGTTTCTATTTATGGGAGAAGCTTATCCGTTTGTACCAATACAAATGAGTTTGATTGGTACCATTACCATTGGATTACCTTCTTTCTTATTGGCACTAGAACCAAATAAAGAAAGAATACGAGGAAAGTTTTTGAAAAATGTAATGATAAAAGCTTTACCAGTAGGATTAACGGTGATTCTTAACATATTTGCATTGACAATTTTAAACAAAAAAGAGATTATTTCGGAAGGACAATATTCAAGTTTATGTGTGATTAGTACAGGAATTTGTGGAATTATCTTATTATTTACTTTAGCAAAAACTAGAAAAAGTGAAAATAGTAAATTGCCAATTTCTATTTTTAGAGGAACATTAGCAGTTCTAGTTACTATATTATTTATGATAGGATTAACTGTTTTTAATTGGTGGTTTAATATTGTTCCACTAGTACCAATAATAAAAGTAATTATAAAGACAATTCTTATTTCGATTGTTAATTTTGTAGTGTTAACGGCGATATTCAAAAAAATATTATTAAAAAAGGAAAAAGAGTAGGATTTCAGTTTTTGAAAGCCTATCTTTTTTATATTGTGGGAGATTCAAGTTTCGACTTTTGGCAAGTGAAGGTTGAAAGAGAAGTAAAATAATGATATAATAGCAAACAAAGAAAGGATGAGATTATGAAAGTAGGAATTGGTCAAGATAGTCATAGAATTGACTATGAAAATAAAGAAAAAAAATTAGTATTAGGAGGCATTGAATTCCAAGAAGATTATTCTTTATCAGCTAACAGTGATGGGGATGTTGTTCTACATGCTATTACCAATGCTATTTCAGGAGTTACTTGTCAAAATATATTAGGAAAAATTGCCGATGACATGTGTAAAAGTGGAATTACAGGTAGTGAAGAATATGTAAAAGAAGCACTAAAATATTTAAAGGAAAAAATCGTGCACATATCTATGTCCATTGAATGCAAGACCCCTAAAATAGGACCAAAAATAGAAGAAATGAGAAAAAATATAGCACGAATTTTACAAATAGAAGAAAATTGTGTAGGAATTACTGCAACCACAGGAGAAGGATTAACGGAATTTGGAAAAGGAAATGGTATTAGTGTTTTTGTATGCTTAACGGTAGAATAAATTGTTTTAAAATCAGAAAGGGATAAAAATGGAAGAAATTTATAGAAAAGCAAGAGCCAAAATAAATTTAAGTTTAGATGTAGTAGGAAAAAGAGAAGACAATTATCATAATATAGAATCTATTTTTCAAAAAATCAACTTATATGATGAACTATATATTAGCAAAACACAAACGAATGGGATAGAAATTAAAACCAATGTAGAAGAATTAAGTAGTCAAGATAATATCATTTATAAAACATACCAATTACTAAAGGAAAGGTACAAAGAAATTACGGGAGTGCAAGTGAGATTAAAGAAAAAAATACCGATGCAAGCAGGATTAGCAGGAGGAAGTACAGATTGTGCTAGTTTTCTTTTTGGGATGAACCAATTATTTGATTTAAAATTATCGAAAGCAGAACTAGAAAAGATAGGAAAAAGTTTAGGTGCTGATGTCGTTCCTTGCTTTTATAATACTGTAAAGGGAGAAGGAATTGGGGAGATAATAACGCCAATTTATACAAGCTTAAAATATTATTTAGTAATTATAAAACCAAAAATATGTTGTAATACAAAAGAAGCATTTAAAAAAATAGATGAACAAAGAAATATGAAACAATCAAACAATTCTAATAAAATTAAGGAAGCATTAGAACAAAATCAATTAGAGATAGTAGCTAATCATTTATACAATGTATTTGAAGAAGTAATAGAAGAAAAAGAGTTAATAGAAACCATAAAAAAAGAACTGATTCAAGAAGGAGCGGTTCGGAAGTTTGATGACTGGAACAGGTTCTTGTGTGTATGGAATATTTGAAAACAAGAAAATGGCAAAGTCAGCTTATAATATTTTAAAAAAGAAATATCAAACCTATATAACCACATCTTATAATTCATCAAGAGAGATAAAATAATAATTAGAATGTGTGATTAAAATCGAGTTAAAACGAGGAAGGAAGAAAACAGACATGATAGATGGGAAAACAGTAACAGCAGTTATTTTAGTAGCAGGAAATAGTACAAGATATGGACAAAATCGAAATAAAAATTTTGAATTAATCAATAAAAAAACAGTCATGTTTTATAGTTTAAAAGCATTCCATGAAAATGCTTATATTGATAATCTTATTATTGGAGCAAAACAAGAAGAGATACCTAAAATTAAAGAATTGATACAAAAAGAAAAGATAAGCAAACCAATTCAGATTGCAATAGGTGGAAAATCAAGACAAGAGACGGTTTATCATTGTATTCAAAAGACAGAGGCAGATATGGTTATCATTCATGATGGAGCAAGACCAGCTATCAAACAAGACTATATTAACCAATGTATAGAAAGCATGAAAGAATATAAAGGAGCAACCGTTGGAGTACTTTCGAAAGATACCATAAAAATAACAGATGAAAATAATATTGTCATACAAACTACAAAAAGAAGTAATACTTGGATAGTACAAACACCACAATGCTTTGAAAGAAAGATTTTATTAGAAATGCATGAGAAATATAAACAAGAAGAAGTAACTGATGATTGTATGTTATTAGAAAAACAAAATGAAAAAATAAAAATGATTCAAGGTGATTATACCAATATAAAAATTACTACATTTGAAGATATCGAAGTTATGCGAGAATTTATGAATAAATTGCTTGCCAAATAGAAAAAAATGTGATAAAATAGCTGTGCTATAAAAGTAGTATAGCTATTTTTATAGTTCTCTACTTACAGAAAATGTAGGTTAATAATCCAAAGGGAGGTGAAAATAATGAATCAATACGAAAGTATTATCATTGTTAATCCTAATTTAGATGAAGCGGGTTTAAAAGCTTTAGAAGAAAAATTCACAGGATTAATCAATGAAAACGGAAAAGTCGAATCAGTAGAAAACATGGGTAAAAAGAAATTAGCCTATGAAATCAAAAAATGCACAGAAGGAACTTACCTACTATTCAACTTTGAAGCAAAACCAGATTCTATAAAAGAATTAGAAAGAGTTTATAGAATTACAGATGATATTATGAAGTTTATCGTAGTAAAAAAGGAAGACTAAAAATAGAATAAAAACGATTTTTAGTACATAGGTTCGTAAAAGCGAATGAAAACAAGAAAAATTAAATAAAGAGAGGGGCCTTTATTTAAAGTAAAGAAAGGTGATATAAAATGAACAAAGTAATATTAATGGGAAGACTAACAAGAGACCCAGAAGTAAGATACACACAAACAAATAACACACTAGTTGCATCTTTTAGTTTAGCAGTCAATAGAAGATTTGTAAGACAAGGAGAAGAAAGACAAGCAGACTTTATTAATATTGTAGCATGGAGCAAACTAGGAGAATTTTGTAGCAAATACTTTAAGAAAGGTCAACAAGTAGGCGTTATCGGAAGAATACAAACCAGAACATGGGATGATGACCAAGGAAATAAACACTATGTAACAGAAGTAGTAGCAGAAGAAGCATACTTTGCAGACAGTAAAAGAGAAGGAGATGCAGGAGCAGGAACATTTGAAAACACATTTGGAGATACAGCACCTGGAAATATGGGATCAGACTTCGAAGTATCTTCTAGTGATGACCTACCATTTTAACTAACAAAGAGGGGGGAATAATAAAATGGCAGACAAAAAACAAAATAAAAGAAATAACAATAAAAATTATGATGAGGATTACAATCCAAGATTCAGAAAACAAAGAAAAAAAGTATGTGTATTATGTAGTGACAAAAACTTTGTGTTAGATTACAAAAATCCAGAACAATTAAGAAAATTTATCAATGATAAAGGAAAAATTTTACCAAGAAGAACAACTGGTGCTTGTAGTAAACATCAAAGAGATATCACAACAGCAGTGAAAAGAGCAAGACACATTGCTTTATTACCTTATGCACAAAACTAATCAAAAAAATAAAGAAAAGACCGCTGGTATCAGCGGTTTTTTCTTTAACATTGACTTCACAAAAAATAGAAGTCACTAGAAGGTTTACGTTATCCTCTTCCTCCGAACAACTCTTTTGGGAGTTGTACAAGATTTTTCTCGTTTACAATCTGGAATCCTATGGTGAGAAGGATACTGAATGGGGAACGAAGATGGAATGGGATGACGTCTAAGCTGTCGATTTAATTGAGCCATATAGCTACCTCCTAAAACATTATAATGTAATTATTATAACATTATTAACATAAAAATACAAGAAATTGATACAAAGAAACAAAACTTAACAATGAAAACCATTGCTTTTTTTGAAAGGATTCGATAAAATAGAAGAAAAATAAGAAACTTAAGAGAAAAGGAAGAGAAAAATGAAAATATTTAAATTATTATTAGTACTTATTATTACAATAACGGCAATCTTAATAGGAACACCAATCAAATACAATTGTCTTTATCTCAACGTAGCAATTATATTGATAGGAATGATATGGATAGTTTATCAACATTTTGGAAAAAAAGAAAAAATTTATACCAATAAAATAGATATCATTGCTTTTATATTATGCGTATGTCCAATCATCCCTATTATAGCTAACACCTATATTAGTTTTGATGATACAATCATATATTTCCTAAAATATATATCCTGTTTTGTGATATATTTATTAACCAAGCATTTAGTACAAAAAGAGGATAAAAACATAGACTGGATTATCAATACCATCATTTTATGTTCTACCATATTGTGTATCATTGGAATCGATAACATGACAACCAAATTTTTTACCCAAGGATTAGAAGCCTTAAACTTGCCTTATGTTCTAAATCCAGAAGCAAGAATGTTTTCAAGTTTAGGATATGCCAATTCTTTTGCTATCATTCTTGCCGTTTCTATTATTTTAATTTTAGATAGAATGGTAAATCATAAATCTGAAAAGTATCAAACACTATATGCAGGAAGTATGTTTTTGAATGTAGCATGTTTAGTATTAACTTATTCAAGAGCGGTAATGCTATTTTTAGCATTAGCTATTGTTATCTATCTTTTTGTTAAATACCATAAAAATAAATTCATAACTGTTTTTTATACACTTATGATAAATGGGATATTAAGTATATTTTATGTTATGATATGGAACAATTTGATAAGTAAAGAAGTCTATTTAATTATTTGGTTGGTAACACTAATAATAACAATCGTTTCCATTCTTTTTCAAAAAATATTTGATATTTTATATTCTAAAATTGAAACCATACCAACTAAATTTTATGTAGGAACCATAGTAGCTATTATGATTGTTGCAGTATTAGCCTTATGGATAGGTACTAAATTAGTAGTTCCTTTAACTATATTTGAGCCACAAACTTCGAATGAAACAGTAAAACATAAAATATCTAATATTGAGTCCAACACCGATTACTCTTTCAAGTTTGACATCAATGCCAAATCTACATGGGAAGATAGTGACAACTATAAAATTGTAATAGAAGAAGAAAATAAATATTATGATAAAGTAGCAAGTCATGAAATTACTTTTAATAATTGTGATGAGATACAAGAACTTAATTTCAAAACTTCAGAGGAAACAATAGAAGTTGCGATTCTTTTTGAGAGCCAAAATAAAACCGCTCAATTAGGTTTAACAGTAAAATCGTTAACCATAAATGACAAAGAATATCCTCTAAAATATCGATATTTACCAAAAACTTTAGTAGATAAAGTACAATCAATTAATTTAAATAGTAAAAGCGTATGGGAAAGAGGAACTTTCTATATAGATTCTATCAAAATCATAAAGAACCATTTTCTTTTTGGACTGGGAGGAAATGCATGGAAATATAGTTGCATCGATGTAAAATCTTATAATTATGCATCAACAGAAGCACATAGTTATATTTTGCAAACTCTTATGGATTATGGAATCGTAGCACTTATTGTACTTATCTCATTAATAATAGTAGTATTAATCCAAATGATAAAAAATAAGAAAACAAACTATTTAGGAATTGGTATTGCTCTTGCTTTGTTAATAGCTCACAGTTGTATCGATTTTAATATGTCATTCTTCTTTATCATGTTAATAGCCTTTACTTTATTAGGTATCGTATCTTCTAAAAAAGAGGAAGCAAATATGACAAATGAGAAAAAAGATATCATTATCATGCTAATTATGATGGTAGTATTATTAAGTTCAGCGGGATTAGGAATTGGACAAATTATGGGAAGTTCTAAATTAGAATCCTTCCAACAAGCAATGGTAAATACGCTAAAAAGACAAAAATATGATTATGCAGTAGAATTAATAAAAGATTATAGAAAAACAGAAAGATATGGAATATATAATTATGAGTTATCACAATTAGATTATTCTTCCGTAAGTGATGAGAACCTTAATTATATCTATGAAATGATAGAAAAAGTACCAATAACCGTAAACATACAATACAATATGCAAAAAAACGATATCATAGTGAGTGTATTAAATAGTTGTAAGAACCAAGAAATAAAAAATAAATTTGCTAGGTTAGCGATTGACCAAAATGAAGAAATGGTGGCAATGATAAATAATAAAGAAAAGAATCGATTAATGCCAGATGAAATAAATTACTATTTACAACAACAAGAATATTTTTATGATATTGTAAATAATGCTATTCAATAAAGGATGAAATAAAATGAAAGAAGAATTGGTAAGTATTATTATTCCAGTTTATAATGCAGAAAAGTATATAGAAGAAACGATAAAGACAGTAAAAGAACAAACGTATAAAAATTGGGAAATGATATTAGTAGATGATAAATCAACCGATAGAAGCAAAGAAATAATAAAAGAAAATTTATCTGACAATATAATCCTAATTGAATTAAGTAAAAATTCAGGAACAGCCATTGCAAGAAATGAAGGAACCAAAGTTGCAAAAGGAACATATATTAGTTTTCTAGATGCCGATGACCTTTGGGATAACCAAAAGATAGAAAAACAACTTAAATTTATGCAAGAAAATGAATATGCTTTTACTTATACAGCCTTTCAATTTGTCAATGAAGATAATACCAAACGAAGTAAAAAAGTCAATGTTCAAAAACAGTTAGATTACAAAGAAGCCTTAAAAAATACAAGAATATTATCCATCGCTGTTATGATTGACCTAAAACAAATTGCAAAAGAAGAATGCACTATGGTAAATGTATTACATGAAGATATTGCAACTTGGTGGAAACTTTTGAAAAATGGACATATGGCTTATGGATTAAATGAAGTATTAGTCTATTATAGAAGATATGGGAATTCAAAAGCATCGAATAAATTGAGAAACTGTAAATATAGATGGGAATTATATAGAAAAGTAGAAAAGTTATCTGTCATAAAGTCAATTTATTATTTTCTACATTATGCATTTTATGGCGTGATAAAAAGGATTTGATATATGAAAAGAGAAGAAAAATTACAAATATTAATATCTACTATGAATTTGAAAAACGATGAAGAAGTAAAGAATTTGCTAAATAAAATGAAGGTACAAAGCGATTATTTGGTCATTAATCAAGTAAAGAATAAACAAGAAATTTGTATTCAAAATGAAAGAGTAATAAGTGCCACACAATATGGATTAAGTTTAAGTAGAAATTTAGCGATGGAAAATGCGACTTCTAATCTTATACTTTTGGCAGATGATGATTTAGTGTATGTGGATGAGTATCAAGAAATAATAGAAGAAGCCTATAGAAAAAATCCGAAAGCAGATGTAATATGTTTTTGGGTAAAAAGTAGAAATCCCAAAAGAAAAGTGAAAAAATTGCCAAGTGGTAAGATAGGGTATATCAAAACAATGCGAATCTGTTCTTTTCAAATTTCTATGAGAAGAGATAGTGTTAAGGAAATTAAATTTGACGAAAAATTTGGAGCAGGAAGTGTTTATAACAGAGGAGAAGAGAGTATCTTTTTATGCGATTGTTTAAGACAAGGATTAAAAATTAAGTTTGTAAATCAAAAAATAGCAGAGGTAGAACAAAAAGAGAGTACATGGTACAACGGATATTCAGAAGAATATTTTGAGAAACAAGGTGAAATTTTTAAGAGAATGTATCCTAAATTCTATAAAATTATTATGCTACAATTTGCTATTAGAAAATATCCTCAATATAGAAAGGAAGTAACCTTTAAAAAGGCATTAGAAAAGCTATTCCTAGTAGATTAATATATTATCATAAAAGTTTATGTATTTAATTCAAAAATATTTACAATAAAAAGGGGATATGATATAATCGGAATAGTGAAATTTGAAGAGGTGAAAACATTGAATCAAATATTAAGTGTAGAAAACACTCAACCAAAAAAGAAAAAGAAAAGTAAAATAAAAAATAATGCACCATTAGAAATCCAGAGCATTGTAAGATTTTTTTCAATCGCCATATTAGTATTTGGAATATGCCTAATAGGAACAGGGTCTTACTCTATGTACAAAGAAGCTGGAAAAGAAGAAGAAAAAACAAAGCCTGTTATCTATGTAGAGCAAACTACTGAAACGGAAGTTTTATTAAGAGTAACACATGACAAAGAATTAGCTAGTGTAACTTATGATTGGAACGAAGAAGGTGCAACTCAAGTACCAACCAATGGTAAAAAAGAAGTAGAAACCAGAATCGAGATACCAACAGGAACCAATCGATTGAAAGTATATGCTAATGATAAGAATGGACAAGAAATTGAATATGAAAAAGTCTATACACTAGAGTCAGATATCAATATTAACATAGAACCAGAAGGAAACAACCTAAAAGTAACAGCAAATGGAATGAATCAACTTCAATATATGACTTATAGATGGGATGATGAAGATGAAACAACAGTAGAAATAGAAGGTAATGAAGTAGAAGAAATGATTGAAATCCCAAGAGGATTACACACTTTAACCGTTATTGTAGTAGATATTAACAATAAAACAGAAACAAAAGAACAAGAAGTAAATGGGGTAACCAAACCAAAATTAGAAGTAACGACAGATGGAGAAAGTTTCTTAATCAAAGCTTCTGATGAAGATGGAATTAAAAAGATACAATTTATCATAAATGAAGAAGAAAAATACATGCTAGATTTAGAAGCACAATTATCACCAGAAGATAGAAAAGAATTTGAATATGCGTATCCATTACATGATGGAGAAAATAAATTACAAGTAACAGTATTCAATAATAGTGATATAACAGAAACATTTAAAGCATTATTTATTAAAGAAGCAGAAAACGACTAGAAAGGAATATATTAATGAACATTAATCTAATTGAGATAACAACCTATTTTATCATATATTCATTTTTAGGATGGGTAATGGAATCAATTGTCAGATCCATTTGTGAAAAAAAAATAATCAATACGGGCTTTTTAAGAGGTCCGTTTTGTCCCATTTATGGAATAGGAGCAACCATTATGTTCCTATTTTTAGAGGGA
This sequence comes from Clostridia bacterium, assembly GCA_022792395.1. Classification (GTDB taxonomy): domain Bacteria; phylum Bacillota; class Clostridia; order TANB77; family CAG-508; genus CAG-269. Next base: position 26,221 of record JAAWAX010000026.1, read on the forward strand.
TTTGAAAAAAAGCCAATTTTGTTGTTTATAATTGCTATTATTATTTTAACAGCATGGGAATATCTAGTTGGAATATTTTTAGAAAAAGCATTTCATACAAAATATTGGGATTATTCTGACCATAAATTTAATTTTCAAGGGCGAATTTGTTTAACTAATTCAATTTGTTGGGGAATATTAGGTGTTCTATTTGTAAAATACATTCATCCATTTATACAACAAATAATAGGAAAGATAGATACTAACTTGGTAAACTATATTATGGCTATTTTGTTTACTGTATTTGTAGCAGACACAATTGTATCAGTCATTCATGTAAAAAATATCAAAGCTACATTAGAAAATATTGAAAACATCAATAAAGAAATAAAAGAGAAACTAAAAGAAATACGAGCATTAAAGAAAGCAAAAAAAGAAGAAAAATCAATTACCACAGAAAACATACAACAAGTAATAGAAAAACTAAAGAAGAAGAGAAACAGAACCATTTTGCATTTATATAAAAACGTACATCGTTTGAAAAAAGCTTTTCCAGCCATTAATACGAATGAAATAACGCAAGTTTTAAACCAAAAAATTGAATTGAGGAAAAAAAGAGTAAAAAACAAGGAAAAAGACTTGAAATGACCAAGTCTTTTTTATATAATGAAAAAAAACAAGAGAGGAAGAATTTGGATGGTACAAGATGTATATATAATAGATGATGATGATTCATCAATTGTAATCTTTAGAGAATTATTTAAAAATGATCCAGAGTATAAATTTACAAGTGTAAAAACGGAACAAATTGATATAGCCTTAAAAAACATACCATCTTTAATTGTTATCAATGAAGATGCGATTGATCGTAATGTGGTTGATTTATGTAGAAAGATAAGAAAAGATGTGGACAATACGATAACTCCTGTCATTGTTGTATCTTCCAAAGGGGAGAGAGAACATAGATTGAGCATATTGCAAGAATCCATTGAATATTTTATAAAAAAACCAGTAGATGAGCAATATTTATATCATACCGTAAAAAATTTAAGCAGACTTCTTTCAACGAATAGAAGAATGAGTGCCTTAACAGGCTTACCAGGAAATGTACAAATACATGCAGAATTAAAAAAGAGAATAGCAAAAAGAGAAGCTTTTTGTGTCTTATATTTAGATTTAGATAATTTTAAAGCTTATAACGATGTGTATGGATTCTTAAAAGGAGATGAAATCATAGAATTTACAGCAGGGACAATTACTCATTGTATTCATGAAAGTGGACTAGAAGATACTTTTATAGGGCATATTGGAGGAGATGACTTTGTTGCATTAATACCAGGAAATACTTGTGAAAAACTATGCCAAAATATTTTAGCTTACTTTGATTACGAGGTGAAAAACTACTTTACAGAAAGTGATTTAGAAAAAGGATACATTGAGGTAGCCAATCGAAAAGGAATTATTGAGCAATTCCCATTAACTTCTTTATCCATAGGTGTAGTAGTAGTAGATGAAGGTAGATTTAGCAATATCCTAGAAATTGGAGAAGTGGGAGCACAAGTAAAACATGCTGCTAAATCTGTTATGGGAAGTAGCTATGCAGTGGATAGAAGAAAATAAGGAATAAAAATGCGAGGCTTCTAATATAAATATAATAACATATTTGTATTAGGAGTTTTTTATATGATAGTGATTAACAGAAAAAGAATTCAAATCATATTATCTTGTGTTTTAATAGCCATGTTGGCTTTTTCCTTTCAAATAGCAAATCATAAAAAAGAAACACTGGAAAATAGCAAGGTAGAGGAACAACAACCCACAACAGTTGCAACAACGGCAACACCCGTATCAGGAAAGACTATTGTAGTGGATGCAGGGCATGGAGTACCAGATGAAGGAGCACAAAGTAGTACTGGTACAACAGAGGCAGAAACCAATTTGAAAATTGCATTAAAATTACAAAATTTATTAGAAACGAGTGGAAGTAGCGTTATTTTAACTCGTTCCGATGAAAATGCCATTTATGATTTAGATAGCAAAACTTTAAGACAAAAGAAAATTTCAGATATTCATAATCGAGTCAAGATAGGAAACGAATCAAGTGCTGATATATTTGTCAGTATCCATTTAAATAAAATTCCCCAGCAACAATATTGGGGATGGCAATGCTTTTATAAAGATGGAGATGAAAAAAGTACTAATTTAGCCAAACAAATTCAAGCTAATTTAAATGATGCCATGCAAAAGGAAAATAAAAGAGTTGCCATGAAGTTAGATACCGTTTATATTATGAAACATGTAGAGATTCCAATTTCAATTGTAGAGTGCGGTTTTTTATCCAATCCAGAAGAAGAAAAACAATTATTAGAGGATGATTACCAGAATCGATTGGCTTGGGGGATTTTTAACGGAATTACAGATTATTTTTATGGTGTAGAAAAGACTGAATGAAAGGAAAGTTTTTTCTACAGAATAAATATGTGAAGGTAATTATATTGCATAGAGAATTTTAACTCTGTATTTTTATTGTGATGAAAATTAGTTCTAAAATGTTTTAGGGCTAATTTTTGATTTTATCAACATAATGTGGTATAATAAAAGTATGTATTAATGGTTGAGGTTAGGCGAGATATCGTCGAAATAAGGAGGTATTTTTTTATGGGAAAAGAGACAATGGAAACTTTGAAAAAAATTAACAAAAGAAAATTGCGGGATGAAATAGCATGTATTGGATTGGTAATATTGGGTGTAATTATTTTTATATGTGCTAAAAATAGAATCGCACCAGGAATAGAAAACCCAATATCATTGATGATAACAAGTGTGGTATCTGTAGGATATTTTGCAGGACCAGGCTGTAGTATTTTAGGTATATGTGGATTTTTCGAAGTTCGTAACAAAAAGTATTCTCGTAAAAGAAGGCATCGCAAATAGCGGTGTCTTAACCTATTTTATAAAATTTTTTAAAATGCATAAAATTTCCACTCTTTGCGAACAATATGTGTAAAACATGTTAAAGCAAGGAGTGGAAATTTTTTGAAAATCAATAAAGTATTAAAAATAAATGGTACCTTACTAGACAAAAATCAATTAGAAAATCACTTACAAAAAATAGCTTCTAGCCATAATCTAACTAATCAACCTCAAAAAGAAACCTATCCAGTACCACAAATGTTAGAAAATTTCAAAGTAATAGAGCAAGTATATAACTTACTAAACGAACATCTAAAACTAGGAATTAGTATCCATCCAGCAGGAGAGTGGTTATTAGATAACTTATATATCATAGAAGAAACTGTTAAACAAATCGAAAAAGAATTAACTTTAAAAAAATATACTAACTTTGTAGGGCTAGCAAGTGGACCTTATCAAGGATTTGCTAGAATCTATGTACTAGCAACCGAAATGGTAGCTTATACAGATAATAAAATAGAAAGAAAAGATTTAGAAGACTATTTAGCAAGTTACCAAACCAAAAAAACATTAAGTATGGAAGAAATATGGAATATAGGCATATTTCTTCAAATTGCTATGATTGAAAATATTCGAGAAATTTGTGAAAAAATATATTGTTGTCAAATTCAAAAATATAAAGCAGAAAGTATGGTAGAAAGGCTAGTAGAAAATAAAGAAAAAGCAGAACAGAACTTTAAAGCAAATGAAGTGAAAAAACTAGAAAGAGACCTATTTAAGGATATGAAATATCCCTTTATCGAGTATCTATCTTATGTCTTAAAACGATATGGAAAAAAAGGATATAGTTATTTAAAAGTATTAGAAGAGACCGTAGAAATGATGGGAACTACAGTATCAGAAGTAATCCAAAAAGAACATTTTGATATCGCTGTTAGAAAAGTATCGATTGGAAATAGTATCACGAGTATCAAAAAGATTCAAAGAATTAATTTTCTAGAAATATTTGAAAAGATTAATGGCGTAGAAGAAATTCTAAAGCAAGACCCAAGTGGAGTCTACGAAAAAATGGATGATAAAACCAAAGAATATTATCGAAATAAAATAAAAGAAATGGCTAAAAAAACAAAAATATCAGAAATTTATATTGCTAAAAAAGCATTGGAATTAGCAAATAAAGTAGAGAGAACGGTAAAACAATCCCATATTGGCTATTACTTAATCGATAAAGGAATGAATGAATTATATGATGTTTTACAATATAAAACCAGTCGACCAATGAACCCAAAAGATAAAACAAGAGCCTATCTGCTAGGAATCATAGCATTAACAGTTCTCCTATCCATTCGGAATCAGTAGTTTCATCGAATTGAATTTTTTGAATTTTTTTCTATTTTTAATTCCAGCTTCAGAAGTAGCCATACAGATAATACAATATATTTTAAGTAAAGCCGTTAAACCAAAGCCAATTCCTAAACTAGATTTTTCGAATGGAATCGATGAAGAACATAAAACGATGGTAGTGATTCCAACTATTTTAAAATCGAAAGAAAAAGTAGAAGAATTAGTAAGAAAACTAGAAGTATTCTATTTAGCGAATCAATCGGATAATATCTATTTTACCCTATTAGGAGATTGTTCAGAAAGTAACAAACAAAAAGAGGAAAGTGATTTAGAAGTCATACAAGAAGGAGAGAAACTAGTAAAAGAGCTAAATGAAAAGTATCAGCAAAAGCAAGAAGGATTATCCATTTTTAATTTTATTTATCGAAAACGAGAATGGAATGAAAAGGAAGCTTCTTATTTAGGTTGGGAACGTAAAAGAGGGATGCTTACGCAATTCAATCAGTATTTATTAGGAAAAATAAAAAATCCATTTCGCGTAAATACATTAGAAAATCAAATAAAAGAAAAAATGAAATATATTATTACATTAGATGCAGATACGGATTTAATCTTAAATTCTGCTTTTGAATTAGTAGGCGCTATGGCTCACATTTTAAATGAACCAATAATCGATAGTGAAAAGAACATAGTAGTAGATGGATATGGAATTTTACAACCACGAATTGGTGTGAATTTGGACATTAGTTATAAAACATTATTTACGAAAATATTTGCAGGAGCAGGTGGAATCGATTGTTATACAAATGCTATATCAGATACCTATCAAGATAACTTTCAAGAGGGGATTTTCACAGGAAAAGGAATTTATGATTTATCCACATATGAAACGGTATTAGAGAATCAAATTCCAGAAAATACAGTATTAAGTCATGATTTATTAGAAGGATGTTATTTAAGATGTGGTTTAGCATCTGACATTTTATTAATGGATGGTTATCCAACCAAGTATAATAGTTTTATGAACCGACTTTCTAGGTGGATTCGAGGGGATTGGCAAATAACAAAGTGGATGGGAGTAAAAAGTCCATTGAATCTACTTTCTAAATACAAGATATTTGACAATTTAAGAAGAAGTTTAATGGAAGTAGCGATTATTTTAGCCATTGTATATTGTAATATCATAGGAATTGTGGAAGCGAAGCCAATTTACGGAGTAGTTGCAATATTACTTCGGAATATCCGTTTTTCCCTATATATTGGAATTATTAAATGCATGTATTTTTCGAAAAGAAGGAGAAGAAAAGCAAAAAACCTTTGCACCTAAAATTTCAGGCATAAAAGGAATTCTATTAAGAGGGATTATTACCATTCGGATGTGTACCTTATAAAGCATATATTTCAGCAAAATCGATTATCAAAACATTATATCGAGTTATGATTAGCAAAAAACATCTGTTAGAGTGGACTACTTCAGAAGAGGCAGAAAAACAAGCCAAATCTAATTTAGCTTCTTATTACAATCAAATGGCACTAAATGTACTAGTGGGAATTATTAGTATAGGACTTGGCTTGTTAAAACTAAATCTATTTGCTGTTGTATTAGGTGTATGGTGGATGTTAATACCAATTGTTATGTGGTATAGCAGTCGAGAAATTGAAAAAGTAACAGCAGTAGAACAATTAAATAAAGAAGAAAAAGAATATGTTTTAGAAATAGGAAAAAGAACATGGAATTTCTTTGAAAGCTATTTAACAGAAGAAAATAATTATTTAATTCCAGACAATTATCAAGAAGATAGAAAAGAAAAAATTGTGCCAAGAACATCATCTACGAATATAGGATTATCTTTACTGGCTGTTATCTCTGCCTTTGATTTACAATATATTGATTTAGAAAAAGCAATGGATTTATTAAGTAAAATTATTAATACAATTGATAGTTTAGTCAAATGGAATGGACATTTGTACAATTGGTATAACATTAAGACAAAAGAACCATTAAACCCAAGATATGTATCAACAGTTGATAGTGGTAATTTAGTAGGATATTTATATGTAACAAAAGCCTTTTTAGAAGAACTTTCCCCACTGGTTCCGGGTTTAATTGGGGAAATGGGAGAGATTCCAGAACTAATAGCAACTATTCAGAGAATGATTGATAACACCGATTTTAGTGTTCTTTATCATCCAGAACAACAAATTTTTTCGATTGGATTTAATATAGAAGAAAATAAAATGACAGATTCCTATTATGATTTATTAGCTTCAGAGGCAAGACAAGCAAGTTTAGTAGCAATTGCTAAAAAAGATGTTCCAAGTAGACATTGGAATTATTTAAGCAGAACATTGACAACATTAGGAAAATATAAAGGATTGATTTCGTGGTCAGGAACAGCATTCGAGTATTTAATGCCAAACATCAATATTCCTAATTATGAAGGTAGTCTATTAGAGGAATCTTGTAAGTTTTTAATTAAAACACAAATGGAATATAGTAAAAATCTAAAGATTCCTTGGGGGATTTCAGAAGCGGCTTTTAATGTAAAAGATTTGCAGTCTAATTATCAGTATAAGGCTTTTGGCGTTCCTTGGCTAGGTTTAAAAAGAGGACTAGCAGATGAGATGGTCGTGTCTAGTTATGGTGGAATGTTAGCCATTAATGAAGTACCAAAAGAAGAAATTGAAAATTTAAAATGGCTAGAAAAAGAAGGCATGTATGATAAATTTGGTTTTTACGAAGCCATTGATTATACACCAGAAAGAGTAGAAAAAGGAAAGAATTCAGCCGTTGTAAAAACGTATATGGCACATCATCAAGGTTTAATTTTGCTTAGCATCAATAACTTATTTCATGATAATATTTTACAAAAAAGATTTATGAAAAATCCACCAATAGAAGCAGTTAGTATATTACTACAAGAAACCATGCCAGAAAAAGCAATTATCACCAAAGAGAAGAAAGAAAAGGTCGAAAAACTAAAATACAAAGATTACGAAAATTATGTACAAACAACGTATAAGAAAATAGATGAAAGATTAATCACTGGTAACTTTATTTCTAATGAAAACTATGTGATTGCTATGAACCAAAAAGGACAAGGCGTTAGTAAATATAAAGATATTTATATTAACCGATTCAAAACAACAGATGACTATCCACAAGGAATTTTTTTCGCCATTAAAAATATCAAAACCAAAAGTATATGGAGTTCCAACTATTCAGATAATGAGAACAAAGAAAATCAGTATCAAATCAGTTTCATGCCAGACAAAAATGAACAAGAAATAATAAATGGAAACATCAAAACAAAAATCAAAACAACCATTAGTTCCAATCATCATGATTTTGAGGAAGGAGAAAAAAATGATTCTCATTCACCAGTAGAATTAAGAAGGATAATTTTAGAAAATCAAGGAAATGAAGAAGAAATATTAGAAGTAACTTGTTATTTTGAACCAGTACTATCTAAAAAGGAACAAGATTATGCTCATCCAGCTTTTAACAATTTATTTTTGATTGCAAAATGGGAAGAAAACACAAATAGTATTATCATTGAAAGAAAAAATAGAGAAGCAAATGTCCCTAAATTTTATTTAGGAGCTAATCTATCCACAAATAGTGAAACAATTGGGGATATTGAATATGAAATTGATGAAGAAAAATTTATTGGTAGAGGAAATTTAGGAATTCCCAATATGATAAAAAATTCAATCCCTTTTTCTAAAAAAATAGGTTTGGTAACAGAAACGATAGTCGCTTTAAAAAGAACGATTAAGGTAAAACCACAAGAAAAAGCCGTAATTGACTTTATCTTGTCGGTAAATGAAAACGAAAAAACAGTAATAGAAAATATTAAGGAATACCAGTCAATTGAAAAAGTAAGCAAAGAATTTGAATTAGCCAAAGCAAGAGTAGAAGCAGAAAGTAGATATTTGAGTAGAAAAGGTAGTGACATGGCTATCTATCAAAAAATGTTGTCTTATCTTGTTTTTGATAACCCAATTAAATCACAACTTTTAGCCAATAAAAGTAAGCAAAATAATTATTGCCAAAGTGAGTTGTGGAAATATGGTATTTCAGGGGACTTACCAATCATTTTACTCAAAGTAAGAAATGTAAATGATGGTTATATTGTGAAAGAAGTTTTAAAAGCACACGAATTTTTTACGATGAAAAATGTAGCAACAGAATTGGTCATATTAGATGAAGAGAAACACAGCTATGAAAATTATGTGAAAGAAGAAATTGAAGGTAATATTTTAAATCATCATAAAGGATATTTAAAAAATCAGAGAGGTGGTATTTTTACCTTAAGCAAAGGAGAAATTGATAAAAAAGACATTGCATTATTAGAATTTTTGGCAGCCATTGTGATTGATAGTGATAAAGGTGGCTTGAAAAATAATATCAAAGAATTAGAAGAAAATTATTTAGAAAAGCAAGAATTAATCGGAGAAGAAATACAAAAACCAGTATTTATGGAGGAAGATAAAGAGGATATTGACTTATTAGCTAATAACGAAAATTTAAAATATTACAATGAATATGGTGGATTTTCAGAAGATGGAAAAGAATATCGAATAAGAGTCAATAAAGAAAACCGATTGCCTACTGTATGGAGTCATATTATGGCAAATGAAAAATTTGGAACTGTGGTGACAGAAAATATGGGTGGCTATAGTTGGTACAAAAATTGTAGGTTAAATCGAGTATCTAGTTGGGCCAATAAACCAAGTTATGATATTCCATCGGAAGTGATTTATTTAAAAGAGGAAGAAAGTCAGAAAAGTTGGTCATTAGGTTTAAATCCTAAACCAGATGATAGAAATTATAATATTATATATGGATTTGGTTATTGTAAATATATTCACAATAGTAATGGAATAGAGCAAGAGTTAGAAGTGTTTATTCCAAAAGAAGATAGTTGTAAAGTTGGAATTCTAAATTTAACGAATAAAACACCAAATCGAAAAAAATTAAAATTATATTATTATATGAAACCAGTCATTGGAGAAGATGAAATTAAGTCAAATGGTCATATTGATTTAAAATTTGATGCAAATAGTAATCTATTACAAGCTAAAAATTTATACCGTGAAGAAATGGAAAAGACAAGAATTTATATTTCTTCTAGTGAAAAAATAAAATCTTATACAGGAGATAAAAATTTCTTTTTAGGAGAAGGAGGAATCAGTAATCCTTCTGGATTGAAAAAGGTTTCATTAAATAATCAAAATTCATTAGGTAGAAAAGCTTGTATCGTTTATGAAATCGAAATTGAGTTAGAAAGTTTTGAAAACAAGGAAATTTCCATTATTCTAGGAGCAGAAGAAGAGGAAATGGATTGTAAAAATATAGCTTATAAATATCAAAAAATAGCGAATTGTAAACAAGAATTAAATATTGTCAAAAATGAATGGAAAGAATTTTTAGGAAGACTACAAGTATATACACCTTTAGAATCTGTTAATATTTTATTAAATGGATGGGTGGCTTATCAAATTATCAATAGTCGATTAGTTGCTAAAACAGGATACTATCAATCTGGTGGTGCATTCGGCTTTAGAGACCAACTACAAGATACCATAGGACTTAAATATTTAGAACCAAAAATATTAAAAGAGCAAATTATTAAACACAGTAAACATCAATTTATAGAAGGCGATGTAGAACATTGGTGGCATGAAGAAAACCAAAGAGGAATTCGAACGAGATTTTCAGATGACTTATTATGGTTAGCTTATTTAGTAATAGAATATATTAGTTTTACAGGTGACAAAGAAATTTTAGAGATTCAGACACCTTATTTAGAAGGGGAAATATTGGAAGGAAATCAAGATGAACGATATGAAAAATATTTGCCAAGTAAGCAACAAGGAAGCATTTATGAACATTGTATCAAAGCGATTGAAAAGAGCTTAAACTTTGGAGAAAATGGATTGCCTAAAATTGGTTCAGGTGATTGGAATGATGGTTTTAGTACAGTTGGTAATAAAGGGAAAGGCGAAAGTGTATGGTTAGGATTTTTCTTAAGTTTAATTCTAGAACATTTTATACCAATTTGCCAAGAAAAAGGAGAGGAATCGTTAGCAAAAAGATACGAAGAAATAAGGAATCAGTTAAAAAGAGCGTTGAACACTAATGGATGGGATGGAAGATGGTATAAAAGAGCTTTTATGGATGATGGAAATGTGTTAGGTAGTATGGAGAACGAAGAGTGTAGAATTGATAGTATTGCACAAAGTTGGAGTGTTATTTCAAAGGCGGGAGATAATGATAAAAAATATATTTCGATGGAAAGTTTAGAAAATCACTTAATAGACAGAGAAAATGGTATTATCAAATTATTAGACCCACCGTTTGAAAAAAGCAAGCTAGAACCTGGTTATATTAAAGCTTATTTACCAGGAGTTAGAGAAAATGGAGGTCAATATACTCATAGTTCGGTATGGGTAATTATAGCAGAAGCGATGCTTGGTTTTGGTGATAAAGCACTAGAATTGTATCGAATGATTAATCCAATTGAGCATGCTAGAACCAAAGAGGCTAGTAAAAAATATAAAGTGGAACCTTATGTTATTCCAGCTGATATCTATGGAATCGGAAATTTGGCAGGAAGAGGTGGTTGGACTTGGTATACTGGATCTGCTAGTTGGTATTATAAAGCTGGAATTGAGAATTTATTAGGATTGAAAGTAGAAGAAGGCTATTTAGAAGTAAAACCTTGTATTCCAAAGGATTGGAAAGAATATCAAATAAAATATCGATATCAAGAAAGTATGTATCATATTACGATTAGAAATCCAAAAGGAAAGAATATGTTTGAAGATGGTATGAGTAAGGTGATTTTAAATGGTAATGAGGTCGAAAATAGAATTAAATTAGATGGTAGTAGGAATCAGTATCAGCTAGAAGTAGAATTGTAATTGATTTTGGAGATACAGTCAAAAAATCATGATGATATGACTAAATAATAATTAATAAAAATAAAAAATAAGAAAGTTTATCGTTCAAGTTAATTTTCATAGAAATTTTAAAATCGTTTTATGGCACCCTTTCATGTCAAGCGCGAACATTTTCCATAAAATGATTAAAGAATTTCTAATTCAATTACTTTCAATCAAAACTTTTTTATTTTTTATTTTTATTAATACGAAATTTAACTTTATCATCATGATTTTTGACTGTATCTCCAAAATTACTCTCCAGCTCTAAAATCATAAAAATTTCTAAATTCATAACCTTGTTCTTTTAGATAATCAATGGAGTCTTTTAAAATAGAAGGCGTATCATTCACATCAGAAGTGTCGTGCATTAAAATGACTAAAGTACCTTTGTTTTTAGAAGACTTCTTCAAATTATTTAATAATTGTGAGTTGCTATATTTTTTTATTGAGTCATTATTTAAGCAATTCCAATCAACATAAGTATAATTCATAGCAAGAAGAAGTTTAGCAGCTTCTTTTTTCTTGGCTTTATAATTAGAGGACATGTAACCATTAGGAAAACGAAAAACATGTGAACAATAATCTTCAATTCCAATAGCTTTTCCGATTTCAATATCTGTATTTTTTACTTCAGAAATGAAACTTTCTGAACTTTGATATAATTTAGTGTTATCATGATGATAGCCATGATTAGCAATATAATGCCCTTCTTCGTAAGCTCTTTTAACCAATTCGGGTTGTTCTTTCACATGCTTTCCAACAACAAAAAAGGTAGCTTTTATCTCTTCTTCTTTTAAAATGTCTAATATTTTGCCAGTAGCTTTTAAGGTAGGACCATCATCAAAGGTAAGATAGGCAATTTTTTCTTCTGCTTTTGTTAAGGTTGCAATTTTTTCTTTGATAGATTCTTCAACAACGCTATTGGTAGTCAATTCAAGAGCAAAGGAAAAAGGCATACCAAAGTAAAAAAATAAAGAAGAAAAGAGGATACAAACAAGAAGAAGACATACTAAAAATTTTCTAGGTAAAATAATTATTTTCATAGATTCCTCCATGGTATAAATATATGAAGGGCATATAAAAAAATGATAACATTCCTATTTAGTTCTAGAAAGGATAGAATGTTATCATTTCTTTATTGAATACGATTAGCATCTTCTTGCGAAATATAGCCGTATTCAACCATTTTATTTAAAACATGTCTTTGGCGTTTTTTAGCCAAATCAGGATTAACGGTTGGAGCATAAACTGAAGGAGCATTCGGAACACCTGCTAACATACTTGCCTCTGCCAAATTTAGATCTTTAGGGTCTTTATCATAATAACCATGACTAGCATCATAAATACAATAATAACCATCTCCAAAATAAGAAGAATTTACATATAAAGCAAAAATCTCATCTTTACTATAATTTTTTTCTAAATCATAAGCTGCAAAAATCTCCCCTAGCTTACGAACAATATTCTTGTCTTGATTAAAAACAACATTTTTAGCTACTTGCTGTGTAATGGTACTACCTCCTTCATCAAATTCACCATCACGAATATTCGTATAAAAAGCTCTAGCAATTCCAATTGGGTCAATAGCACCATGACTATAATATCGATGATCTTCTACAGCAATAACGGCATTAATATAATCTTCAGATAATTGGTCAAAAGATGTATAATGTTCTTTATTCGTTACTTCTTCTACACTAGCAATTAAGGATTTTTGTTTTATGGCATTTGAATAGTAACCAAACCCAATGATGAAGATAATACTAGTAGCAATTACAAAAAGAATTAATAATATAATTAATATTTTTTTCAACAATTTCATAAATATCCCTCTCTTAAAATTCATTATATAACAAAAATTGCAACAAAGGAATATAATTCATAAAAAATTAAGATATAATAGGTTAAAATTAGCTATTGTTCAGGCTACTTTGATTTTCTCAATAAAAGTTTCTATATTTTTTCTTTGTAACTCCCAACATCGCACCATCTGTAATTGCATAACAGATGGTAAGCTTGTTGGTCCCCCAAAAATTGTTACTGCATAAAAAATATAGAAACTTTTTAAGTAAAAATATATTAAGTCTGAACAGTAACTAAAATTATACTTATTTAAGAGAAGAAGCAAAAAGTATGTCAGTATAAAAAATACGATAAATAGAGTAGATGATTAGTGGATAATTGACTGCTATTATGATAACATAAGTAAAAATAAAATAGTAATTTATCGTTAAGATTAAAAATAACATTAATGGTAAATACTATAATAGTTATTATAAAAAATAAGTAAATTTTTTAATAAAGGAGAAATATTATGTGTACAGCGGCAACATATAAAACAAAAGATTTTTATTTTGGAAGAACTTTAGATTATGAATTCTCTTATGGAGATGAAGTAACAATAGTACCAAGAAATTTTCAGTTTAATTTTAGAAAGGAGAAAAGTATAAAATCTCATTATGCCATGATTGGTATGGCACATGTTGAAGAAGATTATCCATTATATCATGATGCTATCAACGAAAAAGGATTAGGAATGGCAGGATTAAATTTCGTAGGTAATGCAGACTATAAAGAATATCTAGAAGGCAAAGATAATATAGCACAATTTGAATTTATTCCATGGATTTTAAGCCAATGTGCTAATGTAAAAGAAGCACGAACTTTAGTAGAAAAAATGAATTTATTAAATATTTCATTTAATAATAAATTGTTAGTGGCACAGTTACATTGGATTATTTCAGATAGTGAAGAATCTATAACAGTGGAATCAGTAAAAGAAGGAATTAAAATACACGAAAATCCAGTAGGGGTTTTAACAAATAATCCGCCTTTTGATATGCAAATGTTTGCATTAAATAATTATATGAACTTATCCACAAAATCACCAGAAAATAATTTTTCAAAGAAACTACATTTAAAGCAATATAGCCGTGGAATGGGAGCACTAGGACTTCCAGGCGACCTATCATCACAATCTAGATTTATAAGAGTTGCATTTACAAAAATGAATTCTATTTCTGAAGAAGGTGAAAAAGAAAGTGTTAGCCAATTTTTTCATATACTTAATTCAGTTGACCAACAAAGAGGATGTTGTGATTTAGGAGATGGAAAATACGAGATAACAATTTATACATCATGTTGCAATACCAATAAAGGAATTTATTATTATACAAGTTATGATAATCATCAAATTACTGCTGTAAATATGAACAAAGAAAATTTAGATGGAGATAAATTAATACAATATTCGCTTATAAAAGAAGAACAAATAAAAATGCAAAATTAGTTTTACAAATTACAGGTAGAGAGGATAAAAAATGATTAATATTAAATTTATAAGAAAAGAAAATAGAGCAGTAGCTTATGATAAGGATATTGAAATTGGTGAATGTAAGTTTAAAGAATTAGAGAATACATGGAATATAATTCATACTGTAGTAGACAGCAAATACCAAGGGCAAGGAATAGCAAAGAAATTAGTGAAGTGTATTATTGAAAATTCAGAAAAATGCAACAAGAATCTTATTGCAGAATGTTCTTATGCTAAAAAGGTAATAGAAACCAATAGCAAGCTAAAATAAAAATTACAATTTATATAAGAGAATAGAGAGCAAAAAGATTGGAAATATAAATCCAATCTTTTTTCATAAAAATGCAACCAAATGAAAAAAAGTGGTAATATAGATATAGAAGATATCTTAAAAGGGGTTTAGATCTAAATTGGAAAAAGTAAATGATAAAATATATAATTACATAACAAACAATGAATTAGAAATAGAAACAATTATGAAAGAGTATAATCATTATATTTATACTATCATAAATCGTTCTTCTATTATGTTTTTAAAAGAGGATAAAGAAGAAATTATACTAGATGTGTATCTTACTTTATGGAACAATAAAGAAAAGTTAAATATGAACAAAAGTATGACAGCTTATATAGCAGGAATAACTAAAAATCTAATTTTAAAAAAGATAAGACAACAAAAACATATAGAAAATATAGAAGATTATCAAGAAAGATTAACAAGCATACAAAATATAGAATTAGATTATGTAGAAAGCCAGAAAAACAAATTGATTATTAATGAATTAGAAAAAATGAAGAAAGAAGATAGAGAAATTTTTATGGCTTATTATTATGAAGAAAGAAAAATAAAAGAAATAGCGATCATGTTTAAAATATCAGAAAGTAAGGTAAAATCAAAATTATTTAGAACAAGAAATAAATTAAAGAAAATTTTAAAAAAAGGAGGGTATGAAGTAAATGGATAACAATGAATTATTAGAAAAATTCAAAATGAATGTGGCAGTTAATCAATTTAAAAATGAATATATCAATAAACATACCCTAAAAGAAGAAATAAAATGGAGGAAATATGCTATGAAAAGAAAATTAATAGCAGGATTATGTGGAGGAGTTATATTAGTATCAGGAGTGGCATTTGCATCTAATTATGATAAAATCGTAGAAACATTTTTTTTAGGAAAAGGACTTGATGATGCAGCACAAAATGGATATATAGCAAACCCAGATATGGATTATATAAGTTCCAATACAACAGCAACTGACCAAATAACAGGTATTACTTTAGATAACATCAATGTAAATGCTAAGATAGAAGATTTTTTAATGGATGACTTAAATATTAGTACTCATTTTACTTTTGAAATGGACACGAAAATAAATGAAACTTTCGACCTAGATACTTTGCGTTATATAGATTTAAAAGATTTGATAGTAACAGATGAAGAAAATAAAGTTTTATATTGCATGGATCAAGAAACACTAGAAAATTATTGTAAGGAAAATAATTTAGATGAGAAATATACAGAATTTAGTGATAATTATTACAATTGCGGATTAAATGCTGTTATAGTAAATCACGATAAAGAAAATGGAATTATAAACTTTACTTATAATATGTATACAGGAGATGCAAGTTTTCCAAAAAGTAAAAAATTGAATTTTAAATTTACTCATATACAATTAAAAAGAGAAGAATGGCTAGAAAATGAAAACAGCATAGTAAACTTAAAAGGTAATTGGAATATAGATTTAGATGTACCAGAAAAAATGTATAATAGACAATCAATAGCCTATAAAGTGGTAAGTTGTGAAAATTCAGATTTTCAAGTAACTAATGCTACACTTACTGATACAGGATTTGAATTTGGAATGATTATATCTAATATAGAAAAACCGAAACCATCACAAATATTAAAAGATTTATGGCAAGAATATTCAGACGGTAAAATTGATATTGATGAGTTCAACAGAAGACTAAATGAAGATGAAGAAATAAGAAAAGCTTTTGATGAATATACATCAAGACCAATTGAAACGTATCGTAACTCTCAAAATGATGATAGCTTTGAAACAATAACTTATGTAGAAAATGAAAAAGGAGAAAAATTTGAATCTACTATGAGTCCAAGTAGAAGGCAAGATGGTAATTTTATTGATGGAAACAAATATAGTTTTTATGAAACATTTGGATTAACTACTTATACAGCAACAGATAAATTAAAAGTAAGAGTATTATTTAAAGATAAGCCATATATAGTAGAACTAGAGAAAGCACATACTTAATATAAAAACTTAAGTAAGAAGGGAAACCTTCTTCTTTTTTTGTAGAAATTTTAGAGAAATTGTAATAAAATGAGAAAAAAAGACTCTTATTAAATAGAAGGAGGTAAAAGTTATGCAGAATATTGAACAAATATATGAACAATATTGTAATACCGTTTATAAATACCTATTCTGCTTAACGCATAATGAAGATATAGCTGGAGACTTAACACAAGAAACTTTTGCCATAGCAGTAAAAGAAATTAAAAAGTTCAAAGGAAATTGCAAAGTATCAGTTTGGTTGTGCCAGATAGCAAAACATCTATGGTATAAGGAATTAAAGAAAAATAGAAAAAATGAAAATATATCTTTAGAAGAACTAACCGAAGAAATACAAACATTTGAAACAACTGAAGATATTGTATGTAGCAATGAAGATAAATTAAAACTTTTTAAGGATATGCAAAAGTTAGATGAAAAATCAAAAGAGTTAATCTATTTACGAATGGTTGGAAATTTAGATTTTTCAGAAATTGGAGAAATATTAGGAAAAACAGCAAATTGGGCAAGGGTTAATTTTTATCGTGCTAAACAAAAAATAAAGGAGGTAAATAAAAGTGGAAAAGAAAACAGAATGTGAAATAGTTCAAGATTTATTACTTGGATATGTAGATGATACTTTAAATGCTGAATCAAAGAGATTAGTTGAAAAGCATTTAGTAGAATGTGAAAATTGCATTGAAAGATTAAAGGAAATGAAAGAAGACATTAAACAAAATGAGAATAATCAACAAAAAGAAATTGATTACTTAAAAAAGATAAGAGGAAAAAGCAAAATAAAATCAATACTGATGGCAATTAGCATTGTTTGTATGTTGAGTTTTATTGTATATTTGTATAAAGTTATAACAGTAATTAGTTTTATGAGTAAAGCAGAAAAGTCATTAAAAACTAATAATTTCTATAAAGAAACGGTGCAAGTTTTATCTAATAATAGAACTTCAGTAAGAAAAGAATATTATAAAGATGGAAAATATAAATTAGTTTCGGAAATATATTCTGATGATGGCATAGAAAATGATATGACAGAGTATGCTAGTGTAGATTCAGATGAAAGAATATCAATAGATACAAATCATAAAAAAGCAACAATCATAAAAGGAAATTTTACAAAAATGCAAAATCAAGAATTAAATTTTAAATGGGTTCCTTTTATACCAAATAGACAAAATTTATATGCAAATTTAGGAACTGCTTTCATTATGTCTATTCATACTGATACTTATCAAATTGGTAGAGAATATTATGTATTAAGAAATCAATTTGAAAAATCTGGATGTTGGGAAATATGGATAGATAAAGAAACAGGATTACCAATAAAAGAGATAAACAGAGAAGGAGTAAAAGAATTTTTCCCAGAAACAGAAATAGTGAAAGAAGTACAAGATATGATACAAGAATACAAATATAAATTTGGGATTGTAACAAATGAAGATGTAGATGTTCCAGACTTAACTAATTACGAAGTTGAATATAGTTCTAATGATGAGATTGAAAAATTATTGAGTGAATAAAAGAAACGAAACTCTATTATGCAAAGAAAAAATAGAATTTTATAAAAATGTAAGGTTTAGTTGACAAATAGCAAAGCTAGAATGGTAGAAGAATATAGACTAACTATATGAAAGTCAAGAGTTTTTATAAAAATTTTTAAATAAATTTCTATAAAATTTAAAACATGACAAATAAGCATTTAGAAAAATGCTTTTAAAAATTATGGAATTATTGTTATTAAGCTACTTTATTGGC
>JAAWAX010000027.1 GCA_022792395.1 Clostridia bacterium
AGGAGACAATTATATTAGTGGATATATCTATATAGCAGAATATGTAAATAATGAATGTAGAACACCAAGTGGTATTCCACAAATGACATTAAGGGCAACAGATGGAAGTTATAGTACAACAATGTATGTAGGATATGAAGGTGGAATCAAATATTACTTTGATAAGAACATAGAGGGTATAGATATCAATAAGCAATATGAAATAGAAGTAAAATTGACAGGAAGTAAGAATATAGCTCCAATAGCCAATAAGACACAGATAGCTAAAATTACACAAAAAGGAGAAGTAGGAACTTGTACGAATGGAAATAAAGTAAGTTTACAAGGAAATAATATTCTAATAGAGAAAATAAAAACTACCAAAATGTTATTAAAAATTAGAGAAGAAGATGAAACGAAATCAATACAGCAAGAAGACATAAAAGAAGTCGAGAATATAGAGCAAGAAACAAATACCTTATCAAATCAACAAAATAAAGAAGAGAAAACAGAAAAGACTGAAATTTTAGAAGAAAAAACAGAAGAGGAAATTCAAAAAACAAAGGATTTAGAAGAAAATCTAGCTCAATGAGAGCTAGATTTTTCTTTACGCTGTTTTTCTGTTGACAGAAAGGAATAGTATGATATAATGCTAATAGTAATAAATGTTATTGTTTAGTTTTATGAGTTTGGGAAAAAGTATAAAAAGCAAAAACTTAAATTAGAATTGACAATACAAAGAAAAATAGATATAATCGAAATATGTAAAATTAAAGGAGTGAAGAAATGAAAGAAACAGATGAAAATATTGTTATCAAAGTAAATCATGTTTATAAGAACTTTAATATTTATTATGATAGAGCAAATACTTTAAAGGAAAGAATGTTATTTTTTGCGAGAAATAAAAGAAGAGAAAAAAGAGAGATTTTAAATGATATCAATTTAGATATAAAAAAAGGGGAAACGGTAGCTTTAATAGGAGTGAATGGAAGCGGGAAATCTACACTTTTAAAATTAATGACACAAATTATATTTCCTAACAAAGGAACGATAGAAACCAAAGGAAAATTAACTTCATTATTAGAATTAGGAGCTGGCTTTCATCCAGATTTTTCTGGTAGAGAAAACATCTATTTTAATTCTTCTATTTTTGGATTAACTAAAAAAGAAATTGATGCAAGGCTAGAACAAATTATTGAATTTTCAGAATTAAAAGATTTTATTGATAATCCAGTTAGAACCTATTCTTCTGGAATGTACATGCGTTTAGCTTTTTCTGTTGCCATTAATGTAGATGCAGATATCTTATTAATTGATGAAATTTTATCTGTAGGAGATCAGCATTTTCAAGAAAAATGTTTTAATAAAATGCGTGAACTAAAAGCAGAAGGAAAAACAATGGTATTTGTTACCCATAGTATGGATACCGTTAAAAATTTGTGTGATAGGGCTGTTTGGCTATACGAGGGAAAAGTTAGAATGGATGGCAATACAAATGAAGTAGTAGATGAATATTTGAAAGTAACAACATAAAAATTATAATAGAGCCTTGAGGAGGGAATGAGATTAAATATGAATATATTTCAAAAAATCTATCAATATAGAGAATTATTAAAAACAAATGTAAAAAAAGAAATTAGAGGAAGGTACAAAAACTCTTTTTTAGGAGTTATGTGGTCATTTTTAAATCCATTATTACAATTGGCTGTTTACTCTATTATTTTTGGAGCTTTACTAGCAGGAGGTGATTCAACCTATCCTATTTATATCTGTGTAGCATTAATACCTTGGACCTACTTTACTACAACTATAACACAATCAGCTTTTACAGTGATTGGAAATGGAGATATCATTAAAAAGGTATATTTTCCAAGAGAAATTTTACCAATTTCAGTAGTAACAAGTGGAGCTGTTAATTTTATTATATCTACTATTATCATTCTAGCTTTTGTTATTTTTTCAGGAGTAGGATTATCATGGTATCTTTTATTATATCCATTTGTATTATTAGTACAATATGTATTATTATTAGGAATCTCTTTTATCGTATCTTCTATAACTGTATATTTTAGAGATTTAGAACACATTATAGGTGTCATACTATTAGCAGCATTTTATGGAACGCCAATTGTCTATAAATTAGAGCAATTACCACCTAATTTACAAATTATTATGCAATTAAATCCGATGACACATATTATAAATGGTTATCGAGATATTTTCTATTATCATCAAATGCCTAATATGGTAACATTAAGTATTTTATTAGGAATTTCAGTGATAGTAACAATTATAGGATACTTTTTATTTAAAAAGTTACAAAAAGGATTTGCAGAACAATTATAAAAGGAATGTGTTAAAAACAAAAAAGGATGGTATAAATGAAAAAAATTACAATTATTATTCCAGCATACAATGAAGAAGAATCTTTACCAATATTATACGAAAGAATAAAAAAATTAATGGATGATATGAAAAATTATGAATTTGAAATTCTTTTTGTTAATGATGGAAGCAAAGACAAAACAATAGAAATAATTAAGCAATTAAGACAAGAGGACAAAAGAATATGCTATGTGGATTTTTCAAGAAACTTTGGAAAAGAAATAGCTATGATAGCAGGATTAGATTATGCAACAGGTGATTGTGTTATCTTTATGGATGCAGATTTACAAGATCCACCAGAAGTAGTACCAGAATTAGTCAAATATTGGGAAGAAGGATATGATGATGTATACGCCAAGAGAAAATCAAGAAAAGGAGAAACTTGGCTAAAAAAATTCACATCTAAAATGTATTATAAAGTATTACAACATCTGACAAGAGTAGAGATACAAAGAGATACAGGAGATTTTAGATTATTAGATAGAAGATGTGTCAATGCCTTAAAAAAATTAAGAGAATCACAAAGAAATACAAAAAGTATGTTTAGTTGGATTGGTTATAAGAAAAAAGAAGTATTATATGACAGAGACCCAAGAGTAGCAGGAGCAACTAAATGGAATTATATGAAGTTAGTAGATTTGGCAATTGATGGAATTACATCCTTTACAACATCACCACTTAGATTATCTACTTTTATTGCGATTCCAACCTTTATGGTACTATTTGTATATTTCGTGTATGTAATAGCAAAAAGTTTGATAATACAAGAAGTAATTCAGGCCTATCAAGCAATTATATTGCTAATATTGTTTTTTTCTGGAATTCAAATATTATTGTTTGGAATTGTAGGAGAATATTTGGGAAGAATATTTAATGAAACGAAAAATAGACCATTATATTTGGTAAATGAATATAATGACCAAAAAGAAATGAATGAAAAGTAGGAGTAGCATAAAATAAAAAATATTCCAATATTGCATATGTTGGACAATATATCTCAAATGCAATACGATTTGATAATGATTTTGATGAAACCTATTTAGAGAAAATTGCTGACATAGAAAATCTATATGGTAATTGACAGATATTGCTCCTCCTTTGAATATTTACCTGTAAAAGCGAGGACAGAATATACTCAAAATAGAAAGGAGGGAGTAATTGTATTATTAGGAAATGAGATAATAAAAGAAGAAATTGGAAATGTAGTAATAAGTTATCAAGGAACAACTTTAAGTAAAGTATCATACATCATATCGGCAATAGCATTCATAGCATTTATAGCATTTATAGGTTATGTGATTTATGAAAAAAAGAAGAAAAAAATAGAGTGATAGATGGGAGAAAAATTATGAAGAATATTAAAATATTTGCCTGCCCAACGGCAGAAGAATTTACAAAAGAAATATGTGATTGTTTAGGATTAGAAATGGGGAAAATAAAACACCAAAAATTTTCAAATGACAATAATTTCGTACAAATTTTAGAAACAGTAAGACAAAAAGATGTCTATATTATACAAACAACTGAACCACCAGTCAATGAAAGAATTATGGAATTACTAATAACAATTGATGCTGTAAAAAGAGCATCTGCTAAAAATATTAATGTAGTAATACCATATTATCCATATTCTAGATCAGATAAAAAAGATCAACCACGTATTCCAATTACAGCCAAATTAATGGCACAACTTTTGGAAACTGCTGGAGCAACAAGAGTCATTACTTGTGACTTGCATAATCCTGCTATACAGGCTTATTTCAATATTAATTGTGATAGATTAACAGCTGAATATTTATTAGAAGATTACTTTAAAGAAAAAAATTTAGAAGATATGGTAATTGTTGCAACTGATGCAGGAAGTTCTAAAAAAGCATATAAATATTCTGAATTTTTTAAGTGCCCAATTGCTTTAGTAGATAAGAGAAGAGATGCTAATGATGATAGAGCAATAGCAGGAACTATTATAGGAGATGTAAAAGATAAGAATGCTATTATATTTGATGATGAAATAGCTACTGCTGGTTCTATGATGGAAACAGTAAAAGTATTACAAAAATTTGGAGCTAAAAATATATATGCAGGAGGTACACATGGTGTTTTATCAGGACCAGCAATTGAAAGAATTAAAAATTCTGGAATTAAAGAAATGGTAGTAACGAATACCGTTCCAGTTCCAGAAGAAAAAAGAATTGACAATATAACCGTATTATCGATAGCACCATTATTTGCAGAAGCAATTAAGCGTATTAACGAAGAAAGACCATTAGGGGAATTATATGAATAAGATAAAAGAATTATATGAAAAATACAAAGAAGTGATTCATTATTTAATATTTGGAGGACTATCTACTGTTGTTAACTTTGTTTCCTATTTCCTTTTTGCTAGAATCATTGGAATAGAAGAAATTATTAGTAGTGGATTGTCATGGTTTTGTTCTGTTTTATTTGCCTATATAACAAATAAATTGTTTGTATTTGAAAGTAAAACAGATACCAAAAAAGCATTTTTTAAGGAAATGATTTCATTCTTTTTAGCGAGAATTGTATCAGGAATTTTATGCGATGTGGGTACTTTTGCTCTTATGGTAAAAGTATTCCATATCAATGATATCATAGCAAAAATTGTAACACAAGTTATGGTTATTGTAGTAAATTATGTATTTAGTAAATTATTTATTTTCAAAAAGAAAAAAGAGGAAGGATAAAGAATTTCTAAAAGTACCACATAACTACAAAAAATATAATAAAATTGGATTGACAAAAATGCAAAGATGTAGTAAAGTGAAAACATAAAAAGAGTAACTAGCAAACATGTCTTGAGTAAGAAAGGAAGAAAAATTATGCAACAAAGACAACAAAATCAAAGCAATGAATTACGAGTTGATATTATCCCTAAACGGGAAATAGAAATTGGTAAAGAGTTGCAAATTGCGGTTGCAATTCCAAATCACAACAATATAAGTTGGATTAAAATTCTGGTTAACAAATATGGTGAAAATCCAAGCATCATAAAAGAAATGAAAAAAACAAAAGAGGGCGATAATTCAAAATATCATACTAGTATAACCTTTACTAGTTGTGGAATTTACGACTTCTTTTTTTTATTTTGTGAAGATGGAGAAGAAAAAGCCATAAAAATTAACCGAGAAACAATGAAACCATTCATTACCACTTCTTATACCGAATCACCTTATTGGAGAATGTTAGTGATTCAAGAAGAGTTTACTGTTCCAGAATGGGCAAAAAATCAAATCTTCTATCAAATTATTGTAGATAGATTTTATAAAAGTCCGAATGGAAATGTAAAAAAAACAGAAGGAAGAAATTATCGGAGTTGGGGAGATTTTCCCAATTGGAAAAGAAATCAGCAAGGTCAATTCCATAATAATGATTTTTTTGGAGGTAATTTAAAGGGGATAGAAGAAAAATTACCGTATTTAAAAAGCTTACACATTGGTGTAATCTATCTTTCACCAATTAATAAAAATCCAGAACGATATGATGGATATGCCAGTATAAATCATATGGAAATTGACCCAGATTTAGGAGATTTCTCCGATTTACAGAGTCTCCATGAAAAGGCAAATGAAATGGGAATGCATATTTTATTAGATATTGCCGTGAATCATTGCAGTAGTGATAATCCAATTTTTCAAGAGGCTTTAAAAAATCCAAAATCTCCATATCGAGATTGGTTTTACTTTGATGAAAATGGCAATTACCGATATTGGTATAATATGTTTCAAGATATGCCAGTATTTAATCAGAACAATCTGGATTGTCAAAACTACATTTATGGCAAGAATGGAATGATTGATAAATTCGCAAAATATGTAGATGGTTTCCGTTTAGATGTAGCAGAAGAAATACAACCATTTTTTTTGGAAGGAATTAGAAATCGAGCCAATCATAAAACTCCTCATCTGATAATTGCGGAAGCATGGTGGAAAGAGGATACCAAGAAATTTGGGAAATGCTTTGATGGTATAACGAATTATCCGTTTACAAATGCTATTTTAAAGTATATTGCCTATGGCGAGTATGAGCAGTTAAAGGAAAAAGTGAAAGAAATTACAGAAGCTTATCCGCAAAATGCTATTATGCTAAATTCTCTTGATACACACGATATGGTAAGAGGATTAACAGCACTAGGTGGAAAATGTATGAGAAAAGGGGAAGAACGAATATGGGATATTGACAAAGATCCATCCCCTTGGCATAGAGATACATCAGAAGGAAGAAAATTCTTTACAGATGAGTTTAGAGAATTTGAATATCAGAATGACCTTCTTGAGAAACGGCAGTATGAATATGCGAAGAATAGATTGAAGCTAGCGGTAATGGTGCAATATTTTGTAAAAGGAAATCCCTGTATCTTTTATGCAACTGAAGTTGGTGTGCATGGTTACAAGGATCCATTTAATCGCAAAAGTTTTCCATGGGATAGAATGGATACAGAATTACTAACTTTCTATCAAAAAATGGGAGAAATCAGAAGCGGTTTTGATGCAGAAAACAGTGAAACTCGATTTATTTGTGCAGATGAAGAAGTTCTTATTTTTGAAAGAGCCAATCGAAAAAATGCAGTTGTTGTTGCCATAAACAGAGGTGATAATTTGAGGAAAGTGGAATTACCAGAGAGATATAAGAAAAAACAGAAAACCCTTTTCCTTAATGGAGCAGATGAAACGATGTTGTTGCCGATGAGTGGAATTGTAATAATCAGTTAAAAGGTAAAAAAGCAGGAAAGAGACCAGATGATATGGTCTCTTTCCGTTTTTTATTTTAAGGTATACAAAAGCAGAAAAATGTGGTAAAATAAAAAGCATAAAAACTTTCTAAATAAAAGGGGAGAGCGAAAATGGAGAAAAAACGAATACTAACAGGAGATAGACCAACAGGAAAATTACATATAGGACATTACTTTGGTTCTCTAAAAAAGAGAATAGAATTACAAGAAAGTGGAGAATATGACCCATATATACTAATTGCAGATGTGCAAGCATTAACGGATAATTTCAACAATCCAGAAAAGGTAAGAAAAAATGTAAGAGAAGTGGCGATGGATTATCTATCTGTTGGAATCGACCCAAGTAAGACAACAATTTATATTCAATCTATGATACCAGAAGTAGCAGAATTAACCGTATTTTATTCTAACCTAGTAACTATAGCAAGATTGGAAAGAAATCCAACCGTAAAAACAGAAATTGCACAAAAAAGAGAAATATTTGGAGAAAGTGTAACCTATCGGATTTTTAGGATATCCAGTAAGTCAAGCAGCAGACATTACAGCATTCGAAGGAAAGTTAATACCTGTTGGAGAAGACCAACTACCATTAATTGAGCAATGTAGAGAAATTGTAAGAAAATTTAATAGTATTTATGGAGAGGTATTAACAGAACCAGAAGCGGTATTATCGAGTGGAAAAAGAATTAAAGGGCTAGATGGAAATGAAAAAATGGGAAAATCATTAGGAAATGCTATTTACTTATCGGATAGTGAGGAAGAAATAACAAAAAAAGTGATGAGTGCTGTAACAGATCCAAACAGAATAAAAAAAGATGATTTAGGAAATCCTGATATATGTATGGTAGCATATTATCACAATTTATTTAGTAGCAAAGAAGAAGTAAAAACAGTTTGTGAAGAATGTAAAGCAGGAAAAAGAGGATGTGTAGCTTGTAAAAAGCAGTTAGCTAAAAATGTGATAGAAGAATTAAGACCAATTCGAGAAAAAAGATCTTATTATGAAGCACATCCAGAAGAGGTAGAGAAAATTTTAAGGGAAGGAACAAAAAAGGCACAAGAAGTAGCAAAACAAACAATGAAGAAAGTAAAACAAGCTATGAAATTAGATTATTTTGAAAAAATAACCGATATTAAATAAAAGAATGATGTTTTTTGCTCCTATTAAAAAAACATCAAAGGGAGAGAAGTATGTTTACAGATTACACAAAAATAATAATAAAATCAGGAGATGGAGGAAATGGAGCCATAACCTTCCGTAGAGAAAAATACGTAGCAGCAGGTCGGACCAGATGGAGGAGATGGAGGAAATGGAGGAGATATCTATTTCCAAGTAGATAAAGACAAAAATACACTAATTGATTTTAGATTTAATAGAAAATTTAAAGCAAAGAATGGAGAAAATGGAAGCGGAAGTCATTGCAACGGAAAATATGGAGAAGATTTATACATTAAGGTGCCAATTGGAACCGTTATTAAAGATGTAGAAACAGGAAAGGTAGTAGCCGACTTATCAGAACCAAATCAAACAGAACTTGTCTTAAAAGGTGGTCGAGGAGGAAGAGGAAATTCTCATTTTAAAACCGCAACAAGACAAGCACCACGTTTTGCAGAAGATGGAGAAAAAGGAGAAGAAAAGGAAATCATTTTAGAATTGAAATTATTAGCAGATGTAGGATTACTAGGTTTCCCAAATGTAGGAAAATCTACCTTTTTAAAAGCCGTAACAGATGCAAAACCTAAAATTGCTAATTATCACTTTACAACATTAGAACCTAATTTAGGAGTGGTGAAAACCAAAAATGGAGATGGTTTTGTTATTGCTGATATTCCAGGAATTATAGAAGGGGCAAGTGAAGGAATAGGACTTGGCATTCAATTTTTAAGACATGTAGAAAGAACAAGGTTATTATTGCACTTTTTAGATGTATCTGGTCAAGAAGGAAGAAATCCAGTAGAAGACTTTTATGCCATTAATCAAGAATTAGAAAAGTATAGTGAAAAATTAGCCACAAGAAAACAAATTATTGTAGCAAATAAAGTAGATATCTTACAAGATGAGGTAATATTAAAAGAAGTAGAAGAATTAGCTAAAAAAGAGAATTTAGAAATGTACCAAATATCTGCAGCAACGAGCCAAGGTGTACAAGAATTAATAGACCATGTATCCAATACATTAAAGACATTACCAAAAGAGGATTTGATTGAAATAGAAGATAAAGTAGTTTATACATTAGAAGACAAACAAAACCAATGGACAATCAAAGAAGAAAATGGAGTATTCATGGTAACAGGAAAAGCGATAGAAAGACTAATGGGAAGAGTGAATATAGAAGATAATGAATCCATGTATTACTTACAAAAAAGTTTAAAAAATATGGGAATTGAACAGAAATTAAAAGAAATGGGAGTTTGCGAAGGAGATACCGTAATTCTAGATGATTGGGAATTGGAATGGTATGATTAAAATCTTTGAGAATTTCCCCACTGGTTCCGGGTTTAAATGGGGACATTTAACAAAATGTCCCCATTTAAACCCGGAACCAGTGGGGAAATTCTCGAGTTTATTTTAAGTCTTTTGTCATGATAAGAGCATTTTTATCTTGATAATAGTTTTTGCGTAATCCGATTTGTTGAAAACCAAATTTCTTATATAAATGAATCGCAGGATAATTTTCTTCCATAACTTCTAAAGTAATGGAAGTTAAGCTTTGTTTTTTTGAAAAATCAATTAAATGTTCTAGTAATAAAGAACCAATCCCTTGATTTCGAGAATCTTTTCTCACTACAATATTCATAATATTAGCTTCATCTAGTATAGTTTTTATACCAGCAAAGCCAATCACTTTTTCGTTAAGTTTAGCAACGAAATAGTTTGAACTATCAGCATGTAATTCATTTTTTAAAATATCATAACTCCAAAATTCATCAAAATCAGAAAGTAGAGTGTCAGAAATTTGAGTTAAATCTTCTGTTGTCATAGACATGATTTTTATGGACTTTGATTTTTCTTCTAACTGCCTTTGTGCTTGTGGTTTTTTTAAATATAAAGGCAAAACATCTTCTAATTTATTTTTTCTAAACTTATTAAATCCAGCTAAACCTACATAATAGGAATTCAAAGCATTATTTTCAGAAGTTGCAAAAATACAATTTTTAAATTTTTGGTTGATAAGTTCTTTATAAATAGTAGAACCATCTCCCACAAAAATAATAGAAGTGTAATGCGAAGTTTTTTCTTGACAAACCATTAGAGCATGTTCAATCGTATCAGCAATAGGCGAAACAATTTCTATATATTGAGAATCTTTATGTTCATATAAAGCAAAATAACAATTATCGTTTTTACAATCTAAAATACTTACAATCAACCCTTCATCTTTTATAGAATAAGCTAAACCTTCTAAAGAACTAATACCAGTACAGGGAATAGATAGGCTATCATGAAAGGCTTTTACAGTAGCTATTCCAATTCGGATACCAGTAAAAGAACCAGGACCTTTATCACAAACTAATAAATCCATGTCTTTTAAAGATAAATTGGATTGATCAAAAGCTTGTTGAATCATTGGCATTAAGCTTTCAGAATGAGTTCGTCCTAAATCTTGATCTAGTTTGCAAATTAAATTAGTATCTTCTAAAACAGAAACACCACAAATATTGCTAGATGTATCAATACTTAATATTTTCAAAATAATCCTCCCATTTTTCTAAATTAGTATCTATATTTAAAATTCTTACATTATCATTTTTATTATCTTTAGAGAAGGTAATATGAAGATAATCTTTTGGTAATATATCATTTAGCAATTCACCCCATTCGATTAAGCAAATACCATTTTCGAAATATTCTTCTCCACCAATTTCATAAAATTCAGAGGAATCCTCTAAACGATAAACATCAAAATGGTAAATAGGAATATTATCTTTTTGATATTCATTTACAATGGTAAAAGTAGGACTAGAAATTTCATTTTCCAAGCCAAAGTAACTTAAGATACCTTCTGTAAATTTTGTTTTACCAGATCCTAAATCACCAGTAAGTACAATAATGTCATGCTTTTTTAAAAGTTTAGCAAGTGATTTAGCAAAGTTTTTTGTATCGTTTTCACTTTTTGAAATAAATTGAAAATGCCTCATAAGTACCTCCTTACGTTTTTTTACTAATTATAATACAAAAAAATAAAAAATTCAAATAAAAGCCTTGATAAATTACAAGGATTGTAATATAATTGTAACGATTTTGTAATAAAAGAGGAATGGAACCAAGAAGGGAAGATAAAAATGTTTAAATTTGGGTTTGGACAAGATATAGGAATAGATTTAGGAACAGCAACAGTAATAGCATATGTAAAAGGAAAAGGAATCGTATTAAGAGAGCCATCTGTTGTAGCAGTGGACAATAATACAGGAGAAGTATTAGCAGTAGGACAAGAAGCAAGAAGAATGCTTGGAAGAACACCAGGAAATATTGTAGCAACCAGACCTTTAAGAGATGGTGTCATATCTGATTATACGGTAACAGAAAAAATGTTAAAGCATTTTATTAATAAAGTTTGTGGAAAATTTCTTTTTGCTCCTAGAATTATGATTTGTATTCCTTCTCAAGTAACAGAAGTAGAGAAAAAAGCAGTTATCGATGCGGCTTCACAAGCAGGAGCAAGAAAAGTGTATCTAATTGAAGAACCTATTGCAGCAGCGATTGGAGCTGGAATTGATATATCAAAGCCATGCGGAAATATGGTGGTAGATATTGGTGGAGGAACAACAGATATTGCTGTGATATCATTAGGTGGATCTGTTGTAAACACATCATTAAAAGTAGCTGGAGATAAATTTGATGAAGCAATTGTAAAATATATTAAGAGAAAACATAACATCATGATAGGGGAAAGAACGGCAGAAGATTTGAAAGTTAGTATTGGATGTGTATTTCCTAAAATACAGGATGTTGAAATGGATATAAGAGGAAGAGATTTAGTGACAGGATTACCAAAAACAGTAACAATATACTCAAGCGAAATGTTACAAGCATTAATAGAACCTGCCATGATGATAGTAGATGCTGTACATACAGTATTAGAGAAAACGCCACCAGAATTAGCAGCAGACATTAGTGATAGAGGAATTTATATGACAGGTGGAGGATGTTTAGTAGATGGATTAGATAAACTTCTACAAGAGAAAACAGGGATTCATGTTATGATTGCACAAGATACGGTATCTTGTGTGGCTTTGGGAACTGGAAAAGCTTTAGATAACTTGGATGCATTGGAAGGAAAATAGATAATAAAGGGACAATTGGGAAGTGGCTTAATTGTCTCTTTTTAAAAGGAGTAACAAAAATGAAAAAAGTAGCATTTATCACATTACGGATGTAAAGTGAATCAATACGAAACCAATAGCATGATACAGAAATTTATAGAAAGAAGATATGAAGTAGTAGAAGCAACGAAAAAAGCAGATATCTATATTGTAAACACATGTACAGTAACCAATATGTCAGATAGAAAATCCAGACAAATGTTAAGAAGAGTAAAAGAACAAAATCAAGAAGCGATTATAGTAGCAGTTGGATGTTATGTACAAGTAGCCAAAGAAGAAATTCAAAAAATAGAAGAAATTGATTTAATATTAGGAAATAATGAAAAAAAAGAAATTGTAGAAATTGTGGAAAAATATAAAGAAGAGAATAAAAAACAGAGTAAAATAGAAGATGTAATGCAACAGAAAGAATATGTAGAATTAGGTGAGACTACATACACAGAAAAAACAAGAGCAGTCATCAAAGTACAAGATGGATGTGATCGATTTTGTTCTTATTGTATTATTCCATATGCAAGAGGTAGAGTAAGAAGTAGAAAGCCAGAAAATATTTTAAAAGAAATAAAGAAAATAGCACAAAAGGGAATCCAAGAAGTAGTAATAACAGGAATTCATATTGCTTCGTATGGAAAAGACTTTAAAGAAAAATATCGATTAATCGATTTATTAGAAGAAATAGAACAAATAGAAGGAATACAAAGAATTCGATTAGGATCGATTGAACCATTATTAATAACAGAAGAATTTGTACAACGATTATCAAAACTAGAAAAAATATGTCATCATTTCCATTTATCTCTACAAAGTGGATGTGATGAAACACTAAAAAGGATGAATCGAAAATATACCATAGAAGAGTTTAAAGAGATTGTAAAAAGGTTAAGAAAAACATACCAAGATGTTATCTTAACAACAGATATCATTGTAGGATTTCCTGGAGAAAATCAGAAAGAATTTGAAACAACCTATCAATTTTTAAAAGAAATTAAATTCTATAAAATGCATGTATTCAAATATTCTCCAAGAAAAGGAACAAAAGCAGCTGAAATGAAAGGACAAATAGATGGGAAAGTAAAAGAAGAAAGAAGTCAAAAATTGTTAGAATTATCTGACCAAAACCAAAAAGAATATAATAAAACTTATATAGGACAAGAAGTAGAAGTACTATGGGAAGAAGAAAAAAACGGTTATTATCAAGGTCATACTAAAAATTATATATTAGCTTGGATAAAAAGTGAAGAAAATTTAGAAAACAACATCATAAAAGCTAGATGTATAGAAGAAGAAACGGATTATATATTGTTAGAAAAGGAAAAAACATGTAATAAAACCGTAATAAATGCGTAATAAACATTTAATATTAAAATCTGTCAAATTTCTTGCTTATTCTTAAATTATGTAGTATAACTAAAATAGAATTTGTATAAAATCACGAAGGAGGAAATAGAAATGGCAGATTTAGGAGAAGTAAATAACGTATCAGGTGTTTTTGGAGGAGTTGAATTAGAAAGCATAGGAAATGGAGAACAACAAGGACAAGAAAACGCAGGAACAATCAGACAAGCAGGAAGCAACTTACCAACTAAAGTTGGAATGTGGAATAAATTTAAATCATTCTGGTTACAAGATATTGATTGGAACAGAGAAATAAAAGTAGAATTAACACCATATCAACAAAAAGTAGAAGATGAAATAAATGAATTTTTACACCAAGAAATTACTTGGGAAAAAGTACACGATTTTTTATTCCAAGAAGTTTCATTTAGAAGTAAAAAATAAATTGTAAATTTTTAGTAAATTAACTGAAAAAAGTATAGCAAAATTAAGAAAAATATGCTATACTTTTTTTGTTTCCAATGAGGCAAGAAAGCAAACAATAAATGCAAGACAAATTTTAATATTATTTGGAAATAATAAGCAAGAAGCAATAGATAATTTTGTAAAGTTTCATAAATTTAGAGAAGAGCAGAATCATGTAAAAGAATTAAAAGGTCTTCAAGGAATATAAAAGGTACAAATTGCAAGATTAACAGATTTGAGTACAAAAATAATAGGAAGAGAAGTTTGGAGAACTTTCTTATCATATAAAATAAAAGGGAAAGGAGAAGGGAGATGTGTCACTAAATGAGGCAAAATGCTTTAGTATTTTTCATAAGTTATCTGTAATGAGCATAGCTCTAACAGCTAACTTAAATGTCCATTAAGAACCATCCCCAATTAGACATGGCAAAAAGTAAAACAGTTTTTGTTTGTAACGAATGTGGAAATGAATCGACCAAATGGCTTGGTAAATGTCCAGCATGTAATAGTTGGAATAGCTTTTTTGAGCAGAAAGTTGTTGAGAGTAAAAATAGCAGTTTAAAACCAAAAGATTTGAAGAATAATATGCCACAAAAATTAAGTTCTTATGAAGCAAAGGAAACAATAAGGACTTCTACTGGTTTTGGTGAATTAGATAATGTTTTAGGTGGTGGACTAGTGAAGGGTTCACTTGTTCTGCTACGGAGGAGAACCAGGAATTGGAAAGTCTACACTAATTCTTCAAATTTGTGAGAAAGTAATGGGAGAAGGTAAGGTTTTATATGTTTCTGGAGAAGAGTCTGCCGAACAAATAAAAATGAGAGCAGACAGACTAAATATTAATAATGAGGAAATTTTATTTTTAGGAGAAACAGATATTGATATTGTAAATCAAGCTATTATGGATATTAATCCTAAATTAGTGATTATCGACTCGATTCAAACGATGTATTCAGAAGAAATATCAGCAGCTGCTGGAAGTGTAAGCCAAGTTAGAGAAATTACTTCTCAAGTAATGAGAGTATGTAAGTCTAGAGCAATTACGACTATTATTATTGGACATGTTACAAAAGAAGGAAATATTGCAGGACCAAGAGTTTTAGAACACATGGTAGATACCGTTTTATATTTAGAAGGAGAAAGATATTTTTCGTATCGAATTTTAAGAGGGGTGAAAAACCGATTTGGTTCAACCAATGAAATTGGTATGTTTGAAATGAAAGAAGAAGGAATGTGTGAAATTACCAATCCATCCGATATCTTAATTTCAGAACGAGAAGATAATCCTTCTGGTTCATGTATCGTTTCTAGTATGGAAGGAACAAGACCAATTTTAGTAGAATTACAAGCTTTAACAACACAAACCAATTTTGGTTATGCCAAAAGAACTGCAAATGGCATTGATTATAATCGACTATCGCTACTAATTGCAGTTTTAGAGAAAAGAGCAGGGTTAATGTTAGGGATGCAAGATGTATATTTAAATGTAGTGGGAGGATTAAGAATTAACGAACCATCTATTGATTTAGGTATTATTATGGCAACAGCTTCTAGTTTTAAAAATGCACCGATTCCTAAAGATATGGTAATTATGGGAGAAGTAGGATTAACAGGAGAAGTGAGAAGAATCAATCTAATCGAAAAGAGACTAAAAGAAGCAGAGAGATTAGGATTTAAATCTTGTATTATTCCAGAAAGTAATAAAAAAGACTTGAAAGATAAGTACAAATTAGATATAATAGGTGTCGGAAATGTGAACGAAGCAATGAGAAAAGCACTAGGATAAGAAACCAAAACTTGTAAGGCAGAGGGGAGAATAATTTTGAGAAAAGGAAAAGAAGACAATATTACAGAAATTCTAAAATTAATTGCTCCGGGTACACCGATTAGAGATGGACTAGAAAATATATTAAGAGCAAAAACAGGTGCATTGTTATTGATAACGGATAACAGTCAAATCTTAAAAGAAATAGTAGATGGTGGATTTACGATTAATGAAGATTATACATCAGCTAAATTATATGAATTAGCTAAAATGGACGGTGCCATTGTATTAAGTGGAGATTTAAAGAAAATTTTGTATGCGAATGCTCAATTAATACCAGTAAGAGAAATCATGACACAAGAAACAGGGACAAGACATAGAACAGCAGAAAGAGCAGCAAAGCAAACAGGTGAATTAGTTATTAGTATATCACAAAGAAGAAGTATTATAACGGTATTTAAAGGGAATGATAGATATGTATTAGAAGATACAGATGTGGTATTAAATAAGGCAAACCAAGCAATACAAACATTAGAAAAATATAAGAAAGTATTTGACAACAAATTAAACCTATTAAATGAATATGAATTCAATGACATTGTAACACTTGAAAATGTACTAGTAGCGATTCAAAGAGCAGAAATGGTAATGAGGATTGTAGAAGAAATACAACGACAAATATACGAATTAGGTAGTGATGGAAGACTAGTAGAAATGCAACTAGAGGAATTAATAGGAGGGCTAGAAAAAGAAGAATTACTAATTATAAAAGACTATATGGTAGCAACCAAGAAAAGACAGACACCAGAAAAAATACTTGAAGAATTAGAAGTATTAGGATACGAAGAATTATCGAACGAAAATACAATTGCTAAATTACTAGGATATGAAAACTTTGACAATTATGATGAAGTTGGAGTATACACAAAAGGCTATCGTATTTTAAACAAAATACCAAGAATGCCATCTAACATTGTAGAAAACCTAATAGACTCATTCAAATCATTCCAACACATACTAGCAGCCGACATAGAAAGTTTAGATGATGTAGAAGGAATTGGAGAAGTAAGAGCCAGAAGCATAAAGCAATCCTTAAAAAGGATGCAAGACCAATTTGTATTTTAAGTCAGCTGTACGAAGCATAGCGAGTTACAGATGACTTACGCAATCGAACGAAGAGAGATTGTGAACATTAATTAAGCTGTACGAAGCATAGCGAGTTACAGATGACTTACGCAATCGAACGAAGAGAGATTGTGAACATTAATAAGCTGTACGAAGCATAGCGAGTTACAGATGAATTATGTATCAGTTTAAGTTACGGAAGTAAAAAAGAAAAAAGGAGAAATGAAAACATGAAAAACAAAAAAATCATATGGATAATTGCATTAATTTTGGTAATAGTATTAATAATGGCATTAGTATTTGGCTATTATAAAAAAGCGACAATGGAAATAAAAAATCCAATAGCGACCATGGAAGTAGAAAACTTTGGAACCATAAAAATCGAATTATATCCAGATTTAGCACCTGAAACAGTAGCAAACTTTATAACACTTGCTAACAGAGGATTTTACGATGAATTAACTTTTCATAGAATCGTAAAAGACTTCATGATACAAGGAGGAGATAAAGAAGGAACAGGACAAGGGTCAGCAACATTAGCAGACTTAAAAGATGATGGAGATGAAACAGAATATACCATAAAAGGTGAATTTATTGCTAATGGAGTAAACAAAAATAAATTAAAATTTGAAGAAGGTGTTATGGGAATGGCAAGAAGTGACTATACATCATATTCTTCAACATTAACAGAAGAATCTTATAATTCAGGAAGTTCGCAATTCTTTATCATGACAAAAGCAAATACATCATTAAATGGAAATTATACAGCATTTGGAAAAGTGATTGAAGGATTAGATGTCGTACACAAAATAGAAGAAGTAGAAGTGAAAGCATCAGAAGATAGTGAAGAAAGTGGAAATACAGAAATCAGTACACCAGTTAATCCACCTAAAATCATATCACTACAAGTAGAAACTTACGGAGTAGACTATGGATTACCAAAAACACTAGAACCTTTCGATTACATGACATGGATGTATAAACAATATGGATTAGATCCAAGTACACTAGGACAATAGTAATAGGAAAAACTTAAAAGATTAAGATTTAGCAGATTATAGAGGGGGAAATATCCTTTTAAGTATAGTTTTCGCATCAATAGAATTGAGTATTATTAAAAAAATATGAATGTTTTCAAAGAAAATAGTTGACAAATGGGGTAAAGATAGGGTAAAATAATTAATGTGTTCGTTACAAGTATGTACACAAACATGGTGGATGTGGCGTAGCTGGTTAACGCGCCAGTTTGTGGCACTGGAGATCGTGGGTTCGAGTCCCATCTTCCACCCCATTTATATAAAATTTAATATATTGGGTTGTAGCCAAGTTGCTGAAACTGTTCGAAGCAAAGCGAGTTACAGTATCAGTATGCGAAGAGCGATAGCGAGTCGCTGGTAAGGAAATTTATTCGTGACTATAAAATTTAATATATTGGGCTGTAGCCAAGCGGTAAGGCAGTAGACTTTGACTCTACCATGCGCTAGTTCGAATCTAGCCAGCCCAGCCAATTTAAAGAATTATCTAATTAAACTTATTCTCGACAAGTGGGTTTAAATATGATAATTTTTTTATTTACACAGCATATAATCGTTGGAACAAAATCAAAGATTTTGACAACGATTTATTTATGCAAAACTAATTGCATTTGCCAAAACATTAGCAGAAACATTTTTAGTATTACTTTCTAAATGTGTATATAAATTTGCAGTAGTAGAATAGGTAGAATGACCTAACCATTCTTGAATAGCTTTCATAGGAATATTCTTTGCTAATAATAAACTAGCACAAGAATGTCTTAAATCGTGAAAACGAATGTGTCGCAAATTTTGTTTTTTCAATAGTAACAAAAAATGATCTGTAATATATTCTAGTCTAAATATTTATGGAAAAATATGTTAAAATCTGTTGTAAATCAGTAAAATTTAAGGAAGGCTTTTTACAGTTCTATTTCTTTTTTATTATACATATAAATTAAACAAAAAGCAGAAAAAAGGAGTGTAGAAAATGGAGAACACCATAAACAATATTGCCAAAGGAGTAGGAATTGCATTATTCACCACTGTTGCATTACTAATGATTTTTGCGACCATACTTACCTATACAGAAGTTAGCGAAACCATTATCAATCCAGTTATCATTGTTGTGACAGCCATCAGTATCTTAATAGGAAGTTCAATCGGAAACATTAAAATAAAAAAGAATGGTCTTTTAAATGGAGCATTAATTGGAGGCATTTATATCATTACCATTTATTTGATTTCAAGCATTTTAAATTGGAAATTCACATTAGAAATACAAAGTATTATTATGATTATAATTGGAATGATATTTGGAATTTTAGGAGGGATTATTGGGGTCAACAAAAAATAATTGAATCAATGAAATTTATTCCTATATCATAATTTGAGAATTGTTAAAATATTGTCTGCCAACAAGTTATTTCGGACAATATTTTTTATTTGTTTTTGGTGATTAATAGATAATAAGAAAAGATAGAAGAATGACATAAAGAAAATGTCGAATATTGCGATGAAAATTGATTGACAATTCCAGTAAATGGAATTATAATATAAATACATTTTCAATTTCTATATTTAATCAAAAAAATTTAATTCAAAATTTTATCGAGAAAAATCCAAAACAAAAAAATAAAAATAAGAAGAAAAGGAGGGATGATTATTGCGTAAAAAAATAATATTTATTGTAGCTATTTCATTATGTATCCTACTATCTTTTATAGGAGGACAAAGTTATGCTAAACAAGAACCAGAAGTGAGTGATAATGAAATAGTAGAAGTATTACAAACATAAGATAAAAATAAAAAACAATAGAAACTTGAAAATGTAAATAAATTACTCTTAACATATTACGGCAGAAAAGTAACCTTTATTCTATTATTTATTTTTATTTTATTTGCCAATTAGTTAAAATAAAGGAAAATCTAAAACAAGTTATCCTTAAAATGATATAAAGGAGGGATGAATGAGAAAAATAAAAACTTCATTAAAAATCAAAAGAAGAGAAGTAACTCTTGCATTGGTATGTATGATGGTACTAATCTTATTCTTTTCTGGCTATAGCATAGGAAAAGAGCACAGTAGTAGCAAGATAGCAACCAATCTATGCAATAAAGAGAACAGCATCTAATTTCATTTTTTATGATACATAAATTAAAAATCGTTGTTATATTATTTCACACTAGTAGTAATATAGCAACGATTTATTAGGTTAAAACATAAAGATTTTTTAATCTATCAAAATTAGCTATATTCTATTTTTTATAAAATAAGTATAAAATAATAATAAATTGCACAAATTTATTGTGAAAAAGAGTTGATATTTTTTATATTTTAAGATAAAATTTAAAAAGACAAAAATTAGGAGGCAAAAAAATGATAACATTACAAGATGTAATTGAAAATAATGAAGTAGAAGCCTTAATTCAAGGAGCACAAAAACAATTAGATGGTCTTCGGTTATACAGAACATAGCCATAGACATATCTCTATTGTTTCGCAGAGAGCAGGAGAAATTTTAGAAACTTTGGGATACCCAGAAAGAACCATTGAATTAGCGAAAATAGCGGGATATTTACATGATATTGGAAACTGTGTAAATCGTACAGACCATGCACATAGTGGAGCGATATTAGCTTACAACATCTTAAAAGACATGGGAATGCCAGTAGAAGAAAGAACAGAAATTATGATGGCAATCGGAAATCACGATGAACAAACAGGAACAGCTATTAGTGATATATCAGCAGCCATTATTTTAGCTGACAAATCAGATGTGCATAGAAACAGAGTTTGCAACATGAATTTATCAACCTTTGATATTCATGATAGAGTAAATTATGCAGTATCGAATGCAGAACTTAAAATTGATAGCAAAGACAGAAAAGTAATACTAAATTTAACAATTGATACTAATATATGTCCAGTATTAGACTATTTTGAAATTTTTATGGACAGAACCATGATGAGTAAATATGCAGCTAAATATTTAAAAATATGGTTTGAATTAGTAATTAATGATACAAAATTATTATAAATTGGAGGAAAATAAAAATGAAAAAAATAAAAATATTAACCATTACATTATTAATTGTAGCAATTACCATGATAGCTTTTTTTGGTATCTATAGGCAAAAACAAAATAGAATGGAAAACATAATGAAAGACTATGATTTAGCGATGGACCTAAAAGGAACTAGAAATATTAGATTAAAGCTAAATACAGAAAGTAA
>JAAWAX010000028.1 GCA_022792395.1 Clostridia bacterium
ATAAAGAAAGAGAAGCAATAGATGAGCAAACATCACTTATGACAAATTATAATAAACAAGTAATCGAACAATATAAACAAAATGGTACAATCGGTGACTATAAAGATGAAGATGGAAATATAATTGGAAAGTTAATTACAAGAATGAGCGCTACCACACCAACCATGGGAATCGGAGTAGAAATCAATGATGATGGAAGTTTAGGAGTACAATATGGACAAACATCAATAGAAACAGCAGTAGAGGGAGACCGATTTGTACCAGTAGACTATATTATCAAAAATATTGATTTTGGTATTGTAGAAAGAGCAAAACAAGATTTACAATTAACGAAACGAATTAAGACATTAAAAGCCACTTTGGCGAATGGAAATGTAATCGTAGATTTAGAAATTGATGAAAATGGAAACATTACAGGTGAACAAAAAGCAATTACGTATATGAAACCAAATCCTAATATCAATCCAAGCAATGGATTTATCAGACTAGAAATGGATAACGAATTAATCCAAGGAACTAGATTAGAAGTGGGTTATGAAATCAAAGCAACCAATATTAGTGAATTGGATTATAAATCAAAAAACTTCTATCAATATGGAATTGTAGATGTAGCTCCTATCACAATAAGTCCAAAAGGAATCATTGATTATTTAGACAATAATTGGTCTTTTGAAGAAAAAGAAAATCCAGATTATAAATGGGAAGTAAAATCAGCTGAAGACATTAAGGATTTAGTGGTAGAAGAAGTATACAACCGTCCAGATTTAACTATAGGAGATAAAATAATACTTTATACAAACAGTTTAGCAAATAAAAATATTCAACCAGAGAAATCAGAAACAATTATGCTAAATGTTTCTAGAAGACTAACCACAACCGATGAAATTTCATTTGGTAATGAAGCAGAGATTGTAGAACTAACTAGACCAGGAGGATCTATTCCAGAATCCACACCAGGTAACTATGTACCAGGAACAACTTTAAAAGAAGCAGATGAAAGTATGGCAGAAACAACAATTGTTACACCAGCAACTGGTGAAAATCGAAATTATATGCTACCAATTGTCATTGGAGCAACAGCTCTAATCATATTGGGAGTCGGTGTAATTATTATCAAGAAGAAAGTAA
The DNA here is from genome assembly GCA_022792395.1 of Clostridia bacterium. GTDB lineage: Bacteria > Bacillota > Clostridia > TANB77 > CAG-508 > CAG-269. The sequence continues at coordinate 1,129 of JAAWAX010000028.1, forward strand.
TTTAAGCCAATAGAGATACATCTTGATAAAAGATATAGATAAAAAGTTGTTATAGTAATAATAAAAAGGCTAAATGTCGGCTTAAAGTCAATAGTTGGAGGGTAGAAAACTTTGAAAGTTTTCTACCCTCCAACTATTTTTATTTTTCTCCCCATCCCCACTGGTTCCGGGTTTGGTTGGGGAAAATTTCCCCATTTAAATTTAGGAAACCAGTGGGGAAGCTGGGGGGAACTTACGCAAATAAGGAGTTAGAGAATATATTTATTTAGTATACAAAAAATGTTACAAATTTGTAAAATGAATTTAAAGAAAGAGACATAAAAAAGCTGAAACCTAGTTCCGTAAAAAGAAAAAGGCTATCCTAGAAAAATGGAAAAATAAGGTCATTGATTTTCAACAAAATAGCTAGTACCATATATAGTAGGATAAAATTAGTCATACATGGAGGTAGTTTATGAAGAAGAGAAAAGTAGCATTATTTACATATTTGATTTTAGGTATTATTTTGTGCTTGCTATTTGCAAGGAGATTTTTGCCATTTGATAGTTATGGTGCAGATGATACAAAAGTTATGATAGAAAGTAAATTAAATAAATATATAAATTATAATTTGTCTGAAGATGACAAAGGTACTTTGGTGCAGTATGAAATAAAAACCAGAATAGAATATGGAGAAGAAGTTTTACCAGTAAGCCAAAGAGAAACTTATGTTGGTTTTAGTCAAATAGATGGGCAGTATCCAAATTACGTAAAAGTGATTACTCAAAATGTAGCAATAGAAGAAGATAGCCAATATGATGCAACAACTGGAGTATTGCAAATAACAGCTAACGACCAAAATGAAAATGGAGACTATTTTGTAATTGCATATTATCCTACATACACAGAAGAGAATCTAGAAAGAGAGCTAGAAACAAAAGTAGTAGCTGAAGTAACGTTAGCAGATGAAGGAAATAGAAAGATTAGTAGTGAAGAACAATATACCAACAAAGTAGTAGAAAACATAGGAGAATTGACTTCTATTACAAGTAAGACAGAGGATATTTATAATGGTTATATAAAATCCAATAAAATCAATGGAACAGACTATGTAACTGGGTATACACAAGAAGAACAAATTGTAATTAGTAAAAAAGAAGTACAAGACACCATAGAATTATTAGAAAATAATACGTTTATTAGACAAGAAGGAGAAGAGATTACTGATTTAGGTAATCATCACAATTTAATTTATAAAAGTACACAAGTTAATAAAGTAGAAATAGAAAAACTATTAGGAGCAGAAGGAACACTTGAAATTTTAGATATAGAAGGAAACAACATAGCAACGATTAATCAAGATACCGAATTTAACGAAGATGGAACACTTACCATTATTTATGAAAACGAACCAGAAGCGATTCAAATAAGAACCAGTCATATTGAAACAGAAGGGATTTTAAACTTAAAACATACAAAAGAAATTAAAAGTACAATGCTAGATTTCCAAAATGTGAGTGCAAAAACTGTCATTCAAATGCAAGGGGTAGAAAATGCCTATGAAATGATAAGTGAGTTAAAAGAAGCTCAAACTACAGTAAAAGTAGATATGAGTAGTACAAATTGGACAAATGAACATCAAAATGAAATTACTTTTGATATTGATTTAAATGCTAGTACAAGAAAAAATAATATGTTTAAAAATCCTAGTTTAAGACTAGAACTTCCAAGCCAAGTAGAAAAAGTAATATTAGGAGAAAGTTCTCTTGTTTATGCAAATGGATTAGAATTGCAAGAACCTTATATAGAAACCAACGAAAATGGAAATGTGGTAATAGTTGCCAATTTAATAGGAGAACAAACACAGTATGATGAAAATGATTTAGGATTAGTAACCAATGTAAAAATAGTAGCAACGATTATCTTAAATAATGAGATAGAAAGTGCAGAAGAAAATATTAATCTAACTTATAGCAATCAATATACATTAGATGGAAGCACAGAAGTAGGAAATAAAGAAATTCCAGTTCAATTGGAAGATTACCGAGAAGCCAACCAAGAGGAAATAGAACAGCCACTTCTTTATCATTCAGCACAACCATTAGCACAAAGTACAGATACTATTAAGTTAGAAGTAGCACCAACGAAAGGTGGTACAACGTTACAAGATGGAGATGTTGTCTATGAAGGAGAGTATATTAAATATAATTTAAAAGTAACAAATACATCAAATGAGAACATCGAAAATGTAAGAGTGGTTGCTACGATACCAGATGGAGTGACTTATGGAGAATTACAAACGAATTATTATGACTATGTGCAAGATTATAAATATAATTTTCAAACAAATGTAACAGAAAAAACAATAGAGATAGGAACGATAAAAGCAGGAAAATCAGTTGATACATTTTATGAAGTAAAAGTAGATGATTTAGCAGAAGGAGAGACAACAAAAAGAATTACTACTAATATTAAAACTTATATAGGAGAACAATCTGTACAAAGTTATGATATTACGAATACAATAGAACCTTCTGATGTAGAAGCATTTGTAGGATTATTCAATTATAATGGTTCATGGGTTTATGAAGTGAATTTGCAATCTGACAAAAATGAAGATATACCAGTAAAGTTTCATTTGCCAAAAGGATTTTCTATCGATTATATCGTAACTGATTCAAGATTGGAATCAACACGATATGTATATTCGCAAATCGAAGGATTAGAAATAAGAGATCCAAAATTGGATGTAGAGATTTCCAATGATAATATAATTATTACTAATTTAAAAACTAATTGTACATATGGGGTATATGTAAGAATTGATACCAAAGAGATTGAAAGGATAGAAGATGAATCAAAAATAGTATTAACCTCTTATGTAGAAGCAAATTTAAATAATAAAAATTATATTTCAAACGAGAATAGGTTCGAAGTCTCTTATCCAAATGTTAAAGTTTCTATGAATTCATCTAATGCAGGAGAAAAAATAAAGTATGAAGAGAAAATCGATTATGAAATAACAATTGAAAACATTGGAGGTAATAATCTAGTACCAGAAGGATGGACCGATAATGTTGTTGTAAAACTATCAGATTTTTTACCGGAAGAATTGGAGCCCATAAGTGTTACCTATGATAATTGGGAATTAGATGGAGCAAATCAGATTATAAAAATGGAAGATGTAACAGAGGATATTTCTGGAGAATATACAGATTTAGAAGAAAATGAAATTCCCAATGTAAATATTGACATTCAAATACCAAAAGGAGAGATAGCAACAATAAAAGTAGAAGCAACAGCAGGGATGGTATTTGAAGAAACAAAAATAGAAAATAGTGCAGTAGTATCAGGAAATCAAATAAAATCTAAAGAAACTAATACAGTAGAACATATTATACTTCCTTATAATTATACTGAAAACAGTCCAGAGAATCCGGAGACTCCAGAAGATCCAGATATTCCAGATCCAGATAATCCTAATACCAAAAATTACAGTATATCAGGAGTTGCTTGGATAGATCAAAATAAAGATGGTAAAAGATCTTCTGGCGAAGAATTGATAGAAGAAATGACAGTAGTGTTAATTGATGCAGAAGATTCTAATACCATAAAAAGTACAACAAAAACTAATAAGAATGGGGAATATGAATTTTCTAATTTAAAACAAGGTAATTATTTAGTAGTATTTAAATACGATACAGATAAATATAGTTTAACAGAATATCAAAAATCTGGAGTAAGTAGTTCTTTGAATTCCGATGTACTTGACAAAACCATTATGCTATCTGGAAAGCAAGAAAAAGTAGGAATAACAGATGCGATAGGATTAAGTAGGTCAGCAACGAATATTGATATCGGATTGATTGAAAATAAGTTTTGCGACTTTAAAATAGATAAATATATTAATAAAGTTACTATTAAAACAGTAAAGAGTACAAAAGAATATAATTATGATAATAAAACTCTAGCAAAAGCAGAAATAAGTGCGAAAGAAATAAATGATGCTACTGTTACAATACAATATAAAATAGTAGTCACAAATGTAGGAGAAACAGTAGGGAAAATTAGTGAAATAAAAGATTATTTACCAGAGGGACTAAATTTTTCAGACACGCAAAATAACAATTGGACTAAAAATTCAAATGGAGAATGGGTCAATACAAGTATTTCTAATCGTAAGATAGAGGTAGGAGAAAGTTTGCAATTAGACTTAATTGCTACGAAAGAAATGACAGCAAATGATACAGGAACTTTTACGAATAAGGCGAGTATTGTGGAAGAATCAGATGTTAATTCCTCAAATAATATAGCAAGTGCGGATATCATTCTTTCTGTTAGTACAGGTGCTATTGTATATATAACGATTGCAATATTTATAGTAATTATATTGAGTATTTTAGTAATATATCTTTATAAAAAGGGAAAAATAAATTTTAAAAAGATTAACAAAATAACATTTCTAATGGTATTTACATTAATTATTACAATATCATCGTTGTCAAACGCAGAAATTCCATCAACAGCAAGTTATACATATGTAGATCATAACTATAATGGTACAGGAGTACAAGGATGGTTTAGAGGAGGTCCAACTGGCATAGGCTTATGTAGGGTGTCAGGTGCACCTGCTTGGGATGGTAGTTATACATATAGTACAGCATGGAGTGTAATACAAGGAAAAACAACTACAAGTACAACAGGAGATTTTACACTACAAAAAGTAAGTACAACACATCAGATGGAAGAATTGGGAAATGATTATATATTTGGTCCTTTTAGTTTTAACTGTTCAACGAATGCAAGTTATGAGGTAGAAGTAACGAAAGGAAATAATGCAGGTAAAGTTGCCAAAAGAAATATTACAATTTGTAATGCGAACGGAAATGAATTGTCATTATCTGGTAGAGGGACAAAGACTTTTTATGTAAAAATTGCAAAAAATATTTGTAATGCTAATGGAATTGTAGAAATTAAGCTTAAAGCAACTGGTACTGTAACAGAAACACAAACACGTATAGACCAAGAAATGCCACTATATGTAGCTGATGATCAGTCAGAGAATTATCAAACAGTTAGTACAGATACTTATATTTCTAGACCCCCAACAAGTATTCCAATTCCAAAAAAGAAAACACGTAATGTTAAATGGAGTATAAAAGGATGGTTAGAAATTGAAAAACAAGATCAAGATGATAGAAATGTAAAATTAGAGAATGTTATATTCAATGTACAAGGATATGATTATGATAATCACCTTATTTACAATCAAAATCATACAACTACGGCAGAGGGAAAGATACTTCTTAAAAATTTGCAACAAGGAAATTATTATATATATGAATTAAATAATCCTAATTATGGATATGATTTTGAAGTAAATAAGAAGTTTAAGTCAACAGTAACAGTAATAGGTGGAAAAATAGAGAAAGTTGCTACTACAAATATAAAATTTACAGGAAATTTTCAAATCAAAAAAGTAGACAAAGATACAGGAAAACCATTAGAAGGAGTTAGTTTTAAGTTACAATCTACTACAAAAGGATATGTACAAGCCTATACAAACGATTCTACTACCTATGAACCACAATTGATAGGAGAAAACCGATTAACGAATTTAACTTATACAAGTGATATCAATCAAGCAACTGAATTTATAACAAATGAAGATGGAATCATAGGAATTTATAATATATTGATGGATACACCTTATTATGTGCATGAAACATCAGTAGGAAAAAATTCACAATATGAAATAGATGATAACTATATTGATTGGACTTATACTAGTACAAATGCAACCAATAATAAGAGTGGTACAGGTCATACGGCTACTATTACTATAGTTAGACAGAAATCTACGGATACAAATGCAGTAAATACAGTACATGACACTTTAACCGTTAGAAATAGAAAGAAGTATATTAACTTATCAGGTTTTGTATGGGAAGACTTACAGCTTATTGAAAAAGCTGATGATGAAAAGATAGATTTTAATGGAATCTATGATAGAGACAATCCAAATAATCCAGATAAATTAGTAGAAGGTATCAAGGTTACTTTAATGGATAGTGAAGGAAATCCAGTACTATTAAAAGATGATACTTTTGGAAATCCACAAGAGAATCCAAAAACAACCAATACTAAAGGAGAATATCGATTCGAATTAGTAGAAATAGATAAGTTAAGTACGTATTATATAACATTTGAATACAATGGAATGAGTTATACGAATGTTGAACCTAATATAGAGAAAGATGAGGATGGCAATTCAATACCAGATGTTGGTAGAGCTTCAGAAAAAGACAATAGAACTACTTTCAATGAAAATTATCAGACAATAACGCATGAAGAACAAAATGGAAAAGTACAAGGAATATCAGAAAAAGATAATGACAAAGTATACAATATAAACTATGACACCACAGAACCAAATGAAAGTAAATTAATCTATAAAGTAGATGAAAATGGAAAGGAAGATAAATCTAACTATAATTATGGCTATGAGGGAAATGAAAGTTCAGATCCTTTTAATGGAGTAGATGAACAATATTATATTTTGTCAGATACTAGAAATGCTTATGGAGGAAAATACTTAAATGCTATTAGATCAGAAGAAGAGATTAGAAAACAAGGAATAGAAGAAATTGATAACATTAACCTAGGATTATATAAAAGAGAGCAACCAGATATTAGCATTCTAAAAGATATTAATAATGTAAGAGTAGAAGTAAATGGTTATGGACATACTTATTTGTATCGAAATCGATTGAAAAATATGGGAGACTATGAAGGAAGTGGATTTAATGTAGGGG
>JAAWAX010000029.1 GCA_022792395.1 Clostridia bacterium
AAGGCTCTGGAGGAACAAAGAAAAAATATATGTATTATACTTGCGAACATTGTAAGACCTATTATAGAGAAGATAAAATCGAAGAATGTTTACAAAGATTTATTCTTGAGTTAGTCGAGTATGATATGACAGTTAAGAAATATTTTTTGCCAATACTAGCTGACAAAAAGGAAACAAAAATAGAAAAGTTAGACCAAGAAATTGACACATTACAAAAACAAAAGGAAAGAATAAAAAAGGCTTATGTAAGTGGCATAGTAGAAATGGAAGACTTTTCCGAAGATTGTAAAATAATTGAAGAAAAAATAAACATTTTAGAAACAAAAAAATATGAAAACTTGAATATGAACAGTCTGTCATTTACACCACAACAACTAATGGCTGATAGAGATATTGAAAGAGAAAAGTTAATAAAAGATAACAAATTAAATGAAACTTTAAAACAAGAATGGAATAAAAAATCAAAAGAAGAAAAGCAAGAATTTATTTCAAAATTTATTGAATCAATTACATTATTAAAAAACAAAAAACGGAGAATTTTACATTGATAAAATAAATTTTAGAAGTAGTTATATTGAACAACTAACAAAATTTTTTGCATTAGGAATAGCAGATGTTTTTGTGCCTATTGAAGTGAATGAAGAAGAAAAAGAAATAAGGACAAGTGTTAATATAAATCAAGAACAATTAGATGATTATATTACAAGACTTAATAAAGAATTTGAAATAGAATTTTACGAATTATTTTCAAAAAATGTGAATGAAAATGAGGAAGAAATTGAAATAAAATTGAACAAAGAAAAACAAAAATTGATTAGATTAGTTGCTGTAAAAGATAACAAAACTTTTTCGAAATCAAAGAAAGAAAATTATAAAATAGGTGCAATAATAAGTAATCAAAAATAAAAAATTAGAGGAAAAATTCAATATAAATATAATTTTTGTACTCCTATATATTTCCTAACAAGCACTGAATTTTTCCTCCCTAGTCAAAATTCGAAATTTGGGACTAAGTCCCAAGCCCTCTATAAAATAAAAAAGAATAATTATATCAATTTTTAGAGTTTAACTTGTTATTTAGTTGATTTTATAGTACAATATTAGCATAGGTATTAAAGATAGTTGCAAAGGTGATTACTTATTTCCTATTAAATATTATTCACAAACAATGTAGATTCGTTAATTAAGGAAACAAATTTAGGAGGCATGGATTTATGGAAGGAAAACAAGAAGAGATAGAGATTCAATTATTTTCTACTTCAAATGAATATGAAATAAATCAAATTTGCTCTATATTAACAGAAAATAATATTCCTTTTATTAGAAAAAATGATGGTAGTGGGTCTTATATGAATTTATATATGGGACAATCTATTCAAGAAAAGAGGATTTTTGTAAATAAAAAAGATTATGATAAATCAATTGAACTAATATCTTCATATATATCTAATGAAATAGATGTGGAAGAAGATATATCTGAAGAGAAGCAAGTAGATAATGATAGTAGTAGCAATAAATATACATTAATAAGACGATCCTTAGGATTTTTGGTTTTAGGAATGCCCATATTGGCAATTATATTAGTAATAATAATGTCATTAATACACAATTAAATGTAAGGGAGAATTATGAAGAAAAATATTTTTATAACAGTTATTTTGTTTTTGGCTAGTTCAGTATTACAATTATTGTTAAATATTATAATCAATGAGCAAATTATATCAAGAATTTTATATGGTGTAGATTATAATACATACTTTATGAATTATTATAATGGACGAGGTGGTTTATTAGCATTAATTTCTAGAAGCAAAATGCCGTATGAATGGGTATTTTCACTTTCTAAATTTGTAATAGCAATGTTATGTGTTATTATAATATTCTTAATAATAAAGAAATTAAAGGCAAAATATACTGTAACAAAAAAAGAATTTATAATTATTATGAGTTTGTTTTCAATTTTATCTTTATATAATGTTATTTTATATATTATTAAAATTTATAATATTCCGCCAATAAAATTCTTTACTTTACCAGTTTTATTTATAGTTTCAACATATGTTGGTATTTATAAAAATATGTATTTAAAAGATAACAAGGATAATAATTGAAAATATTATTATATACAGTTGATGAGTCAATTATTTTTCCTAAGAAAATGTGGGAGGAACACTATTAAAAATAGGCGTATTTTTCGCAAATAACCTCTTAAAACGCTCCATAATACGTTTTTGTCGAACCGCTTAAAAGTATTGCAATAAGTGGGTTTGAAGAAAACAAAAAGTGAATAGAAATATCACAAATAAGTTGATTTAAATATCGACTTATTTTTTACTTTTTCGAAATCCTATACAACATAAATTCCCTACTAGGTTTGATGAAATTATATCATACCTAGTAGGGAATTGTTGTGCAAGTCATATTAACTTGCGAGGAGAACTTTTAGCGCTCAAGGAAATTTGTTCTGTTGACTTGTACGCCATCTACAAAAATGTCAACATCTTTGTTGTTATTCACAACTTCTTTAGCCTCTTCCAACTGGTTGTCGTAGAAAGCATAACAGCCAATCGGTCCTTCATCATCAATAGCGGTATCCCAGATGTTAATGCGTATGGGGCAATCGCTCACTGGTTTGCATTCTTCAGGAATATAGTCAGTTTTAAACAGCTCTACAGATGTTGTTACCATACCATCTTTTGAATGCCAACTAACTCCTGAACGAAGAAAATCCTCATTCGTATAAAATTTTCCATCATACTGAATAATCGTTCCCTGAATTATTTCAGAGGTTTCCTTATTGGCGAATTCACCAACATAAGTTAATTCTTCTTTGAGCCGACAGAATTCCTTCATATCGATAATTTCCTTTTTCCCTGTAACTTCAAATACAATAGCCATAGTTTATCCTCCTTTTTTTGTTGCTAATGGTGTTGTACTACATTATATTATACCATGATTTTATGTAAAATGCAAACCACAAAAAACGTGTTAAATACATATAAATCTTACAAAAAAAGAAAAAGATGAGGGTGCAAAACTGTTATGGATAGAGCCTAAAGAAGCGTTAAAACTTATTACAGAGTGTTATGATAAATTATTACCATCTGATTATGATAATGTATATGATACTAGATATGTAGTTTTAAGAGATAGAAAAATTTTAGAATATTATTTAAATAACTAAAAAATATTTTAGTATTTGAGTAAAATTATAATGTGAAATTTTCGTAGATATTGTAAAAATTTATATATTATTATTGAAAATAATATATAAATTTGTTAGTATCTTATATAAGATTTTAGAGAAAAAGAGGTAAATAATTTGCAATATATTGGCAAAATTAATATAGAGAATTTTAATGGAATTTCAGATAAACAATTGCTCACAGATGAAGTTATTTTAACGGACAAACAGAGAGAACATATTACTGAAAGACATCAAGAAGTTTTACAAAAATATGAGAAATATTTTACTGAAATTATAGAAAAACCAGACTATATTTTAAGAGACAATTCAAGAGAAAATACAGCATTAATTTTAAAAACAATAATAGAAAAAGACAGAAGTCAAAATGTTATAGGAAGAGTTAATTTAGTTTTAAGATTAGCTGTTGAAGGTGATGATATAAATAATAAAAATTCTATTATTACTTGTATTCCAATTGGCAAGAATAGACTTCAATCTTATATAAATAACGGAAAAATTATTTGGCAAAAACTAGACAAAAATGAATAATTGTTGTATAATTAAAGTACAATATAAGTAGGTTATTTGAGGTGGTAAAATGTTGCAACCACACACCCTAGTGGTCAAAAGAGATGTAGGAACGGCGACTCCTACCAAATAACCAAATATTAAAGGAGCTATGGAAACATAGTTCCTACTCGATTATGGAAAATATGTCATGACAATTATGTAACCAAACTGAAAAGTCTTTTTTGGGTATACCTAAAAGAGAACTCTCTAGTTAAAAACATTTTATCCAAACAAGGAAGAAAGGACAAAGAGATGAAATAGGAAAGAATCGAGTGGACAATAAGAGTCATCAATCGGAGCATTCGGCATTATCAAGGAAAGCTTGCTCATCAGCTAGAATTGAAAGCGGAAATTGAGTTCAATAATGGCAATCTCAAGCGTAGTAATATTATGACTGTATGCAATTAAATAATTTGAGGCAAAATGTCGTAACCGTTAAAGATACTATTCTCTAAAAGATGGTATCTTTATTATTCACATCATATATAGCAATTGTAACTTAAATTAAACAAGAATAGGACAAATCCCAGTCTTTAGAATTATAATAAGAGTCAAATTATTATGAAAGTAGAGGGATTAAAAATAGTAATTGAATAAAAGAAAATTAGCGAATAGCATTGTATTATTAGTTGTATTTTGATATATGTTTGTGTTATAATACTTGTAAATTTATTATTTGAGGAGGATTAAATGCAAGAATTATTAGATAGTTTTTCTCGTAAAGTTGAATATGATTATGACCTACAGAATAAACATCTTTATAAGAAAAAAGCAGGAAAAGCAAAAGAATATTATCAATTAGCTTTTGATGAAAATTTAGATGAAGATTTAAAAGTATTGCATAAAATGTATAAAAACGACATGCCTTTTAGAATTTATGGTTTACATACAAATTTATATATAACATCTAATGGATATGATGGTTTATTTATTGATGTAGATATAAAAAATTCAAAAATAAAATTCAACCAAGAAACAGAAGAATTTATTGTAACATCTAATCTTACAGTAAGTGCACTTGTTAACTATACAAAAGAGATGGGTTATGATTTTTCGCCATTAACAGGTATACCAGGTGTTGTTGGAGGAGGAGTTGTTGGAAATTCAAGTTATCCAAGTGTAATTGATAAAGATTACTCAAAACATTTTTCAGATTTTGTAAAAAAAATAGTTGTCTATGATTTTGAAATTGGAAATTTTATAGAGCTAATTCCAGATGATAATTTTTTTGGTATTAGGGATAGTTTTTTAAAACAAGCAAATAAAATAAAGACAAAGTACTTTGTAAAAGAAATTGTATTAAAAGCAGATTATATAGGAAAAGAAGAAGTTAACAGATTCTATAATATTCAAATAGAACACAGAAAAGAAGCATTAAAAATCGACTATGCAGAAGGTAATGCAGGAAGTTTTTTTGCTAATCGCCATATAAGAAATCATGTTGGAAAAGCAATGAAAGGTTTGCTTTTAGAAAATCCTTCTATAAACATTAATGTAAATGGTGCAACATTTAGTCCAGATGGGAATATGCAATTTAGGACAGAATCTAATACTACTGACAAGGATGTTGCTAAATTTTTCCAACATGTAACAAATAAAGTAAAAGAAATCTATGATTTTGACCTATGCAAATATAAAGAAGTAAATATACTTGATAGAGATGGAGAAATTGACTTAAATACATTTATAGATAGAAATTTTTGTGAATAGAAAAATAGTATCAGAGTATTAGAAAGTAATTGAAAGATTGCTATGTTAGGTGGCTGACTAGAAATAGTTGGCCATCAGTTAGTTGTATAACTGAAATATTGCTATGAAAGGCGACTAGTTAGAAATAATTAGTTGCCAGTTTTTTTATTTTATGTTATACTAATATCAACATTTTGATAAGTCAATTATTTTTTTGAGCAAAAAGTGGGAGGAATACTATAAGGAATAGGAATTTTTTTCGTAAATAATCTTCAAAATGCTCTAAATCTAAAAATAAGAGATTTTTAGATATTTAGCCTAATTATGGAAAGTTTATTGAAAAATATACAGAGAAGATAGGAGGATTAAAATGAAAAATATTATAGTTGGTGTATGTATAAAAAAAGATGGGAAAATTTTGATGGTTCAAGAAGCAAGAAAAAAAGTGTATAAAATGTGGAATTTCCCTATGGGACATTTAGATGATGGAGAAACAATTTTTGAAGGGGCAAAAAGAGAAGTAAAAGAAGAAACTGGTTATGATGTGGAATTGACAAGTCTTATTTCAATACAAAACTATCCCAATAAGGAGAATATAAAAATAACATTTAATGCGAATATAATAGCTGGAGATATTTTGTATGATAAAAATGAAGTATTAGATGTAAAATGGATTTCTATAGAGGAATTAGAGAATATGACTAATAAAGAATTAAGAGCATATAATTCAAGTATGGATATCATAAAAGATGTAAAACAAAATAAAGGGTATCCTTTAGAAATTGTTAAAAAACTGTTGTATTAAATTATGATAAAATATAGTTTTAAGATATTATAAAAATTAATATTAATATACTAAAAGAAATGAATCTATAGTTTGAATTTAAAAAGGTGATAAAACATGGCGATTAATAAAGACTATAATAATTATTATGAAAAAATAGGGAATGAATATAATAATATTCGTTTAGATACTAAAAATGATAGAGAGAATGTTATAGAAATTATAAAAAAATATGCAAATTCTAAACACAAAAAAATTCTAGACATCGGTTGTGGGACTGGAAAATATGGAGAAATGATGCAAGAAAATGGATATAAGGTAGTTGGAATAGATAAATCCGAAACTCAAATTAATCAAGCAAAACAATTAATTGAAGCTTACAAAGTAGATGCCACAAACTTGCCATTTGAAGATGAGTCATTTGATGTTTGCACAATGATTATAATGATTCAACAATTATCAAAAGAAGATAGAATAAAGGCATTTGAAGAAGTGCATAGAGTTTTAAAAACAAATGGTATACTGATTATAAAAACTTGTTCTCATGAAGATTTAAAATATAGATTTACAGCTAAATTTTTTCCAAAAACTTTTGAAATAGATAAGACAAGATATCCAGATATAACTGAATTAAGAAATGAATTATCAATTTTTTCAAAAATAGAAATAGAAAACTCATCTATAATTGTTGAAAAAAGCAAAGAAAAATATTTAAATCAATATAAAAAAAGAGGTACTTCAAATTTTAGTTTTCTTACAGATAAAGAAATTAGTGAAGGAATAAAAAAATTTGAAGAAACTTATACAGGACAAGATATGATTCAAAAAATCAAAAAAAATACCTTTGTAATTGCAAGAAAGGACTGATTTTATGAAAAAAATTTTTATAATTACTGGTAGAACGGGAGCAGGAAAATCAACATTATGTCAAAGATTAGAAGAGTATTTTAATTATCCACTTCTTAGTTTTGCAGATATGGGAAAGAAATTCGCAAATGAAAATGGTTATAATCGTATTAGAGAATGTCATTTTGCAATGGGAACAGATAAGTTTAAAACAAAAATATCTAAACATATTTTAGATACAATAGATAAACAATTAAAGACTTGTGACAATATAATTATTGATGGACTTTATATAGATGATGCTGTAAGTAGGCTAAAAGAAAATTATAATTGTAAAATTATATATTTAAAGACAGAAGATAATATCCGTTATGAGAGAATATCTCAAAGACTATCTACTACAATTGAACAGGCTAAAAAGGAAAATGAAATAAAAGAATATACAAAAGATGAACTTGGGATAGATATATTAATTAAAAATACCGATTATGTTATTAGTGGTAGTAAGTCAGCAGATGAAGTTTTTGAAGCTGCAAAACAATTTATAGAAGAATAATAATATTTAAATATACTACAGTTGATTAATCGAATTATTTTTTGAGCAAATAGAGGGAGGAACATCATTAAAATAGGCATATTTTTCATAAATAACCTCCCCAAAGTGCTCCATTAATGAAAAAAGACTGCAATTTTGCAGTTTTTTTAAATAAATAATTATTTTTCATAAGTAACCACTTTTATATTGCATAATGCTCTTAAACCAAATTCACTATTATTCTTACCCATTCCTGATTTTTTATATCCACCAAATGGATTACAAGGTCTCAAATAATACAAATTATTTAAGGCTATCATTCCAGTTTTTAAGCGCTTAACAACTGCATCAAATTTTGCTTTATCAGAAGTATATACATATCCACCTAATCCATATTCTGTATCATTTGCTATATTAATCGCCTCTTCAAAAGTTTTAAATTTGATTATTGGTATGGCAGGACCAAATACTTCTTCATGATATATTCGCATATTTTCAGTTACATTTGTTAAAATTGTTGGAAGGTAATAATTTCCATTATCTAGTTCTAGTCGCTTTCCACCACATATTACTTTAGCACCTTTTTGAATAGCATCGTTCACTTGAGATTCTAGTTTTTCTAATTGTGAAATAGATACAAGTGGACCAATTTCAACACTTTCATCTAATGGATTCCCTAGTTTTTTATTTTGAATACATTGATTGAACTTCTTACATACTTCATCAAATTTACTTTCATGTACTAGCAATCGTTTTTGACCATCACAAATTTGTCCAGTATTAGCAAATTTATTGATGTATATGGATTCCATAACGGAATCTATATCTGCATCTTCAAAAATAATTCCTGGAGCAGAACCACCACATTCAAGGACAATTGGTATGAATTTTTCTCCTGCGATTTTATATAATTCTTGTCCTATTTTTGTACTACCAGTAAAACAAATCATATCAATATTTTGTTTCAACAAATTTTTGCCGACTTCACCATCACCATATATAGCAGTATATACATCTTTAGGAAAAATACTAGAAACCAAATCAAAAATATATTTACTACATAAAGGGACATATTCGGAATGTTTAATTACTACCGTATTACCAACAACTAAATTAGATACTGCTTGCCATACAAAACTTGAAAAAGGAAAATTCCAAGCTATAATTATAGCAACAACACCTTTGGGTTCAAAGATGACCTTATCGATTTCGTGTTCATCTTCATAAGTTATTTTTTCTCCAATAATATTTTTAATATTATCTACATACCATTTAATATGTTCTAAACCACTATCAATATCAAATAGAGATTCTGATATTGGCATTCCCATTTCATTGGTTAATAATCTTGCAAATTCATCTTTTTTAGATTTTATTTTATCATATAATTTTCTTACATAGGATAGTCTTTCTTCTAAATCTAAACAACTCCAATGTTCAAAGGCTATTTTACTATTTTTTACTGATTCTTCTATTGTAGAAATAGATGTTGTTTCCATTTGACCAAGCAATTTGTTATTCGCTGGATTATAAGATTTAATAATCATAATTTTGCTCCTTCTATTTTATGACTCCATTGTACTATAAAATCTACGAATAGTAAATGAATTAAAAAATAAATTTTATAATATATATAAGTTTCAAGAAAACACTTGAAATTATTATCAAAGCATGATATAATAGCGAGCGTATTAATCACACAAGGAGAGTTTTGAAGGAAGTGCCTAAAATATTAGGTCCTAAAAAACGTAGAAACCTTGTGGAAGAAATAACAAAAAGGGAGGAATTAAAAATGGCAGTAGTTGCAATGAAACAATTACTAGAAGCAGGTGTTCACTTTGGACATCAAACAAGAAGATGGGATCCTAAAATGGCTGAATACATATTTCAAGCTAGAAATGGAATTCACATCATCGATTTACAAAAAACATCAAAAAAATTAGATGAAGCATATAGCTTTATCAAAGAACAAGCAGAAGAAGGGAAAACAATTCTTTTCGTAGGAACTAAAAAA
>JAAWAX010000030.1 GCA_022792395.1 Clostridia bacterium
CAATGAAGTAAATGAAAAAGAAAAGGAATACAATGAGTTAAAAAACAAAAAAGAAAATGCTATGCAAGATGATAGTAAAGAGATAGAAAACATTGTTAAAGAATTTTTAAAACTAGAAAAGCCGACACCTGAAATAATGAAAATAATCATTAATAAAATAGAAATACACCAAGACAAACAAGTAGATATCATTTTTAATTTTAAGAGATTAAATGATATTAATATCAAAAATGCACAAAACGACTAATCTAATATTGGATATTAGATTAGTCGAAACAAAAAAATCAAAACTGTCTATTTTGACATCAACCAGAAGGAATTTCTATGGCAGTACCTATGAAAAATGGAGGTATGAAAATATCAAAAGTAATCTTCTATGTTGTGTTATCTGGTATTACAACGGGAGTAGGGGCTTTTTTTGGAAGTATTATAGGTTCAATATCAGAACAAATTATAGCAATCTGTTTAAGTTTTGCAGCACGGAGCGATGTTATACATTGTATCTGGAGAATTAATACCAGAAGCAAATCACTTATATCATGGAAGGATGACAGCCCTTGGAAATATGATAGGATTCATTATCGGTATTTTTGCAACAAGTATTTAAAAAATTTCCCCACTGGTTCTCCCCACTGGTTTCCTAAGTTTAAATGGGGAAAAATCCACTTAACCTTAAATAAGCATATTAGGTATTGCTAAAAAAAGCTTGCTTTTTAAAAATAGATGTAGTAAAATACAAACATACATTTTGTATGAAAGGAAGATTTGATGCAAGAAATATTAGAAGGATTAAATGACAAACAATATGAAGCAGTAACCAATACGCAAGGACCATGTTTAGTAATAGCAGGAGCAGGAAGTGGAAAAACAAAAGTATTAACTCATAAAATTGCTTATCTAATAGGAGAAAAGAAAGTAAAACCATGGGATATTATAGCAATTACTTTTACGAATAAAGCAGCCAATGAAATGAAAGAAAGGATTGTAAATTTAATAGGAGAACCAGCAAAAGATATTTGGATGGGAACTTTTCATTCTATATGTGTACGCATTTTAAGAAAATTTATTGATAGAATAGGATTTGACAGTTCATTTATCATATTTGACACGACAGATCAAAAAACACTAGTAAAAAATTGTATAAAAGATTTATCAATTGATGATAAGCTATTTACGGATAGAAGTGTATTATCTGAAATTAGTAATGCCAAAAATGAAATGTTAGAACCAGACCAATACACTTTGCGAGCCAATGGCGATTTTAGAAAAGAAAAAATTGCTACTGTATATGAATTATATCAAAAAAGGTTAAGAGAAAATAATGCCATTGATTTTGATGACATCATAAACTATACCATAAAAATCATGATGGAAAATCCAGACATTTTAGAATATTATACGAATAAATTTCAATATGTTTTAGTAGATGAATATCAAGATACCAATAAAGCACAATTTACTTTGATAACATTGTTTGCTTCTAAAAATGGTAACATAACGGTAGTAGGAGATAATGACCAAGGAATTTATAGCTTTAGAGGAGCAGACATTTCCAATATATTAAATTTTGAAAGGGATTTTCCGGGAACTAAAATTATAAAATTAGAACAAAATTATCGTTGTACAGGAAATATCCTAAAAGCAGCTAATAGTGTTATCCAAAATAACGAAGTAAAATACAAAAAAGAATTATGGACACAAAATGATGAAGGAAATTTGCCACATGTCTATCAAGCAGATAATGAATATGATGAAGGAACCTATATTGTAGAGCAAATAGAACATTTAAAAAGAGAAGAATATTATAAATATTCAGACTTTACCATATTATATAGAATGAATACACAGTCTAGAGCCATAGAAGACATTTTGAGAAGAGAAAATATTCCTTATAAAATAATAGGTGGTTTAAAATTCTATGAAAGAAAAGAGATTAAAGATTTAGTTGCTTATTTAAGATTAATACAAAACAGCAGTGATAACCTAAGCCTAAAAAGGATTATCAATGAACCGAAAAGAGGAATCGGTAAGACAAGTTTGGACAAAATAGAACAATTGGCAATTAGTCATGAAACATCCATGTATGAAATTATTAAAAAGTCAGATGAATATGGATTAAATAGAGTATTCTTAAATTCAAGAGAATTTATCAATATCATAGAGGAATTAAAATCACAAAAAGATAAGATAACGATTTCAGAATTAATTAAGCTAACACTTAAAAAATCTGGTTATACGAAAGCATTAGAAGTAGAAAATACAGTAGAAGCACAAAATAGAATGGCTAATTTAGAGGAATTTTTAACTGTTGCGATAGAATTTGAAGAAGAATTTGCAGAAAATTCACTGGAGGAATTTTTAGAAGGAATTACCCTATCTAGTGATTTAGATAATTTGGAAGAAGAAGAGGAAATGGTAACACTAATGACACTTCATAGTGCAAAAGGACTTGAATTTCCTGTTGTATTTTTAATTGGTATGGAAGAAGGAATTTTTCCAGGACATCAATCTATGATGGAACCAAAAGAATTAGAAGAAGAAAGACGTTTGTGTTATGTAGGAATTACTAGAGCCAAAGAAAATTTATTTTTAACTTGTAGTAAACAAAGGACAATATTTGGTTCTACTAGTTATAATCCAGTATCAAGATTCTTACAAGAAATTCCAGAAGAGTTATTAGAAGGATATGAAGAAGCTTTTGGACAAGTTTCTAATAAAGAAGAAATGTTCAAAGACTCTTCTTATACATGGACTTATGGAAGTAAAAATAATAGTAATATAAAAACATATAAAGTAAATGAAAAAGAGCCAGTAGTAGCAGCTAAAAGTAGTAATAGTTTTGCCTTTCGTACAGCAGAAAGTTTCTTAAGTACTTTAGGGAAAAAGACAACTTCAACAAAAGATGTAGATTTATCACAATTCGAAGCAGGAGTTAGAGTATTCCATAAGAAGTTTGGAGAAGGTACAATTAATATAGTTGAACCAGAAGGAGAAGATTTAAAAGTAGATATCGATTTTGATAAAGCGGGACATAAGAGATTGATGGCAAGGTTTGCCAATCTAGAAATAATTGAATAAGATAAAAAGAAGTTTCCTACAAAATATTGATATTTGTAGGAAACTTCTTTTATAAAAATTATGATTGAACTTTAAATTTTTCATCAGAAAAGTAAGTGATAAGATATTTTTTAGCAATTTTTCCAAGGTTACTTTTCCATTGTGGAAGATAAGTTTGAGTGAATATTGGGTGTAATGCTTTAGGGTATTTATTTTGATAAGATTGCAAATTGCCTAATAGCCTTTTGTAATGATAATCTGTATTATAACAGAAAGGTATATACTTTAAAATGTAATGTATAAAATTTCAAAAAAAGGGAAAAATAAAAAAGAATAGAAAAAGAAAGGAAGGATAAAAATGGCAGACTTAAATCAAATTGAGTTACAGCATTTAAGACATTTAATAGGAGCACATGAAACGGCATATCAAAAATTAAATACTTATTCTTCACAAGCTGTTGATCCACAAATAAAGCAATTATTTTCAAAATCAGCACAAGATGCCTTGAATACAAAACAAAAATTGATGACATTTTTAAACAATTAAAGGAGGGAAAGAAAATGGATGAAAAGACTATGGTAAATGATATACTAGGAAGTGTAAAAGCAGACTTGACAGCTTATCAAACAGCAATATCAGAAGCAGAAAATATGCAATTAAGACAGACTTTTCAACAGATTAGGAACAATGATGAGAGTTTTCAATATGAATTGTTCAAAATAGCACAAACAAAAGGTTACTATGTTCCAGCACAAAAAGCAACCACTACGGAAATCAGTACAGTAAAAACAGAATTACAACAATAAGAAAATGTTTTTGAGAAGGAATGAAAAAATGGGGTATGAAAAGTAATCTAAAAGGTCAAAAAGTTTTATTCATGCCCCTTTTATTCATAAATTATTAAAAGACAAATTTTAATGGTAAAATCATTGTAAATGATGTTTTCTGTTTCG
Organism: Clostridia bacterium; assembly: GCA_022792395.1. Lineage (GTDB taxonomy): Bacteria > Bacillota > Clostridia > TANB77 > CAG-508 > CAG-269. The sequence continues at coordinate 4,012 of JAAWAX010000030.1, forward strand.
TTCTTAAAACATAAAAAATTATGGGTTAAAAATTGAAAAAGGGAGATAAATGAAATAAGAAAGAGATAAACTATCAAAAAGAGAATAAAATCGTAAAATTTCAGTAGGGAATCTCGTTGCAAAAAAACAAATATTACAATATTATTACAATAATATTACAAAAAGTTTTCACATTTAGGGAAAGTGATTAAGATACAAAGGAGATTGATGAGAGAGATGTTTAAAAAAGTAGTGATACACACAAAAAGAAGTATAAAATTTATCGTTCTTTTTATGATTTCAACTTTTTTAATAGTTGGAGCGATAGCTTTTTTATATAAACCAACTTATAGTGTTTTTATGGAAGGAGAACAAATTGGTTATACAGAAAATAAAGCAGAGCTACAACATAAAATAAATACATACATAGAAAATGGAGAAGAAGAGGAAGAAAATGTAGCATTTGTACAAGTGTCACACCTTCCTAGTTATAGATTATGTTTGCTTAAAAAAAATACAGTAGCAAATGATGAAGAGATATTTGAAAAAGTAAAAGAACAAGGAATTCCTTATTATCGTTATTACGCAGTTGCGGATGGGGAGGAAGAAAAAGCATATGTTTCAACTTTTGAGGAAGCAGAGCAAGTAGTAGCTGGATTAAAAGAAAAAAATAGTTCCAATCTTGAAAAAATAGCTATTATAGAAAAATACGAAGAGAGCATACAAGAGTTGATTACTTCAGAAGAAGCGGTATCAAAACTATATGCAGAGCCAATTAAGACAGTTAGTGTGGCAAAGGAAGAAACAACAGGGAGTGTTAATACATCATTAACGACATCAAAGGGAAAAGCCAATATTGGAATCTCTTTTATTAGACCAGTATCAGGAGTCATTTCATCGAGATTTGGTGCTGGAAGTAGTATGAGAAAATCATCTCATACAGGATTAGATATTGCAGCATCAACAGGAACACCAATTGCAGCAGCGGCTTCAGGCACAGTGACTTTTTCAGGAACAAAAGGTTCTTATGGTAAAATGTTAGTCATAACTCATGGAAATGGTGTACAGACTTATTATGGACATTGTAATGCTTTATATGTATCAGCAGGAACGCAAGTATCACAAGGACAAATTATAGGAGAAGTTGGTTCAACAGGAAATTCAACAGGTCCACATTTACATTTAGAAGTAAGAGTAAATGGAGTTGCTTATAATCCACAAAATTATGTATATTAAAAACATTGTCAAAGATTTCTTTGACAATGTTTTTTATTTTGCAAAAAAGCTAATTCCAACATCAATTGCGTTTTTCTTTATCAATACTTTTCCATGTTCTAACAACTTGAATTCAAAATGTTCAGAATAAGAAAGAAGTTTTCCAAATTCAGATATAGTAGAGTAAAATAAGTTGATAGATGGATAGGTAGTATTTATATTTCTTAAAACTAAATAATAGGAATCTTTCCAACTATAAAGAGCAGTATTTTTAGCTAATTTAGCAATCTCTATTTTATGTAACGATTTAATGCTATTACAGAATTCACAGAAAACCTCAAAATTTTCAAATTGACAAACAGCTAATTTAGAAGTTTTATCAAAAGATTTTCTTTTTACAACAAGCTTTTTCTTTCTTGTCTCACTATCTGGCAAATATTTAGTTATGGTAAAAACTAAAACATCTTCTAAAGAAGAAAAAGCCTCAATTAGTAATTTACAACCCTCGGTATGAAAGTCAACTTCTTTTTCAGCTTTTTTTAGCATAAGAGAAAAAAAGTCTTGCGTTTCAATTGCCTTGGTCATAATATTGTGGAGATTGATATGATTTTCTCCTAACTCATCTGTGTTAATAATAACACGAATTTTATTTTCGGTAAGTTTTTCAATTTTCATAAAGATAACTTCCTCCTTAACTTCTACTAATTATATTATACTACTTCTATTATTATATTGAAAGCCACAATTTTTGGTAATTAAAATCCTAAAAAAATCTAGTAATTTACTTGAAAAAAATGCTAATACAAGATATAATAGCAAAAGTAGAATAAAAAAGCAATAGCCGTAAGAAAAAAGAAAGAAGTAAAAGAGGAAGGAATGAATAAAAATGGCAACAAAAGAAAAAAATATATGGATACTATTAATATTTATATTATCAGGACTAGTAGTAGGGGGACTATTAGGGGAACTAGCATCAAAAGTAAACTGGTTATGGTGGTTATCTTATAGCCAAAGTTTTGGATTAGAAAATCCAGTTGTACTTGACTTAAGTGTCATAAAAGTTACTTTTGCACTCATGTTTAAAATAAGTATATCTAGTATCATAGGAATGGTATTAGCAATATTTATTTATAAAAAAGTATAATAGGGGCAATTAGAACAAGAAAGGAACGGTTTATTTGCCAATTAAAATAAAAGAATTACCAGAATTAGAAAGACCTTATGAAAAGCTAGAATGGTATGGAGAAAAAGCATTATCTAATGCAGAATTATTAGCCATTATCATAAAAACAGGGAACAAACAAGAAACATCAGTACAATTAGCACAAAAGATATTGAATTTAAATGATAGTAAAACAGAAGGCATCAATTTTTTGCGTAATATAACAATAGAAGAATTAATGAAAATGAATGGAATTGGAAAAGTAAAAGCCATTCAACTCAAAGCAGTTGGAGAATTAGCAAATCGCATGACAATGCCAGTAAGCGTTAAAAAAATAATCATAAAAGAACCACTTGATTTAGCAAGAATTATGATGGAAGAATTAAGATTTCAAAAAAGAGAAATTGCTAAAATAGTGATATTGAACAATAAAAATGAAATTATTAAAATGAAAGACATAGCAGTAGGAGGTACTAATTTTGCTAATATTACGATAAAAGACATATTAGAAGAACCAATTAAAATGGGAGCACCTAAAATAATTTTAGTACACAATCATCCGAGTGGAGATGCTAACCCTAGCGAACAAGATATTATATTTACCAATCAATTATATGATGTTACAGCTTTATTAGGAATTCAATTAGTAGATCATTTAGTTATTGGAAACCAGACTTATACAAGCATTTTTTCAAAAATAGCACAAGACATAAAAGATTGAAATATAAAGAGAGTTAAGAAAGGAAAGAAGAAAATGAAACTTTTTACATTTGGGTCAAAAGATATAGGAATTGATTTAGGAACGGCTAATATTTTAGTAACTTTGAGGGGAAAAGGAATTATTCTAAAAGAACCATCTGTTGTTGCCATTGATAGAAAGACAGGTATGATTAAAGCAACTGGTAATGAAGCAAAAGAGATGCTAGGAAGAACACCAGAACAAATTAAAGCAGTAAGACCATTAAAAGATGGTGTAATTGCGGACTTTACGGCAACACAATTAATGCTTAAAAATTTAATTGAAAAAGTAGGAAAAAGATATAATGTGGGAAGACCAAGAGTAGTAGTTGGTGTACCATCTGGTATTACGGAAGTAGAAGAAAGAGCAGTAGAAGAATCGGTTATGCAAGCAGGAGCGAAGGAAGTTTATTTAATTGAAGAACCAATGGCAGCAGCTATTGGTGCAGCCATGGAAGTAGGAGAACCAACGGGAAATATTATTGTGGACATTGGAGGCGGAACAACAGAAGTAGCCGTTATTTCTTTAGGAGGAATTGTAGTTAGTCACTCTTTACGTGTAGCAGGAGATGACCTAGATGAAGATATTGTCAATTACATTAAGCGAGAATTGAATTTAGCAATAGGAGAAACAACAGCAGAACAAATTAAAATGCAACTTGGATGTGCTATGCCACTTATGACAGATGCAACCATGGAAATAAGAGGAAGAGACTTAACCAATGGATTACCTAGAAATGTAGTAATAACTTCAAGTCAAATTCAAGAAGCGATACAAGAATCAATTGGTAAAATTGTAGAAATTGTAAAATCAACATTAGAAAAAACACCACCAGAATTAGCCTCTGATATTATGGAAAAGGGAATTATGTTAGCAGGAGGAGGAGCTTTAATCCAAAATTTGGATAAGTTATTAAGTGCAGCAACAGGAATGCCAGTTTATATAGCAGAAAATCCGCTAGATTGTGTAGTTAGAGGAACTGGTAAAACATTAGAAGATTTGGAGAGATTAAAGACAGTTTTAATCAATAGCAGGAAGAGAAGATAAAATAGAAAAAGGGAGTAAAAAATGCAGAAAAATAAAAAAGCTGGAATGATAGGAATAGCGATAACCATTATTATTTTAATATTGATTGTTATTTTTTCAAATGGAGAATCTGGGAATTCTTTCTTTGAAAATGTAGCGAGTAATTTAGTTATGCCAATTCAAAATGGATTGACCTATTTAAAGAACAAAATTGGCGGTAATCAGACATTTTTTACTGATATTAATAATTTAGAGGAAGAAAATAAAGAATTAAAAGAAAAGAATAGTGAATTAGAACAATCATTAAGGGAATTAGAAAATATTAAAACGCAAAATGAAATGCTAAAAGAATATCTAAATCTAACAGAAAAATATGGAGAATATAAAACGATACCAGGTTATGTGATTAATAAAGATATTAGTAATTATTCCAAGACAATTGTTATTAACTTGGGAAAAAAAGATGGCATTGAAGAAAATATGACAGTAATTGCAGATCAAGGATTAGTAGGGCATGTTATATCAGTTACTGATACAACCGCTAAAGTACAAACCATTATTGATACAGCAAGTTCAGTGAGTTGTTCCATGAGTACTACAAAAGATAGTATTGTATGTAAAGGAACGCTAGATGATAAATCATCTTTAAAAGCGATGTATATTCCAACAGAAGCTAATATTATTCAAGGGGATAGTATCGAAACCTCTGGATTAGGAGGGATTTATCCAAAAGGAATTCATATCGGGACTGTTAAAAAAGTTACCAATACACAAAATATGACAGACCGTTATGCCATGGTGGAAACAGCAGTAGATTTTGATAAATTAGATACAGTATTAGTGATAACCAACCAATAAAAGAAGCAAGGAGGAAACCAATTGAAAAAGGCAATTATTAATATAAGTTTAATTTTAACTGCTATTTTAATTTATATCTTACAAGCAAACTTTTTTAGTTGGTTTAACATAGCAGGAGTTATGCCTAATTTATTTGTTATATTTATATTGTTTATTGGATTATTTGCTAATCGAACCATGGGAGCTATTTATGGATTAGTGCTAGGTTTATTATTAGATTTTATCATTGGAACAAAAGTTGGGATTTATAGCATTGGATTGGGTTTAATTGGATTTTTATCAGCTATCTTTGATAAAAATTTTTCAAAAGATAGTAGAATGACAATTATGATTATGGGAGTAGTAGCAACTGCTATTTTTGAAATATTATCTTATGTATTAAGTTATATATTTCTATCGATTCATGTGGAATTATTCAGCTTTATTAAAATATTAATAATAGAAATAATTTTTAATTTGATTTTAACAATTATTATATACCCATTGATACAAAAGTGTGGCTATTATATAGAAAATGAATATAAGGGTAATAAGATTTTAACAAGATATTTTTAAAAAAATATAATTAAGCCAATATATGAAATTCTATAAGAGCAAAACATGTGTTATTCATGATTTTAGAATTATAAAAAAGTATATACATTAAAACAATAGTAATAATAGGAAGAGGGTGAGAATTTGCTAAAGAAACAACGTACTACTAAAAAAGCAAATATAAATTTAAGATTTAATATATTAACAGCTTTTATTTATATAGTTGGTATCATTTTAATTATTAAATTATTCAGCCTTCAAATTGTGCATGGTGCAGAATATAGAGAACAATCCAATACACGTTTAACCAGGGAGAGTACATTAGAAGCCTCAAGAGGAGCTATTTTAGATAAAACAGGAACACCACTAGTTACTTCTAAAATGGAATTTTCATTGGAAATGTATAAAAGTAAAGTAGATACCGATACATTAAATACATCTATTTTAAATATGATACAAGTATTGGAAAAATACAATTGTTCCTATTCTGACATTTTTCCAATTAATATTGATCCTTATGAATATACTATTGAGAATGAAACTTTGGTCAATTGGAAGAAAGCCAATAATTTAGAAGAAGATATAACAGCAGAGCAAGCTTTTTACAAATTTAAAGATAAATATAAAATACAAAATACAGATAATATACAAGAAGTAAGAAAGATAATAGCCATTCGTTATTTAATTGCTCAAAAAGGATATAGTAGTACGCAATCTGTAACCATTTCAGAAGACATACCAAGAGAAGCGGTAGCAGAATTTAGCGAAAGCTCTGACAAATTTTCAGGTATTAATATTGTAGTAGAACCAGTAAGAGAGTATGTTTCTGGAAGTTTAGCATCTCATATACTAGGATATGCTTCTAGAATTGATGCTGATGAGTATGAAAAAAGAAAAGCAACTTATAGTCCAAATGATATTATAGGTAAGACTGGAATTGAATATGTATTTGAAGAATATCTAAAAGGAAAAAATGGAACGAAGCAAATCGATATGGCAGTGGATGGAACAACTACGGCTGAATATATTTCAGAAGAAGCAGTAGCAGGATCTGATATTGTTCTTACCATAGATGCAAACCTTCAGAGAATAGCAGAAGATACGTTAGCAGATAACATACAAAAAATAGCTTCTGGGGGATTTGGGAAAGTTTATGATGCAAAAGCAGGAGCCGTTGTTGTTATGAATGTAAATTCTGGAGAAGTTTTAGCGATGGCAAGTTATCCAGATTATAGTCCAGCAGACTTTGTGGGAGGAATCAGTAATGAAAATTGGGCAAAATATCGAGATAATGAAGCAAAACCACTTGTCAATAAAGCCATACAAAATTCCTATTCACCAGGATCTACTTTCAAAATGGTAACAGCGATAGCTGGTCTAGAATCAGAAGTAATTAACTTAAACACAACCATTAATGATACTGGAATTTATACAAAGTATCGAGATTATCAACCTAGATGCTGGATTTATACAGATTCTCATGTAGGACATGGCTATTTAAATGTATCAGGAGCGATTGAAAAATCATGTAATTATTTTTTCTATGAAACAGCAGACAGAATGGGAATTGATACTTTAGTAAGGTTTGCCAAATATTTTGGTTTAGGTTCTAAAACAGGAATCGAATTACAAAGTGAAACAGTTGGAGCTTTAGCTAGTAAAGAAACTTGGGCTAATTTACATCCAGATGAACCTTGGGGTCCAGGAAATACACTACAAGCAGCTATTGGACAAAGTGACAATGAATTTAGTCCATTGCAAATGGCAAGATATATCAGTCAGCTTGCCAATGGTGGAAAGAAGATAGATGTTAGTATTGTAAAAACAATTAGAAATGCAGATGGATCTGAAACCTCAAAAGAAGAAATTAATCAATTTGTTAACAAAAAATTAGGATTAGAAGAAGACAATATAGAAGATTTACAAATTAACCAAAGCTATTTAAATGCTGTACTAGAAGGAATGAAATCGGTTACAAGTGATACAGGAGGAACAGCTTATGTTAGATTTAGAGATTTTGACATTAGTGTAGGAGGTAAGACAGGATCTGCAGAAGCGCCTAATAATCAAGTACATGCTTGGTTTGTAGGGTTTGCACCATTTGAAAATCCAGAAATAGCCATTGTAGTAATGGTAGAAAACGGAGGACATGGTAATTATACAGCAGAAGTGGTAAGAGACATCATGGCAGAATATTTTGGTATGAATACACAAAATGTAGAAGAAGATATGAGTGCAGTACCATATGTTGAAATGATACAATAAAAAGGAAGAAGGATGTAGCATGAAAAATTGCGTTAGTATTCATTTAAAGAAAAATGAACTTATTATTAAATTAAGCCAAGAAGCAGAACAAGTGGAAATTATAGAAGCATTGAATAAAAAAATGACAGAATTGAAAAAACTATATAAAGATGACAAAACGCCAATGACAATTACAGGTAAGATTTTAAAAAATAAAGAAATGGATGAAATTAAACAAGTAATCAAAAGTAAAATAGATGTTGATATTGAATTTGATATACCAAAAGGATTGGGATTACATAGTATAAGAGAAACTTTTGAAAAAGAAATTGCTACATCAGAAACAAAATTCCATAGAGGTTCTTTACGTTCTGGAAAAAAAATAGAAACAGAAGGAAGTTTAGTTATTATTGGAGATGTTAATTCTGGAGCAGAAGTGATTGCTTCTGATAATATTATTGTATTAGGAGCATTAAGAGGACTAGCACATGCTGGAGCAAAAGGGAACAAACAAGCCATCATAGCAGCAGGATTAGTGGATACTGTACAAATTAGAATTGCAAATGTAGTAAAAGAAATTGACCGTGAGGAAGAACCAATGCATAAACAATCCTATGTTAGTCTAAAAGAAAATGAAATTATCATTGAATAGTTGATTTTAAGAGTTTACTCTATATTAGCTTAATAATAGCAAAATAAGGGCAATAAAGAGCATTTCATCTTGCACACCTTCTTGATATAAAAAAAATAATAAACCAAGAATAATAATATCATCTAAATATAATTCTATTCCTAGTATTTCAAAAATTGGTTCTTCCATATCTGTAAAAAGAGGATTTTTGAATTGAATTGGGCCAAAGGAATAAGAGTTAGATGATTTTTCTTGTTTTTTAGAAGCTGTTGTATACGAACTAGCGGAAGCTCTTATTTTATCTTCTGTCCTGTCCTCCTTATTCGAAGATATAGAGGCATCATTTGAAAAAAATGACTTGTCTGGTATAGAATAATTTTTATGAATGGGTGTCGGATAAGGTCGGTAATATCTATAATAATTATTGTAAAAACTAGCCATTGTGAGGATTCTCCTTATTATTATCTTTAAAAAGATCCGCAATTTTAGCAACATTTAGTAAATTAGCATATTGATCTAGTTTACCTTTTTTTTCTTCTCGTAAGTAAGGTTTTAGGGAATATAATAAATTGGATCTAGGGTCATTTGAATTATTTAATTTCTCCATAACAGACTTCATTTTTAAGATAGTATTCATGTCAATTTGACTAAAATCAAAATTACCATTATTAGAAGAAGCATTAGAAGTATTATTTGAGGTATTTTCCGAAGTATTTTGTTTATTTTGTGACATCATAGAAGAAAAATTTTGTATCATCTCAGGAGGAATTTGTGAAATGACATCATTTAATTCTCCTTTATTCATCATATCCCTTAATTTATTTATCGTATTTTCATCAAAATTCATATTATTCAAATCAATCACCTCTATTCTTATTGTATGAAAAAACTTAAGAAACTTTACTAATTTTAAAAAACTTCCTCAAAACATCCCCAAAACTTCCCATCTGGTTCTGGGCAGCAAATGTAACAAAAAAGTAATATTCTAATATTACTGATACCTTCCGTAAGAAAAAACGCATGAAAATAGGTAAAAATAGAAAATAAATATTGATTTATTTTAAGAAATGTATATAATATATATTAGAAAAATTGGGTAAACAAAACTACCTAGAGACAAGGAGGAAACTATGAAGAGAAAGATTTTTAAAATAAGTGTTATTTTAGTTATGATTCTAACCATGACTATGACAAATTTTATTTTTGTGGGAAAAAATTTAATTAGTTATGCAGTAGATAATGTGGGAACCAATCACAAAAATGTAGAATTTAAAGCCTACTTTAAAGATGGAGAAGGAAAAGAGGCAATAACACTAGAAAAAGAAGCTTACACAGAAGAAACCTTTTTATATTTACGAGTTGATGTAAAGAAAGAAGGATATTTTAACGGAGAAATTGTATTAGAGGATAGTAATTTTACATTAAAAGAATCGGATAGTGCCTATGTTAACAAAATAGAAAATAATACGATTTATTTAAATCAAATCAATGTAGGTGTATCCGAAGAGATAAAGGTAAAAGTCGAACCAATAACAGAAGAGAACTTTACCATTAGCTTATTAAACAAAGTAAGTAAAATTAGTATAAAAGGTATTTATCGTGACAGTACAGAAAAAGATATTAATATACAAGCTAATCGAGAGGTAGAATGGAAATTAGTAGAAAACAATACAAATGACAGTATTCAAAACGAAATGAGAGTAATCACCAATAAAGTGATAAATATCAATGGAGAAGAAAAAAGAGTCCTTCAACTTTCTTATTTTTTGGGATTAAAAGAAAACAATTACCCAATACAAGAGATATATGCTGGAATTACCATACCAGAAGTAGATGGCAAGCAAGCGGAAATAGAGAAAATTGAACATCTAAACAATATGACATCTTTAGATTACCAATATAAAGACAATCAAGTAGAATTAACATTAGAAAATCCAAAAAACAATGACAACAAAGTAGTATGGAAAAAACAAGGAAATGAAAATGTTATTTTAACATGTTTATATGACAAAGAAGTAGAAATCGAGGATATGGTAATTAAGGCTTATGAGAAGGTAATCTTACATAATGGAAAAGAAATAGAAATAGAGAAAGAATTTACAGTAGGTTCAGAAGAATTAGATACAACACTTGAAGTAAGTGCCCAAAATTTAGAAGAAACGATTTATAAAGGAAAACTAAAGGCAGGGATTGACAGACCATATCAAAGTATAACCCAAATGAAAATTAACTATGCAAAAGCACTTACTGGTGCTGAAATAACAGAGGGAAATTGTCAATATATTGTCGATGGAGCAGGTCAAGAAGCTAATGTCATTTATAGTAGAACGATAATTCAAAAAGAATTATTCGATGAATTATTGGGACAAGATGGAAGTATAATGATTAAAAATCAAAATGGGGAAGAAATAGCAACCATTACTAATACAACACCAACCGATGAAGCGGGAAACATGGTGATTAGTTATGAAGGAAAAGATGTTACGGGAATTACTATTCATACAACAGCCCCAATAGATGAAGGAACATTAGAATTTAAGCATGTAAAAATAATAAAAGCAAGTGAAGATATCGAAAAAATAAAAAGTGCAAGTGAATTAAAAAATAGTATCATAGCAAACGAAAAAACAGTAGAAACAGCAATCAAGCTAGAAAATTCAGAAACTAAAGCAGAATTGGAAGTAAACAAAGAAAGTTTATCCACAGTTATTAAAAACAATGTGGAAATAAAGGCAGTTTTAAATTCTAATCATGAAAAATATGATTTATATAAAAATCCGCAAATAACGATAGAATTACCAGAACAAGTGGAAGACATTACCGTCAATAATATTGACATTTTATATGAAAATGAATTAGAAATTAAAAACTATACAGCAGAAGGAAGAACAATAAAAGTATTTTTAGAAGGACAACAAACACAATATAAAGAAGAAGCTATAGAAGGTGCTGTTCTGGTTATGGACACCGCTATTGAGGTAAATCGTAAAGCAACAACAAGAGATGAAGAAATTAGAATGACATATCAAAACCAAGAAGTGGGTACTAGTGCTAAAGCAATTAAAATTGTAGCACCAACGGATATTACCACTATTTATAGCATACAAGATTTAGGAGTAGAAACGTTAGGACAAGAAGAAAAGAAAGCGGTATTAATTCCAATTGGAGCAGAAGAAAGACAATTACAAGCACAAATAGAAATCATTAATAACAATGAAAATGCAGTAGAAAATATAAGAATTTTAGGAGATTTTCCAACCAACCATAAAGGCAACAATATGGCAATTAAACTGACAGAAAGAATCACATTCCAAGGAGTGGAAAATGCAAAAATCTATTATTCTGAAAATGAGGAGGCAACAGAGGACTTAACTAACACAGAAAATGGATGGACAGAATCGATAACAAATCCTAGCAAAGTAAGTAAATACTTAATGATAGTGAATCGATTAGAAACAGGAAGTGCGATACAAGCGGAATATGGCTATCAAATACCAGCTAATTTAGAGTATAATCAAACAGCCAGAACCGCTTATCAAGTAAATTATACGAATAGCAATACAAAAGTAGAAAGTAAATTAGCTTCTACTAATATAGAAATGCAGACTGGAATTGGGCCAAAAGTAGAAACGAAATTAATGGCAACAGTAGGAGGAGAAGAAACAAATAAGCCAGTAAGAAATGGAGAAGTAATTCATTATCAAATCGAGGTTTCTAATACTGGTACAGAAGATGTTAATGATGTTAGAGTGATGGCAAAAGTACCAGAAGGAACGGTTATGGTAGTGCCAGAAGAAGATTATGAATATTCAGGAGCTTCTTACTATCAAGAATTAGAAAATACAACTTATGAATCTACGATTGAAACTTTAAAAGTAGGACAAGTTATATATGCAGACTATGAGGTTAGAGTAAAATCTCAAGTGGAAGAAGGAACAACTTTGAGTAATATAGCAGAAGTAAAATATGGAGATGTTACCAAACAATCAGCGGAAATAAAAAATGTAACAGCTAATGGAAATTTAAGAATTACGGTAAAACGTGTAACAGATAGAAATGTTGACTTACATCCAATGGGAAGTGTAAGATATTATGCGATTGTAGAAAATATTTCTGACCAAAAACAAGAAAATATTAAAGTACAAGCGAAGATGCCAAACAGCTTGCAAGTAGAACTAGTAAGTTTGTTAACAGGAAAGTTGCCAAATGTTCAATCTACTATATTAGAATATGCTGAAGAATTAAATATTGGGGATTTAGCCGTAGGAGAATACAAGATTTTAGTTTATAATATGTTGATTAATTATGTGGATGGTCCAACTAACTTTTCTACGGTTGCCAAAAAAGGAAATGAAGAATATCAATCTAACAATTGGCAAGACAATGTGCAAGGAATTGACATTGGAATTTCTATGACAGCCAATACAACAAGTCAAAATGTAAAAGCAGGAGATATCATAGAATATAGTATTGTATTAGAAAACAAATCAGATTATGAAACAAGAGGATTACAAATTGCTGATGAGATTCCAAATCAATTAACGATTGAACAAATTACGCAAGATGGAGAAATAGTAGAAGGAATGGAAGGAAATCGTATTCAATTACCAATCCGAATGAATGGAAAGGAAACAACCACAGTTAAAATAGCAGCCACGGTAGATGATTCAGAGGCAAGAGATAGAGCAGAAGCCATTACCAATGTTGCTTATGCAGAAATATTAGGAGAAAAAATTGCAACGACATCAGAAATTAATCATATCATTGAAGCTAGTGAAAATAGCGATGGAAATGGTTCTGGAGATAGTAGTGGAGATGATGAAAATGATGTAAAGGATAATGATATAGCAAAAGGAACGAAAATGATTTCTGGTATGGCTTGGTATGATGAAAATGCCAATGGACAAAAAGACCAAGATGAAAAAGCATTAAGCAATATTAAAGTAAGACTATTAAATACACAGACAAATAATTTAGTAAAAGAAGAAAACGGGAAAGTATTAGAAGTAACGACCAATGAAAACGGAATTTATGTATTAGATAAAATAGGAAATGGTAAATATATTGCTATATTTGATTATGATAATTCACACTATGCTTTAACGAAATATAAAGTAGATAAAGTAGCAGAAACAGAAAATTCAAATGCTATATTAAATGAGCTACTAATTGAAAACGAAAGAAAGCAAGTAGCTTCTACAGATATATTAGAAGTACAAGATAACAACATTTCTAACATTAATATTGGATTAATTAAATTACAAAACTTTGACTTAAAATTAGACAAGTATGTTAGCAAAATATTAATTCAAAATGCGAATGGTACAACGGTTAGAGAATATGATAATGCAACAATGGCAAAAGTAGAATTAGATGCTAAAACGATTCATGGTTCTACTGTTATTATCGAATACAAAATTGATGTAACGAATCAAGGAGAAATTGATGGATATGCTAAAAAGATAGGAGATTATGCAACTTCTGATTTGAAATTTAGTTCAGAATTGAATAAAGATTGGTATCAAGTAGGCGATAATTTGTATACAACTAGTTTAGCCAATGAAAAGATAAAACCAGGAGAAACGAAAACACTTACATTAGTATTAACAAAAGTGATGTCAGAAAATAATACAGGATTAATTCCAAATCTAGCAGAAATAACAGAAGATTATAATGAATTAGGAATCGCAGATAGTAATTCAACACCAGGCAATCGAGTAAAAGGAGAAAATGATTTGGGAACGGCGGAAGTATTATTAAGTATTAGAACGGGTGGAATGGTGTATATGACAGTAGGAATTATAATAGTGGCAATACTTGTTATTATAACTGTTATTATCATAAAAAAGAAAAATAAACCGGAAAATAATCAATAAAGAAAGAGAGGAGGGAAAAAAGTTGAATAAAATGAAAAAAATAATTATTACTATAATTGTTGGTATGATTGCTTTATTTAGTTTTTATACTATATCAAATGCTACTTATTATGTGGGACAACCAGATATATATTTATCTTATACTGAATATCAAAACGATGGAAATTTATATTGTGCAGAGCATGATCAAAGGTTAAGAACAGGGGAGTATAGATTATATGATGTTATTGCAACTGTTAATATAGAAGGAAGAACATCAACCGATCATACTGGAAAAACAAGAGAAAGTTGGCATAATGCTAAATTTGCGTATATTTTATCAGCAGATAATGGCGGAGATAAAGCAAGTGGACCAGTTTCTAATGCGGTATGGAATTATTTGGGAGAATGGTTAAATCAGGTTGGTAAGCATCATGTGAGTTTATATGAAAGTTTTACCAATAATCACCACGGTTCTCCTACTTCGTTAGAAATAGAAGCTGCTAATTATGCAAATAGTTTGCCAGAAAAGATGGAAATACAAGATAATACTAATCAGAAAAAGATAAAAGTAACAGAAGAGAAAAAAAATGGAAAAGCATACATAAAAGTGGGGCCATTTAATTGGACATTTCCAGGAACTATGACAAATATAACAGCCAAAAATCAAAATGATAAAAAGATAAGTGGAACATTTTTATATAGTAGTTATAATGGAACAAAAGAAAAATTCCATGATGTAAGCAAAATTACATCAGGAAAGAATTTCTATATATACATTCCAATGGATGGTAATATGAATCTTGAAAAAATTACCACAATTACAGGGCATGCAACAACAACAGTAAAAGGAGTTAATATAGCATTTTTAAGAGCAAGTGACTATGTATATCAAAATTTGATTCAAAGAGAACCTTATGAAAAAACAGTAAAACTCGAAACACCATTTAAGTATGATATATCAGTTCGAGGAAATATAAAAGTAATTAAAGTAAATAAAGAAGACCATAATATAAAATTGCAAGGAGTTGGATTCTATATTCAACATAAAAAAACTGGAAAATATGTAAAACAGAATCAATCAGGCAAGATTTCTTATGTAGAAACAAGGGACAAAGCTACTGAATTTATAACCGATAGTAATGGAGAAATTAATGTTAAAAATTTAATGGTGGGTGAGCATTTAGCCTATGAGACTAAAAATCCAAATTATGGTTATAAACAACTTACAACTGCAGTAGGAATAACAGTTGTTGCAGGAAAAACAACAGAAAAGATAGTGGAAAATGAACAAATCTATGTAAAACTATCCGGATATGTATGGGTAGATAAACCAGATACTAAAGGAATACAAAATACCAACAATTTATATAAAACACCGACTAGTAGTGAGATAAACGATGATAGGGCAGATATTTTATTTAATGGGATAACTGTAAGACTAAAAGATAGAATCACAGGAGAAACCGTAAAAGAAACGGTAACCTCTAAATTAAATCGATATCCAGAAAAAGATAGTGTCAACGATGGAAATGGTGAATACCTATTCATGGATGTGCTAATTGAGAAATTAAAAGATTATTATATTGAATTTGAGTATGATGGATTAACTTATACAAACGTAATTCCTCATGTAGATGTAAATCGTGGTTCAAAAGCGGCAGAAAGGGCAGAGGGAGAAGACAGTAGAGATGAATTCAATAAAAACTTTAGTACCGTAGAAGGAGCAAGCAAAGATACTGGATTTACAAGAGATGCTAATGGAAATAAAAAACATGATTTAGCATATACCATTAATGAAACAGGAACAGAAGCAACTTTAATTAACAATGGTCAATATAAAATAAGAGCAACTACAGATGTGCCAGATCCTACTTATATAATTAGAGAACACTTTGCGTGGGGACAAGAAGAAATACCATATATCAATTTGGGATTATATGAAAGAGAGCAACCAGATATTAGCATTCTAAAAGATATTAATAATGTAAGAGTAGAAGTAAATGGTTATGGACATACTTATTTGTATCGAAATCGATTGAAAAATATGGGAGACTATGAAGGAAGTGGATTTAATGTAGGGG